>JAUWPI010000049.1 GCA_030611665.1 Candidatus Heimdallarchaeota archaeon | reverse complement strand
CGATTGATTATTCTCTTGTGACGGATGGGATGTAATCCTTCCATCCGAAATCGATCAATGCTCATAAATGAACCAGCACTATAAGCTATAATGAGCCCTAATACTGCTGAGAATTCTCTGATTCGAATAGCTTCATTAAGTTGAACCCTTCTACCATTCTCAGTGACGAATAATTTAGATGACTGCCGAAGAACTCGGTCAATCTGAGCCCTCACCTCTAATTCGTCCATTTCTTGCTGAAATACACCCATAGTAAACACCTTTACTGAATGTAATTAGTTTTAGAGAAGCATATACATTTATATACTTTTTTCTGAATTAAACACTTCTTAAATATAATTTCACATTAAAATCTATAAATCTATGCGTACATACGAGAAATAAACTGTTATGGTGAATAATTTTGTATTAATAAAAAAGCGCAGTTTAGATGAGAAAAATAGCTTCTGGTTTATAAACCAATTTCTAGATTACTGTACTGACAAACACTTTAAATAACAAAAACTAAAGTAAATTACCGTGGTGAAAAAATATGCCCATTGCTCCAATGACTAATGCTGTAGGTATTGATTTAGGGACTAGTACAATCAAAGTGACATGCGGCGACATGAGATACAGAATTCCTTCTGTTATAGGTACACCTAATCCTGGATGGACAGGTATGGCTACCGACAAAAGCTGGCTCAATAATCTAATTATCGACGATGATGGAACTGATGTTTATATCGGAGAATTAGCCAGACTGCAAAGTGAAATAAGAAAACCTTTAGCTTCTGAGGGTAAAATGAAATCTGTTAAAAACAGCGTTCTTGCGCTCAAAGCCATTTTAAGTCTTATTATGAAATCAACTTATGAACAGTTTGTTATTTCTACTGGTGTTCCAATTGCAACTGGTGTTGCAGAAAGCAAAGAACTAATTAAAAGTTTAAAGGGCACTCATGAGATTAAGGTTAAAAATGATGCTACAGGCGAGGCTAAACAAATGAAGATTCTTGTCGAAAATTGTTTTGTTATGCCTGAACCATATGGAACCTATTGGTATACTCTCAAAAATAGTGGGGTGACTACTGCTGTTGATTCAATCATTGTAGATATTGGTCACGGAACGACAGATATCCTTTGTATGTATAAAGGAAACATGATGAGAGCAGCTTCTGGTTCTCTTGAAGAAGCAGTTGACAGCCTTACAAGTGCTTTAGCAAGAGCTATTCAAGATAAGACAGGAAAAATAGTTAGACCTTTTGATCTTATGATGGCAATAGAGAAAAACAAGAAAAACATTCTAGTTGGTGGAAAAGCGATTAATATTGATTCTGCCATGAGTCAAGCGGTTACTTCAATTGCTGACGTTATTGTAGATGAAAGCAATCGATTACTCAACAATTTGCCGCCAGACGCTTGGATAGAGAAAGTCATCGTTTGTGGTGGTGGTGCTTATGTCTTTGGTGATTATCTTAGGCAAGCTTTCTTTGATGCAAACATTGTCAAAAAACCAGAAGAAGTGTTGACTCCTCCTGATGCTGTTATGTCCAATGCAATCGGTTTCGAAATGATTGCGGCTACAAAATTGAAAAAATAGAAAGATTTCTTTTCTTTCCATCTCATTTTTTAGTTTTCTCTAATCCTCTTCCACAGATATTGCCTTTTTTAGTTCTTTTCTTTTCTCTCTTAGTTTCATAGCATATCCTGGTCCAGCTATAAGATATATTATCATATAGACTGCAATTCCATAGGCGAGATATTTCATTATGTTATCTGGAAGAACAGCAAATCCCAAGACCAACAAAGCAGTAGATATTATCCAGAATAAATCGAATTTTGATGGTACCCCCTTAAATGAAGGAAAAGGTATCATAGATATCATAAAACCAGATACAATCAGTGATGATAGCAGTATTACCAATTCATGAGTGTCTGAAAAAATTACTAAACATGAAAGAACCATTGCTGCAAATGAGCTTGGTAATCCACTGAAATAAGGTGTGTAAAGTGGATCTCTTTTGATAAACCTATACAGCCTGAACCATGCAGCACCAAGAAAAGCTAGACCTCCAACCACTCCTACAGCTATATTCCACCCTTCAACGTTCCATTCCGCAATTCTATAACCTATATACGTTGCAGGAAATAATCCAAAGGCAAAAGCATCCATGATTGTATCAATATCAACAGCCAACTTCTTACTGCCACTAATTCTAGCTAGCTTTCCATCTGCAAAGTCTAGAATGGAACATATAGCTATGAGTCTAGCGAACCAATATTCCATGTTTGGAACGTTAAGAAATGTTAACACTATACCAGTAATTGCAGCTGCACCGTTTCCAATTGTGAATATATTTGCTAAAATCCATGATGTTTTCTTAATCCATGGTTTTTGTAGATAAGAAACTTCTTGCCAGTTCATTTAATCACTTTCTTCGTCGAAAGTAGCTAATACAGTGAGTCCTGCTCTAGTGTGTTTAGGAACGGGATCAATCAATTTGAAATTGTTAAGACCAGTCATTTTCAAGTTTATAATAGAACCAAATCGGATAATTCCAATCAACTCACTTTGTTTAACTTCGTCCCCTTCTTTTGGATATGCTACAGTTCTCCTTCCGTAAATCCCAGAAACTTGAGTGAACTCTGCAGTTATTCCTAGTTCATTATTTTCTATTACAATGATATTTCTTTGGTTTCGTTTTGCGTAATTAGGGAAGTATACTGGCCAATGAGATCCTTTCTGAAAAGTAATGCTTTTCACAACTCCATCGATTGGACTTCTGTTCATGTGAACATTGAAAGGAGACATTAGGATTTGACATGAAAATCCTTCTTTCATCTTCTTAACATTCATCAGAGATCCATCAGCTGGTGCTATGATTCCTTTAGGATTAATAATGACATCTCTTAATGGGTCTCTGAATGTCCAAAAGGTAAAAAACCCACAGAAAAGAACTACTCCAAGTATACCAAAGTGCCAAAATATTGGGGTAGGTAGTAAAATGCAGATAAGAATAGATGCTATTGTACAAACAAACATAATTGAACTGATTATTGTGACAATTTTAGTTGACCCTTTAGCAATTTTCATTTTAACCCTCGAGATTCGGAATTTCTACCCTTTTGAGAAATTAACTGAACAACTGTTAAAAATGTTATGCTAAAAGGATAAAATAAGAAAAAGAAAAAGATGGAAAAATTATTGCTTTTTCCTTCTAATGAATGTTGTAATAGCTGCTAAGGATAATATCCCGAGAAGTATCGCTAATGTTGAAACTGGAGCACCAGATGATTTAGTCGGAATGTTGTAATGGACATCTAGAGTGTTTCCAGCAAGGTCTACTGCAACAATATGAAGATCATTGTCTCCGTCAACTAAAGTGGATGTAAATATAACAAATGTTCTTATTTTTCCAGAACCTAGAAAATCAATATCTTCCCCATTTAGTTTTATATAGATTGAAATAATATTGGATATATCGTCTTTGACTTCAAAGTCCAATCTTGCAAGCTCTGATTTTGTATCATTAGTCCAGCCTTCAACAAATACTTCAGGGGGTGATGTGTCAAGCAAGAAATTTGCAATATAGATATCATCACTACTCTCAGCCTTGAAAGTATAAGCAGCTTCGTCACCAAAAGAGAGTCTATATGAGTAAATACTTGGTGAATCTTCAATTAAAGTAACTGTTTCAGTCGTTTCACCGGCAGGGCTGACAATTTTAACGCTTGCTGAAACAGTAGTGGATGTATTAAGGACTTTAATTGTTATATCTGCTCCCGTAGCATCTTGTACATATGAACCAATGAGTTTTTCATTTGCAGTAAACCAGTTGAAGATATTATTAACAAATACCTTGTTCTGTGTTCCATAATTATAAGCATCTTTATATCCTATTGTGTCCAAGTGGAAGTTTGTTGTCACAACTATTACTCTTCCTCCAACATCATTTTCGTATGCAGCTGTTGTTCCTTTATTATTCCACTTTGTTAGTATTCTGGAATCTCCTGCAGCTGTTAAAGTTGTTCCATAGTGATCCACTTTAACAACTCCCTCAGTAAGGGCATGATCTATTATTACACTTGCAGTAGCAACATTACTGAAATCAAAAAGTTTGTCTGAGACGGTTATTTCATAAGGAGCCAGCAGATCATTAACCATTGTAATATTATTACCAGCAATGATAGAAGCTGATAAATGATCTATTACTTCTGATGTTTGTCCAAGTAAATCAATGAATAACCCTCCACCATTCGCAACAAAATTTTGTATGGCTGTTTTTTCTGATTCTAACAAAGGTCTTGCAGTTACTTTATCTGTGTTTTGTTGTAATTGATTTATTTGGATTAAATTTGGAAAGTCATAATCGAAAGGATCAGCAAACCATATAGCATCATAACCTGCTAATTCGGCATCAGTAATCAGACCATGTCTATATTCATTTATTGCTATGCCTTTCTCCATTAAATTCTCTATTACTAAGATATATTGACCAAGGTAACCATCAATTGACCATGATGTATGTTGTTTCGCATAATATATCCTACCCTTGCCTTCAGTTACAGTAATCACAAAATTAGTTGATGCTTGAACACCTTGTGATGTTTCAAACACGATACTTCCACTATAAGCTCCAAGTGTTAGATTTGTTGGAATGTCTAAAACAAATTTGTAGAATTTAGTCCATGGATCCGAATAAGGTACTGGTTCAATAGAGCCAATAAGACCTAAATCACCTGTTAAAACTGGTGTTAAATCTTCCCATGGAGTAGAAGAAACAGATTCAACAAAGAATTCATGATGCCAACCTTGAGGTGCAACTTTAAGATCGTTTGTAGGCATATTTTTGATTGCGTACATAAGTGTAGGATAGCCTGAAGCGTTTGTAGGGGCATCAATTATCATTTGCAAAGCATTACCGACATCAGGAATTCCTGCTCCAGACCCTAAATGATCCATTAGTCCGGGAGCTGATTTCATCAAAGCTGCTTTTATCATTCCGGGGTCGTAAGGGATACCAAGATTTTTGAGTGCCTCAATCATAACTGCTGCGGCTCCTGCAATATGTGGAGCAGCCATAGAAGTTCCACTGTAAGAGACGTAACCATCAGTTCCTCCGGTTGCACAACTGAAAATATCCACACCTGGAGCTGCAATATCAGGTTTATAATATCCGTCTGCAGTTGGACCTAAAACGCTAAAGGACGCTAAGAAACCATTTGAATCAACTGCTGCAACACTCATGACTTGAGGAGCAGAACTAGCTGATCCTACAGATATATAGTCTCTGGAAACATCATCATAATTTCCAGCTGAATTTGAGATAAACATTCCTTCCCCCCATAGTATTTCAACAAGAGTTTCTTCTAAATCCATTCCTTCTTGATCGCTTGAACCAAGACTCATGTTAATTACATCGATATCTTCAACAGTTGCTTCATACTCTAAGGCGTATTCCAAGGCTGCTAATATTGACCAAATGGGTAGCTCATCGCCTGCCCCCCCTACTCTACCTACTAGGATATTAGCTCCTGGAGCCATTCCTTTATGGCTTGGGTTAGCAATACCTGCACCTGCTGCAGTACCAGCAGTATGAGTACCATGACCATTTACATCATTAATAGAAGCTGTTGTATATGTATGTCCATATGATCTATTGACGAATGACATACTCCCTGGAAGGATTTTCCCAGTGAAATCTACATGATCTACATTAATTCCTGTATCAATATCATAAACAACAGTTCCTGAGCCATCGTAACCCATGGCCCATACACCTGAAACATTGATTTGATCGGCTGTTGCTACTGTAAATTTAATGTTCTCGAAAACAGAATCAACTTGATAAGTTGGTACGGGTTTTAGAATTTGGAATATAGTATTTGTTATGTCAAAAATTCTTTTCACTCCATCTAAATTCTGGAGTTCTATTTTATTACTCAGCATATCTTCAATTGCAACTATTTTCAGATATGGAAATGCTAACAAGTAGTCTCCATCAGTGACATAATTATCAAAAGCTTCTTCAGAATCAAAGAGTACAACATACTCTCTCATTGAATCAATAAACCCCTCTTCAGAGGGTGAAGCTTCCACAATCGCACCTTGTGTTGGTGATATCATGACAGCACTAACTTGTATTATGAAAATAGTAAGTAAAAGAAAGCTGAAACTAACAATTGCTTTTCGTTTCATATTCTGACTTTGGACAATCATATTCATAAATTTTTGCTAATATATAGAATCAAGTTAAAAAGATTATTTCCAAATCTTTACAAAATACTTAATATGGATTTGGGATAAAGTAAGAAAAGATATAATATATTCTTGAAGGTGGAAAAGATAAACAAAGCTAATGTCATTCCTATATATCAGATTGATGCATTTACCGATGAACCTTTTAGGGGGAATCCTGCAGCGATTTGTTTAATCTCTGAAAATTATTCTGATTTAACTTTGCAGAAAATAGCTGCAGAGATGAACCTTTCTGAGACTGCTTTTCTTTACGTTCCCAATATCGAAGAAATTAAGAAATTGAATAGATTTCGTTTACGTTGGTTTACTCCTCAAGTTGAAGTGAGCTTGTGTGGTCATGCTACTCTTGCTACTTCACATCTGTTGTTTCACATACTTAAAATAGATTCCAACTCTGTAACTTATGAAACATTAAGCGGTGAGTTAATTGCATCAAAAACTGGAGATGGTGTTATTCTGGATTTTCCTATGTATGAATCTGAAATTACCGAATCACTACCCACACTACTCAATGCTTTGGGTGTAAAAACAGCTGAAGTTTTTGCTTATTCCAAAGACGTTACAGATATTCTTATTGAATTAGATTCAAAAGAAATCATATCTGGTCTAAAACCCGATTTTGAGAAACTAAAACGATTATCTCTTAGTTATGAAATACGTGGTGTAATTGTAACAGCGAGAGGTGGAGAAAACTATGATTTCATCTCAAGATTTTTTGCCCCATGGGTTGGGATAAACGAAGATCCAGTTACAGGATCAGCTCATACAATCTTAGCACCATATTGGGCAAAGAAACTTGGTAAAAAAGAAATGAAAGGTTACCAAATGTCTGAGAGAGGCGGAGAAATAACCGTGAAAATTTTAGAAAACAATCGTGTGGAGCTAATTGGAAAATCAATACTTGTCTTAAAAGGAGAATTTTTTATATAATTTTTTTATAATCTGCTATACTACAAGAATCATCTTTTGTATAACTTCATCAAAGTAATTCCAAAAACACATAATTACTTTTTCTGGATGCTAAACCCTTTATCCGTTCCTCACATGCGTTATACCTGTCTTTGGGGGCTTTTTAAGCCCATCTGTTGACTATATAAGTTTTTCTACGAAATAATTCTAAAAAAACCGAATTACTATTGTTGAATCGTTGCAAGCAATTTGACATATCTGTCCAAGACAATTATAGATTCATGAGAGTATTATTAACGGGTGCATTTGGCAATGTTGGTCAAAGAACTCTTGAAGTCTTGTTAAAAAAAGAATATAAGGTGCGATGTTTTGATCTAAGAACACCTAGAAATGTGAACACTGAATTACATCTTAGAAAATTAGGTAATTATGAGGTTATTTGGGGTGATATTAGAGATCCTGATATAGTCCATAGATTAGTTGAAGATGTAGATTACATTATACATCTAGCTGCAATTATTCCTCCTTTGGCATATGATATGTCTGAGTTAGCGTATGAAGTAAATGTTACTGGTTCTACGAATTTACTGCGAGCTGCAGAAAAATGTCCAGAACCTCCAAAATTCATTTTCATATCTTCGGTAGCAGTTCATGGAAATAGAATGAAATATGAACCTCCAATAATTGTTGATGATCCATTAAATCCTCTAAATTATGATAACTATGCTCAACATAAAATCAAAATGGAAATGAAATTCTGGAATAGTAAGTTACCTTGGGTTATTCTTAGATTTGCAGCTGTAACTCCGTTTGAAATGACTTGGAATGTTCCTGACATTATGTTTGATATACCTTTAGACCAAAGGATAGAGGTTGTAGATTCTCGAGATGCAGCTTTAGCTTGTGTTAATGCTTTATCTGCAGAAGTTGTAGGTAAAACACTGTTCATTGGTGGTGGTAAAGATAATCAATTGTATCAACGAGAATATGTTTCAAAGATGCTGGATGCTTTAGGTATAGCAATGTTACCTGAATCAGCATTCAAACAAGTTAGAACTAATGATGATTATTATCATTGTGATTGGATGTACACTAAGGATGCTCAAGAATTGCTTAATTTCCAACACAATACATTTGATGATTTTCTTAAAGTTTTCAGAAAGAAAATCCGGTTTAGAAGATTCTTAATCACACTATTCAAGCCAATCGCTAGAAAAATTCTCCTGAACAAGTCCCCCTACTACACGAAGCCAAAACGTACAAAAAGAAAAGGAAGAACTCAAAGAAAACCCATCAGAACCCAAAATTGACCCTCCTATTCTTCTTTTTCTTTGTGCGTTTCATCCTTCTTTCTTCTCTTAACTATTTTTTTGTGAATAACAACTTTTATATATCAGTAAACTGCAAATTTTTCCGAAAAGAAGTTTCATTTTACTACAATAATGCTTATTTAATGGTGATAGATTTGAGTAAAGAAAAAACAAAGAAAGAGTTAGTTGTTGGGATAGATTTAGGTACAACAAACTCTGGTATTGCATATATGGTTGCTGGAAAGCCAGAAATCATACCAAATTTAGAAGGTGGAAGATTAACACCTAGTGTCGTTACAATCAATGAAGATGGTACAAGAACTGTAGGGATTCAAGCAAAGAGGCAATCAATTGCAATGTATGATCGAACAATTAGAAGTATCAAGAGAAAGATGGGTACAGATTATAGATTTTCTCTAGAAGGAAAAGAGTACAGACCTGAAGAGATTTCTGCAATGATCTTAACAAAAATGGTAGAGGATGCAGAGGCATATTTAGGAGAGAAGATTAACAAAGCTGTTATTACTGTACCTGCATACTTTTCTGACGCGCAAAGAACCGCTACAAAGAATGCAGGAGAAATTGCAGGATTAGAGGTTTTGAGAATTGTTAACGAACCCACTGCTAGTGCATTAGCTTATGGATTAGATAAAGAGGGCGCAGAAAGAGTGCTAGTGTTTGATCTTGGTGGAGGAACCTTTGATGTTTCAATTTTAGAACTTGATGATGGTTTATTCAAAGTAATCGCAACCAGTGGTAATAACCTACTAGGTGGTGATGACTGGGATCAAAGAATAATTGATTGGATTGTAGATGAATTCAAGAAGAAGGAAGGAATTGATCTTGCCAAAGATGCAAAAGTTATGCAGAGATTAAAAGATGCAGCAGAAGAAGCTAAAATCGAGCTAACATCAAAATTGAAAACAAGAATAAGTTTACCTTATGTTACAGCAGATGCTTCTGGACCTAAGCATCTTGATTTAGAGCTTTCAAGAGCAAAATTTGAGGATTTTACAAAAGACCTTGTTGAAAAATGTGTAGGACCAACCAAGCAGGCAATGAAAGATTCAGGTAAGAAGGCTAAAGATTTAGACAAGATTATTTTGGTAGGTGGTGCAACACGAATGCCAATGATCAGAGATATGGCTAAAGAGATTTTCAAAAAAGAACCATACAAAGGTGTAGCTCCTGAAGAAGTTGTTGCACTGGGAGCTGCTGTCCAAGCCGCTGTTCTTGCTGGTGAAGTTAAAGACATTCTTCTTCTAGATGTTACTCCTCTTACTTTAGGATTAGAAACTTTAGGTTCTATTATGACCCCTCTTGTTGAAAGAAACACTACTATTCCTGTAACTAAAAAGAATGTTTTCTCGACTGCTGCTAATATGCAAACTTCTGTAGAAATACATGTTCTTCAAGGAGAAAGAAAAATGGCTCCTGATAATATAACACTTGGAAGATTCCAATTAGTAGGTATTCCTCCAGCTCCAAGGGGTGTTCCACAAATCGAAGTATCTTTCGATATGGATGCCAATGGTATTCTCCAAGTTTCAGCAAAAGACCTAGGAACTGGAAAGGAACAAAGCATTGTAATTCAATCTTCAAGTCTTTCTGATGACGAGATAGAAAAAATGAGAGAAGATGCAGAGAAGTATAAAGAAGAAGATGAGAAAAGAAAAGAAGCTGTTGAAACAAGAAATACAGCAGAACAAGCAATTTATACAGCTGAGAAAACTTTCGAAGATTTAGGAGACAAAGTAACTGAAGACGAAAAGAAGGTAATTGATGAGAAAATTGAAGTTCTTAAGGAAGAGATGGAAAAAGAGGATGTTGAAAAATTGAAGAGTAAAACAGATGACCTCATGCAAGAGATTTCTAAAGTAGCTCAAAGAATTTATGCTGAAACTGGTCAAGCACCTGGAGGTCCTCAACCTGGTCAAGATCCTTTTACCCCTGCAGGAGCAGAAGGACCCGTTCCTAGAGCTCCTCAACAACCTGACATTGATGAAGAACAAGTAATAGATGTTGATTATGAACCAGTTGAAGATGAAGATTAGATAAAAATCTATCTTCTCTTTAACCGATAATATTTTTATTCCTTCTTCTTTTCTTGTTTTGTATCCACAAAATAATAGATGAATTACAATGCCAGAAAAACGAGATTATTATGAAGTTCTAGATCTTTCTAAAGATGCTACAGACGCAGATATTAAAAAATCATTCAGAAAGAAAGCAATGCAATATCATCCTGATCGAAATCCAGATGATCCTGAAGCAGCTACTAAGTTTAAAGAAGCTTCTGAAGCTTATGAGATTTTAACAGATTCTGAAAAAAGATCTGCGTACGATAGATTTGGTTTTAGTGGTGTAGAATCTCGTTTTTCAAATGTAAATGCAGGTGATTTCTCTTCCGTTATGGATATTTTTAATTCTATTTTTGGTGATGACCTTTCTAGCATGTTTGGGGGAAGAAGATCCAGACGTCCATCTGGTATTCAAAAGGGATCGGATTTGTTAATGAATTATGGAATTTCGTTTGAGGATGCAATTTATGGTGTGACAAAGATTATTGATGTTCCAATTAAGAAACCTTGTTTAGATTGCAGAGGAATTGGATCAGAAAAAGGAGAATCTCCTCAAACTTGTCCAGAGTGTAACGGTTCAGGTATTGAAGTGGTTAGTCAAAGAACTGCATTTGGTATATTCAGCACACAACAAGGATGCAGACGATGTAGGGGTAACGGAGAAATTATAACAAATCCTTGCAAAACGTGCAAAGGCACCGGTGATTCAGGGGAAGATGAAAGGATTAAATTAGATATCCCTCCTGGCGTAGACACTGGTTTTAGATTGAGAGTACGAGGAAAAGGAGAAAAAGGTCGTTTGAGTGGACCTAGAGGTGATCTCTATTTCCGCTTGATAGTAGACTCTCATCTTTTCTATAAAAGACAAAACGATAATATAATTGTTGAACTATCAATCCCCTATCCAATTGCAATTTTAGGTGGTGATATGATTGTTCCTACTCCTTATGGCCCAGAAAAGGTGAAAATACCAAAGAAAACAAAAGAAGGCAACGTTTTGCGTCTTAGTAGAAAAGGTATTCAAAGAAAAACACAGTACGGTATGAATTATGGAGACTTTCTGATTATTGTTCATTATGCTATACCTAGTAAATTAACTGAAAATGAGAAAGAGCTATTGACACAATTGAAAGATGAAATGCCTCTTCCAAAGAAACAAGAAAAACTATTCCAAAAACTGATAGAAGATTTTAAGAGGAATAAAGTAAAACATTGAAAAATTTTAGATACTTTTTTAATTCATTAGTATAATTATATAATAATGAGTGATGATTTTGTACGTTGTGCAAATTGTGGTAATCTTAACATAACAGGTACTACCAAATGTGTCTTCTGTGATACAGATATTGATGAAAATGCTGAGGTGTTTAAAGAACATGCAGATGATCCTAGTGTTTCAGAACTACCTGGAGCACCTCCTGTAACAAAAGAAACAACAACTACTGATTATCCAGCAATGCCTGCAATGCCAGAAGTACCAGAAGTAGAAATTGTAGATAAGAAAAAAGATTCAAAGAAAGAAGAGATAACAGAACCAACACAACTGAAAGAATACTCCTCTGGCTTGAAATTTCTCTATATGACTCTAATTTTTATCGCAGTGTCAATATTGCATTATCTAATGAACCTTCTTGTAGCACTAGCTTCATATGATCCAACAGACCCGAATATCGCTCTTTCGTTGAATATTCCTGCTAATATATCTTCAATCCTTTTTATAAGAGGATCTTCTGTAATAATTGGTGTTCCTTTTGCAATAATTATTGGTTATATTCTAGGAAAATCAATAAGGAAATTCACACTAAAGAAAAAAGAAATTGTTTCATGGTTGATTTATGCGATTTTCCTTGATATTGTAGTGAACTTGACAATAGCTGCAGTATTCATCTTTGGGTTCAATATCGTAGACTTATATTTTGTCTATCTTGTCGGAGCTGTCTTCATCTTCATAATATTCAATATTGTAACACTATTCATTCCATTCTTAGTTGGTACCCATTTAATCTTTTATAATATTGATAAAATCTTTTTTCCCAAAACTTATTCAGGAAACTGATTGGTGAAAAATTTGGAATTTGATGACAAGTTAAGCAATTTCCTAAAATATGAAATAGATTCAATTAATTCACATCTTCCTAAGAAAAGAGTCCCTTTAAATGTAGCTCTCAAAGGTTACAACGTGTATGTTAGTAGAGATAATAGTCAATTGTATATTGATAAGAAGGAAATAGATTTACTTCTTTCAATTTGTCCAAGTGAGAAAGAAAAAGAAGTTTTACTTCCATTTCTTATAATCAGGAGAAGAGATCTGGGATCGGGCACTTATGTTATCTCTGGTGAGTTAATTGATAAGTTTTTAGTATTAAAAGCGCTTGATAAATTCGAAGGATCATGGGGTGAATTCGTTGAAATTCCCCACCCGAAACATTTAACATTTTTATATAAACCAGATCTTATTGCTCTTAGAAAAATACTACCAACAAGTACAGTAATAGGATTTGCATAGAAAAAAGGAAAGAATTTACATGAATAATTATACTATATCAAAAGAGAACCATCTAAGAAGGATTGGAAAAATACTTGAGTTTCAAGAAAGAAATGATATGGGCTCTATGATCTTCTTTAGCCCACTCTCAATATATTACTTAACAGGATACCATTTTATCCCGACTGAAAGACCTATTGCCCTTGTTTTACCTCATCATGATGAACCATGGTTTTTTGTCCCTAGATTAGAACAAGAACATCTAATAGAGAAAATTCCTTGGGTAGGTAGAGAAATCTATTTTGAGTATCCAGATTTGACTCATCCAGCAAAGCTATTCATTGAAAGTCTAAAAAAACATAAGGTTTTGGATACTAAGGTAGGAATGGAATCAACAACATTCTCTGCCTATTGGGGGTATAATGGACCATTATTATCTGATTTGATTGCTAAAGAAACTACGTATAATATCCATTCCTCATTGATACCAGAGATGAGAAAAATCAAAGATGAAGAAGAACTTAGACTGATAAAAATTTCAGCAAAGTATGGCGATTTAGCCCATCAACTTCTACAGAAATATACTGAAGAGGGTAAAAATGAGGTAGAAGTATCACTTCAAGCTTGTGTTGAAGCTTCAAAACAGATGATGCATGATCTAGAAGGTTTCATCCCAAGAGGATTACTCCCTGCCCATGCAGGTTATAGAGGTCAGATTGGAGAGTGGTCCGCAATACCACATTCTGTAATTGAGAAAGCAGTTTTCAAAAAAGGCGATGTTTTAGTTACAGGAGCAGCTGCTAATGTTTCAGGATATCTTTCTGAGCTGGAGAGAACTATGTTTATTGGGTCTCCTTCTGAAAAACAGAGAAGTTATTTTGATGTTATGAAGAAAGCACAAGACGCTGCTTTAGAAGCATTTAAACCTGGAATCCCTTGTAGTGAAGTGGACAAAGCTGCTGTAAATGTGTTCAAAGAAGCAGGGATGAAACACTTAACTCAACATCATACTGGACACGCAATTGGAATGGAAGGACATGAAGCTCCATTCCTAGATATTGGAGTAGATGAGATAATTCAACCTGGAATGGTTTTTACATGCGAACCAGGAATTTATGAGTATAAGTTCGGAGGATTTCGTCATTCAGATACAGTGATCATAACAGAAGATGGTTCAGAGTTAATTACTCCATACCCAAGAGAACTAGAACCCTTAATAATCTAAAATCATTCCTTGAGAGATGTGACATTCTATTATGGATATTCTCTCACTTATTTTTTGTTTTTGTTAAAATATATGTTTCATTTTTATCAATAAAAATAGTATCTTCAGCTTGTGTAACTGGAGCTCCTGTACTTTCAACTAGGACAGGATATCCGTACACTATGTTTCGACGAAGGAGCTCATTCATTATAACTTCTACATCCTCAACTTCGAAATTTTCATTGAAAAGCCATCTGGGTGAAAAAGGCATTCGATTAAAATTATTGTCAATGTATTGGTATCCTTCCCTTATTTTTCTGGGTAATCTTTCTATATTTGCATCTCGGAATTGTCTATAAATCGTCATATCCCGATTATCTTTAACCCGTCCCTTTCCTGTTGTAACAAAGGGTTCAATTGCATATGCTCTTCCAGCTTTGAAGGTTTGTGATTTATCTCTCATCCTTTTTGGAACCTTATAATTTGGAATAGATACTCCATCATGCAAAGAATATTGAGCTAATGAATGCCCACTCAGATTGACTATAGGTTTGAATCCTTCCTTATTAATTGTTTTCTCAACAATCTCACCTACTTCATATACAGTAGTATCAGGATTGATTATTGATAGAGCTTCATCCAATGCCTTTCTAGCAAGTTGTTTCATTTGTTCCCATTTATCATCGAAAACAATGGTTCTTGCAGCATCTGTAATGTATCCGTTGATTTGTACACCAGCATCAATTTTTACTATGGAATTTTCTGGAATAGTCAAATCATCGAAAATTGTTGGTGAATAATGAGCCGCAATTTCATTAATAGAAATATTAACCGGAAAAGCTGGTTGTGCTGAATTCTTACAGATTAAATTTTCAACTTTGTCCGCAATATCAACCAGCTTTACACCTGGTTTTGTAATTGATAATGCATACTCTAATGATTGAGCAAGTATTTGACCTGATTTTTTATATTGTAAGATTTGCTCTTTCATCAATATGCTCAGTCTCCATTTAGCTGATTTGCTATTTTTCATATATTGTTTTGGTTGTTACAGTTTTTTTATTTTCATCCTCGCAAAAGTGGAATTGAGCATTATTCCAAGATCTGTTATGATTACAGTTGATTTTGTATTTCCTCTCTGACCATTAGATTCGAACAATCCATAATCTCTGAATTTTGTTAGATTCCACTTAATCATTGAAAATGTGAGATCTAATTTATGCGATAAGATTTCTGCTAATTTGTTCAAAGAAAGAGATTTCTTATCTAACTGTTTTATGGCTTCAGTGAAAATTAACTGATGTTTATCTTTCATTAAGTCAATAAAAAGATACAAACTTTTGTTCAAAAGCTCATCCATCAAGAGCAAGTCATTTTCAAGCTCTATAATCCTCTTCTGCGCAAAGATGATCCCTTCTTCTGTATTTTCGATTCTTTCCAGCTGTAATTCGGAAATTATTGCTGGCTTTAACAAAACGTTCACCTATTGTCATCTTTACACCTCTGTTGTTTAGTATATATATTGAGTTGCTAGATACTTTTATATGTTTCTAACTTTGATAAACTGTTGAGTTTTCACGAAAATTTAAGATAACTGTGATTTAACACTTACACAGATTTTATAAGTAGAAAATTACACTAATCAAATTAAGTAATGCGTGAGGATAATAATGACAAGTGAAAAAAGCAAATTTCTACAACCTTGCAAACCTGATGATTTCTATGGCTCACGAGAAATAATTAATAATTTCACAGAGCAGATTGGTAAAATCAAACAACAGGAAGAAAACATTCATTCATTTTTGATTATAGGTGATGAAGGAACAGGTAAAAGTTCATTGTTGTCTAAACTATCCACAACGATTTCTGGGAGAAGTGACTTAGTGCATGTTGTGAAATTGATTCCAGAAGAAGATGAACTCTTAAATTTTTTCAAATCGTGGAAAAACAAAATAGATGAGTTATCACCTGATTGGCGATCATTATTGGAAAAAGTAGGGAAAAAGAAACTAGGTGATGATTTACCTCAATTAAATCAAACTCTGAAAATTCCTTCCGAAAAATCCTACACAGATCATTATGTTGAACTATTCTTCGAGAGTCTTGATAAGTTAAATATGAAATTACTAGAGACAAACACGTTTCTTTACTTCTTTTTTGATAATTTACAACTGTTTAAGTCATTTGATCTACAAGAGTTCTATCCAATATTCTCAAGAATTGTAAAAGGTATTAATGAACGAAAATACAATTTTGTTATTGTAGCAACATTTAACGAAAAATATCTCTATGATTTTGATTACGAGAAGAATTTGACCGATAGTGCAAATATTATAAGAATCGCGCCTTTAACTGCTTCTGAGGCAGAAATATATCTTAGACGAAAGGCTCCAATGTTGATAAATAAGGGGATATTAGAATTAATTACTAATTGTCATCGATCTTTTTTCGATTTGAATTTAGGTATAGCTTTCATATCCTCTGATTTACAAATAGAAGATTTCGTTGAGAGGAACATACGCTCATATTTTGAGTTATCAGATAATGAAGAAGCAGCTTTTATAGAAATGGCTTCATATAATGAAAATGTTTTCCCAATAGATCAGTTAACAGTTTATGTGTCACAGGATACACTGAAGAGTTTAGAGGAAAAGGAAATTTTAGAGTTAGGGTCACAATATGCGAGATTAGTTCAAGATTCATTATTAACAGCGATGAAATTTAGGTTAACCTTATTCGGATCTTTACCAACGTTAATGGTACAATTAGATTCGATATTAAACGATCTTGAAAATCACATTGCTCCATCTGATAAAATTATAGGAATAGTAAAGAACCTTACTCTAAAAATAAGAGACAGATTAGCAGATTTTGCCATTGCAGCGAAACTAAATAAAATTACAAAGATATGTATAGAAAAGGAAATGTATCAAAGAGCATACGATTTTGCAATCATTAATGCCCATCAATTTGAACAAATAAATGAGTTGGAACAAGCTGGTGGAGTTTGCGAATCAATAGCTAGAGAATTTGAAGAAAAAAACTACTATTTTGCTGCAAAACTCTATGTGAAGTCTGCTAATTATTATGATGCAGTTGAAGAAGATTTGAAAGCAAAAAGATCTTACTCAAGAGCTTCTGATCAATTTGAAAAAATGGCTATGAGTCTTCCCGTTGAAAAGAATGAATATGCGGTCAGAGGATACTTGAAATGGAGTTTAGATTGCAATAAAAATTTGGGAGATAAGGAGAATTTTGAAAGGATACGTAAAAAAGCTACTGATTTATTTAATCCTGAAAGTATCCATCACAATTATTCCAAAACAATGATATTTAAACAAGAAGAACTAGTTATAGAACCAACATTAGAACCAAAAAAGGAAGAAAAAGAGGAAATTTCTTTGGAGAATATTGAAAAGGAATTAGAATTTTA
>JAUWPI010000194.1 GCA_030611665.1 Candidatus Heimdallarchaeota archaeon | reverse complement strand
AGATTGAGAATTTCAAACTTTGTAGTTGAGCTTTCTGATAATCCCCAAACAACTTTCTTCTTTCCTCTTAACCTAGCAGCGTAAACATTGAGTGTACTTAATCCAGAACCGGACAAGATTGCAACACTAGATTTTGAATCTATCAGATCTTCTTGGATGAGATTTTTAGCAGCAACTAATACTGATGCAGATGCTGGTTCAATAAATAGTCCTTCATTTTTGGCTAAAATTATAGCTTCATCTAACATAGACTCAGCGTCGATCTCTATTTCATTTCCGTTTGTTCTTTTAATTATCTTTTTCACTTCTTCAAGAAGAAATACCTTTGTAATCTCTAATGATTCTGCTAAATGAGCTACTTTTGTTTTTTCTAATGAAACAGCGTAAATCTTTGGGAATTCTTTAATCCATCCTGAGGTAATTGCATCTTCAAAACCTCGAAAAATGGAATATATTAGTGATCCAGAACCTCTTGGCACAATTATACTATCTATGGTGTCTTTCTGCAAGACAATTTCTAGACCTATTGTTTTCTGACCTTCGATAGTTAGAAGATTATTATCTGGAGATGCGTGATATGCCATGTTATCCTCTGCGACTTTGAAGGAATATTCAATTGCTTCTTCTACTGATTCACCTTTTTCAATAATTTGACTCCCATAAATTTTGATTTGTTCTATTTTGGAAAGTTCAAGATTTTGTGGTACAACACTTATAGAATCAATTTCAGCTTTTGCAGCATAAGCTGCTAGACTAATACTAAAAGCTCCAGTGCTAGCTCCAACAATAGTTTGTGATTTGTTTTGAAATGCATCCGAAACTAGCAAAGAACTTGCTCTATCTCTAAAAGAACCTGTAGGATTTCTGAAGTCTAGTTTCAATCCTAAATCTTGATAATCATCTATGTTTTTTACAGGTAATAATGGAGTATTTCCTTCAAAAAGTGAAATTGGTTTGGAAAAATTAGGAAGAAAAGGATGCAAAGACCACATGGAGGAGAGGTTGATATCTTTAAGTGATGGACCGCTAATTGGAGGAATGGCAACTAACCCTTTGCATTTTGAGCACCTTAATTGTGGTCCTTTGAAAGTCTTTCCACAATCATTACAAGTCGGTTGATTCTTCCACATTATTACCAACAATTAGCATGATAAAATATAATGTTATTGCTATACAGATAGTGCCATAGGTTCCTCATTTTTGTCAACTTCAATATCACAAGAACATAACTCATCCATCGCTTCCTCAATCTGGAAAGAAAGAGGGTCCTTAAACTCAAGAAAAAAATTAATATTCTGTTTCGATAAGAAATCAACCAACTTAATCAACAATTGTTTTTCTTTTGGAGATTGGACAACTATGCGCATGATTTAACAGTTTCATGAATATACAAAAAGATTCCGAGGATAATTTTGCGATTTACCTCAAATGGCAGTTACATATAATGCTTGAATGGTATAAGAAACTTATCAAATTGCAAGTGTAATATTAGTTATCCTTCTCTTTTTTTATTTAAAACCTCTAAGTCATGGATTTTTGAATGGTTGTACGAGAAAATTATTTAAATAAGTACAATTCTGAATAGTAGTAATAGTAGGTTTTTACATGCCAAAAAAAATATGGAATTATTGTGAGGGTATTCCTGATACAATTGAAGTACCTGAAATAAGTATGAGTGAACTTTTTAGACAAACAGTTGACAAGTATCCTGAACGAAATGCAACTCATTTCAAAGGCAAGTTCATGACATATACAGAAATTGAAGAAGATGTAAACAGATTAGCAAATGCCCTTCATGATTTAGGAATTAAGAAAGGTGATACAATAGCAATTTTAACACCTAATTCCCCACAGTTTGTAGTAACATTTTTTGCTACAATGTCTTTAGGAGCCGTTCTTACTGCAATTAGTCCTCTGGCTACAGTTAAAGAAATAAGATTTCAACTACAAGATAGTGAGGCTAAAGCAATAATAGCAATGGATCTATTTCTAGACAAAATAAGAGAAATCAAAGATGAAACAAACATTGAACATGTTATAATCTCATCTGTAGCAGATGCATTACCACCAGTAACAGCTTTTCTATATAAATATGTTATTGGAAGAAAGAATCCAAAAGTAAGAGGAGAATTAGTATATAAGAAAGTTCTAAAAACAGCTTCGGACAAAAGAATTAATACAGAAATTAAAGTTAAAGAAGACGTAGCAGTCCTTCAATACACAGGAGGGACAACTGGAATAATTAAGGGTGCGATGTTGACTCACTACAATCTAATTGCTCAAGCTACTATTATACCCTATTGGGATAAGTGGTTACCAGAAGTTCCTGATGGTCAGTATCAAATCCTAGGTGTCTTACCATTATCACACATTTTCGGTTTATCCACTTCTTTCTTCTGGTCAATAGCCGTTGGTGGGTGCTTATATCTAGTTCCTGATCCTCGTGATCTGGATAGTCTTCTTGTAGAAATTCAGAATAATGGTATTCAATTCATGAATGCTGTTCCTGTTCTTTTCCAAAAACTTGCTGAACATCCAAAAATTAAGAAATTTGATTTAACCTCTTTATACATGTGTATTTCTGGAGGGGAAGCACTTCCTGAGACAACCTCGCAAAAATTCGAAAAAGCTTCAGGATGTATTCTTGTTGAAGGATATGGACTTTCTGAAAGTTCCCCTGTTACTCATGTAAATCCAGCTAATTATGATAAACGTAAAGTCGGATCAATTGGTATTCCACTTCCAAATACAACAGCTATGATTGTTGATATTGACACACACGAAGAAATTTCTGAATTTGGTGTTCCTGGAGAACTTTGGATTCGCGGTCCTAGCGTTATGAAAGGTTATTGGAATAATAAGGAAGAGACTGAAAATACTCTAGTTAAAGGTTGGTTACGTACTGGAGATATTGCTACTAATTCAGAAGGTGGTTACTTTTCTATAGTAGATCGAGCAAAAGATATGATTAGTGTTTCTGGTTACAAAGTTTGGCCAAATGAGGTAGAGGACGTCTTATACACACATCCTGACATCAATATGGTAGCTGTTGTTCAATCCAAAACTGAAACTGGAGAGATGGTTAAAGCTGTTTTAGTTGCTGAACCTGGAAGTAAAGAACTTACTCAACCAGAAATTAAAGCGTTCTGTAAAGAACAGCTCGCACCGTATAAAATCCCTAAAATTATCGAATATAGAGATGAATTACCAAGATCTCCAGTTGGAAAAGTTTTGAGAAAATTATTAAGAACAGATAATTCTGTTCCTGATAGTAAACCAGCATCTCCAGAAATAAGTAAAAAGACAATTAAAAGCTAATCTCTTTTCTTTTTCTTTTATTTCTTATTTTTATTTCTTTGAATAATTAGTGATACAAAACAATTGGATATTTATTTATCTTTGAAGAGAATGAAATCCAAAGAAAATGTTTTTGAAAAAATACCTTTTTAAGATACTTTAACCACCAGGAGTACCATGAGTAAAAGCATCTCTCCACATGTCATCCCACATATCTTCTTCTATTAACGTTTCTTTTTGTACTATGGTTTTAAATATCCATCTAAGCAATTCATGATGTCTGAGTTCATCTTCATAAATTGCTTTAATAACGATTTTTTCTTTATTATCAGAGCAACACAAGTTATCAAGAAAATTTTTATATTGGTTTATAGCTTCTGCTTCCAATTCTATATGTTCTTGAATTGCTTCGCCTATCTCATCTGATACCGTCTCATCTATTGCTGGAGAGGGACCAGTTAATCGGTCACGAAGAGCTGAAAGCATTCCCTCATGTTTTTGCGAATCTAGAGAAACAGCCACTATCATCTCTCTGACTAGAGGGTTTTTTACTCCTTTTACAATTCTATTTGCTGTTTCAACTATCTTCTTTTCTACTTCAATTTGTTCTTCAAAGAATGCTAATCTTTCTTCTTTACTCATAAATTGCACCTGGTAAATGTCTATAATTCGTGGCTACTTTGAATATAATGTATATAAAGTTTCAGAAGTTTCAATTGAATCTCTATGTT
>JAUWPI010000180.1 GCA_030611665.1 Candidatus Heimdallarchaeota archaeon | reverse complement strand
TGGTTACGACATAGTCTTTGTTGGTTGGTCATGGGAACTTGATTGGGATCCAACAGGTTTGTATGATACTGCAAACTTGCTTCCTTATGGAGATAATTTCTATCAGTATTCTAATTCGACATATGATACTCTTCTAGATAACTTTAATTCAGAATATTTCCCAATTTCTCGAGCAGAATATGCACATCAATTACAAGAAATATTGTATGATGATTTACCTTCAATTAGCTTGTACTACCCTAACTCACTCTGGGGCAGTAAAGATACATTAACGTTTCCTAGTTTCGTTCTACAAACTGAATCTGCTCAAAGAATAGAATATTGGGATGATCCAGCAGATCACATAATAAAACATGCTGTCCCTTACGGTGTTTCTGAACCTAACATTTTCGTTCATGAAAGTTATTATGATGGTATCTGGATGCAGAATGTTTATGGATCTTTATACAGTAGAAATCCCTTTAATTTCATGTGGGAACCAAATGTCGCTACAGAATGTACAGTTTCCAATGGAGGAAAGAATCTTACTGTAACTATTGATCCTTATGCTAAATTCAGTGATGGGAATACAGTTCTTGCAGAAGACGTTAAGTATTCTTATGAACTATTTATGGATCCATTAGTTGGTTCGGGTTTAGCAGGATATCTGAACCATTACCTTGGAAGTACAGATTCGATAACAATTCTTGATACCAACATTATAAGCTTTAACTTAATTATTCCCAACAATTTTCCATTAAAATTGCTATCTTGTGGGATAATTGATAAAAGTGAAGTTGAACCAAAGTTAACAACTCATGGTTATAGTATCTTTTCTGATAATCCAGGCCAAGGAGATGTTGGGTGGTCCTTAGTGAAATCTTGTGGTCCTATGAAGGTAGATGATTATGATCCACCCTTGGGAGTTGTACATCTTACTAAAAATTCTTATTGGCATGGGGACTCCGTAGAATTAACTGATTGGTATCAAATATTTGTAGCTGGTAAAGATAATGCTGTAGCTGAATTGATTGCAGGACATGTAGATGTTCTAGATGCAGGTTATTCACCTTCTAAAGCAGATTTTACAGGCGTGTCAGGTATTATGAGTCTTGAAGTTAAAGAACCAAACACTAAAGAAATAGCCGTTAATATGAGACATCCTATTCTAGGAACAGGAGAAATGACTCCTGTAGGTACAGCAGAAGCTGCAAAAAATGTTCGTAAAGCCATAAGTCACATCATACACCGCACAGAAATTATTTCTGAATTTCTAGATGGACTTGGTAGACCTGGTATTTCTCCTGCTCCTGATATATGTGTAGGTTTTGACTCTTCTCTTGCTCCTTACAGCTATAATATTACACTTGCCAAAGAATATATGGAAAAAGCTGGGTATGATTATGACCCACCAAGTTCTACAAATTCAGCAGGATTCAATTTTCTAACACAGTTTCTGATATTATCAACTGTAATAGGGTTAGCTTTCGTACCTGCAATTTTACAAAGATTCAAGAAGAATTAGTTTCTCTTCTACTTTCTTTTCTTTTACTTACTATTTGTTTTGTGAAATCTATCAATTTGTCACAATGTAAGGAAATAATAGAATATTTAGATACCTCTCCAAGTAACTGAATATTTCTCGCTTATACCCACGTTAAAAGATTTATAAGGTAGAAGATTTACATGTGTTTGAATACTATGGTTGACAAGTGCGTCGTTTGCGGTAAGCCAGAAGTTAATTCTCACTGGAGTTCCAAACAGACTTTCTTTTGCTCATTCAAATGCTATGCTATGAGTTCTGTTAAATTGCTTTTACTTTTGTCATTTATTTTCTCTGTTATGTTCATTGGTTTCGGAGCATGGATAGTATTTTCAAGTACTGATTTAGATTTGGCAACTAGACTAGTTCTTTTGATACCTTTTGTTACAGCTGAAATTTTAGGCCCTATCCCAGGTTTTGTGATTGCGATAATAGGTTTTTTCTATAATAGAAAAGATGAAGACGAGAAAGCTGATTCTGAAGTTTCTGATAAGAAGAAAGAATGATACCATTCAATTTTTTTCGGGTTTAAATAGTATTTTGAGTATATACTATTGAGGCTAGTTGATTTATCAGGTACGATTCCCTTCGTGAAATTGCCTGAAACCTATTCTCCAATGGAACTAGCTTCTTTCCCTCCCCTTTTACTTTAGTTTTTTAATTAAAACCCTTTAAATATTCTCGTTGCTTCTAAAATTATATAAGAGTTCAAGCATTTGATTGGATGGGGTAATGGTCTTGAATCTGGAAAAAAGAAAACCTAAGTATATTAATGAAGATGGGTACGAGGTCTATCAAAGCGAAGATGGTAAAGATTACACCATCGTAACTTATGATGAGTTTGAGCTTCAATCTAAAGGATCTGAAGCTAAATCTGTTGATGAATGGAAGGAATATTATACAGAGTGGAAAGACAACTATCCTAAAGATAAACAAGATAATAATGAGTACAAACGTATCTGTCAACTATTTGAAAGGTTCATCGAAAAGACAGAAATCCAAGAAAAGAGGAAACTGTAGTTTATCCTCCAGCGATGAAAGGGATTATAGCTATCGTTTGACCATATTGTAGTTTAAAATCTTCAAATTCTTCGTTTTTGACATGTTTCTTGTCAACTTGTATGGTGTAGAAGTCACGTATTTTCCCTTCATTGTAGAGTAACTTCTCCATTGTCTCACCGTACTTTTTCACAAATTCATCAAGAATATAAGGTATGGTTGCATTATCCCTAATATTCATCTCTACGATTCTCTCTTTAGTAAGAGTACGAATTTGACCAAAACAATGAATATTAACAATCATTACTTTAATGAAACGTTGAAATTATTTAAGTTCTATTTTCGACCATAAATATTTTCATCATGATATGAAAGAAAACAATAGAAAAAGTAGGTTGAAATCAAGCATCAAGAATAAGTTTAGCTCATAACAGTCTATTAACAAAGTTCTCTTTTATATCAATTGGATGATGGGGAATATTATCTAATATGATTGTGTCTTCCTCAACTTTGAGATGAAGTACATTCAATCCCTGTTCTCTAGTAGTATCTTTAAGTATCTCAGAAATTAAATGATCACTATCACTCATATCGAAAGATCTGGAGTTATTTATGCCCATCCCCTGGATCATCGTGATATAGTCAATAGTAGAAGAAACAGTATTTTGTCCTCCAGTTGTAGCATAAATCTCATTATCAAGAACAATAATTTTAAGATTTTCTGGCTGAACATGAGCAACAGTTGTCATAGCACTCAACCCCATGAGAAAATTACCGTCTCCCGTGATTACTAACACTGTTCTATTAGGTTGGGCAAGTGCAAGACCTAATCCTATTGGAACTGGGAGACCCATACTTCCTCGAAGATAGATATGATCACCTTGAAGCAGGTGATAGACTTGTCTACTAACATTACCATTTGAACTAACTATTAACTCCTCACCATTTAAAATAGTACTGAGTTTTGAGATGACTTCAGCGCCTTTCAATCACTGAGGACCCCCTTTTTTACAAGAATGCAGACAGGTTTGGATAGTTCTTCCATAATCTCCAGAGCATTGTCTAAAACATTCTTCCAGTTATGTTCTTCAATAACCCAATAAGGTATTTGGTAGGCATCAAGAACTGATTTTGTGACATCACCCATAATAATATGCTCAGGAAAATCTCTATCAGGTTCAAGACCTCTATAACTTACAAACATCAAGAGAGGTATTTTGTAGAGTTGAGTAAGGGAAGTGAGAGCGTCACCAATATTAGCTAGACCAGAATTTTGCATGATAAGAAAAGTTTTACCTGCACCAAGAAAATAACCTGTAGCAATTCCCATTGCTTCATCCTCACGAGTTGCAGGGAGATAGGTGAAACGATCGTCCTTCTCTAGATCTATAAGCAGATCTCTGAAATAAGAACAAGGAACTCCAGTGGAGAAAGTATAGCCATTATCCGTTAGATAAGAGAGAAAATCTGCAGATTCAATCATGATTATCACATAATACTTGAAGAGTAATAAAAAAAAGGAGTATAAATTCTTTGTTGCGAATAAAACAAAAAAAAGTATAAAGAGTGAAGTAATCCAAAAATTATTTCAGATTTTCCAAAGTCAAACTTTCAAAGTAATTAGAAATGTTTTCAGTAAGAATACTAAAAACCTTATCAACGTTAAGACCGTCTTTAGCAGAAGTTTCGATGTAGGGAACGTAAAAACCAGACCATTCAGAAAGTTGGTCTGCGTACTCCTGAGCATATTCCATAGGAACAGAATAAGGAGAAGAATCGCGTAAGTCAGATTTATTGCCGATTAAGACTATAGGAACAATACGATTTTTGTTGTTGCGAATGAGTTCATGAAGCCAATTAGGTAGAACCTCATAAGTTTCTGGACGCGAAATATCAAAAATTAAAAGTGCTCCAGCGGTTCCACGATAATAAACTTCACGTACTGCAGAAAACCTTTGCTGACCAGCTAAATCCCAAATTTGTAAAGTGTATTCAACATGATTCAGAGACATTTTCTTAACTGCAAAATCCGCTCCTATTGTCATCATATAACCTTCTTTGAAGCTTTCACCAAGATATATCCTACGAAGGGAAGTTTTACCAACTGCTCCTTCTCCTAATAGGGAGATTTTGAAAATTCTTTGGCTCACTATATCACCATTTATACACATAATAATACCCAATTATTCTATTTAAACAATTAGATATGGGGAACGAGTAGTATGTCTGTAAGCCAAAAGAAAGATATATTAGCTATTCGAGGACTATACATGGATATTGTTATCAAACCAATTGGTCACATTGAATCTCCCTTCGAAAAGAATGATGAAGATACTCCTATCCAACCTGGGTTTTCTAAAGCATTTGGAACTGTTGTCGTTAACACTGAATATCTGGAGGGATTGGAAGAACTCGATGGTTTTTCTCATATCATTCTTCTCTATTGGTTTGATCAAGCAACAGAAGAAAATCTTAAGTTTCAACCTTATCTAGATGATGTCCCAAAAGGTATTTTTGCTATTCGTCATCCTAATCGTCCTAACAGAATTGGGCTGTCTATTGTTCAATTAGTTAAGGTTGATGGGAATAAGCTGTTAGTAAAAGGGATAGATGTTTTCAATAATAC
>JAUWPI010000136.1 GCA_030611665.1 Candidatus Heimdallarchaeota archaeon | reverse complement strand
GTGCTTTTGGACCTGTAACTAAAACATAATTTTGATTAATTAAATCCACAATCACAGCTTTCTTTCCTGCTTCTCTTCCGTTTGTTTTTACTATAATTCTTCCAATTTGAATTGCAGTCACTTTTATTCACCTTTTGTTATCTTCTTAACTGATGCCATTATTATATCAACACACTCAGCTGCATCATATTTTTTAGTGTTGATTATTACATCATAGATGGACAAATCAGAGATGTTGATATTATAGAGTTTTTGATATCTGTCTCTTTCCGATTCTTCTCTCATCAATGTCTCTTTTTTGATTTCTTCTATAGATCTATTCTCTCTTTCAGCTATTCGTTGAATTCTTGTCTTTACAGGTGCTGTAATGTAGATTATCAAGTCAGCAACCTTTCTTAGAATCCAGCCACCTAATTGAGCGTCAACTATAATGCCGTTTTCTGTTTGTGCAAGCTCTAATGTCTTATTATCGATGTATCGATCAATTTCATCATCAACTTCTGCACGTTCACTAAACTCTTCAAGATTCATGCCTTTTTCTTTGGCCATTTCTCTAAATAGTTGTCCAGCTGATACGTATGTATAATTCAACAACTCTGCTACGGTTTTTGCAGCAGTGCTTTTCCCTGAACCATGTGGACCAGAAATAGCTATTATTGGTAAAATCGCCACTTCCCTTAGCTTCGAACATCCATCTTTATTGCACTTTTTAAACATCGAGAGCACAAATAACCTGCATGTTGTCTACTAGGGAGATGTTCAGAACGGGACATTTTTCTTACTTTGCTCTGAGGTCCAAATGCAACACCATGAAGGATAGCCCCGCATTGTGAGCAATGAGGTTTCTTAGTTCGTTTAGAAATTTTCTGTAATTTAGTTTTAGATGGGGTTCGTATTAATCTTGTTTTTGAAACACGTAATGATGGTCTAACCATAAATATCTCCTCATTTGTTTGCTTTAGATTGAGATTTGTTCATTGCAAGTTGTTCTTTTTTGGAAACAGTGGCTTGCTTCAAAGGTTCAATTTTCTTGCCCTTTTTCTTTGTATGGGTTGCTCCTGAAGGAGTTGCACCAAAGATTCTACTAAGCAATGAACCAAAAGCAAAAGATACCATGAAATACCAGAGGGTAAAGGGTACTTTTGAAAATCCATCAAAAGCTGGATTTTCCCATCCTGCAGATGTTTGAAACCACGGATTTCCTATCCAGGGAAAACCACCTAGATTAAAGGGTAACCATGCATAATTATGTCCAAATTCGCCACTTGGAAAAGCGGATCTAAGGATGGCAAATAAAAGCAGGAATGGTATGGTTGTGAAAAGCATTGGTTTCATTCTTTTGAACATCATTGAAGATTGAAGTTTCTTCACTCTTTCTTCATCTCTTTTGACACTCAGCCATAATTTCTTATCAGCAGTTTGCATTGCTGTTTTTCTTTTTTGATTCCAATCGTTAACTTTCTGCATACTTTCCTTTAATGCATCAGTATCAAGAATCAATCTAGTAGCAAATGTAGAGATACTTGCAAGAAAAATTGCAGTAAGTGCTATGAATATTGCAGATGTAGGAAGTTCATTCCAGTTATTACTGGATACCCAATCTGCAATTCCCGAAAACCAATCATCCCAGAATGCCATATAAACCACTTCTTTTGCTTACTTACACCAAAAATAACTTACTTTTAAAAGCTTTTGTAGCTAGAGTTTTTAATAATTAAATCCTTCAGACAATAGGCAGAGAATCTTTTTTCAGCAAAACAAAGAAGTTATCTTTTCCACCTTTCCCACCAAATTTCGAGAAATCAATTATACTCAGATCAGTTTTTTTTATTACAGAAACAAGTTCTCTTTTAGTGAATAGATGGTAATATCTCCTCGCAATAATGTTTTTGTTTTCATCATGCCAGGGAAGATAAATATCACCATGTCGCCAATACTTGTTTTTCAATTTCTTGATGGGGGAGGTAAGAAGATCACAGATCAGTTTTTTTCGAGTATCTGGCTTCCACCTTCTCCAACAAGATAAAATGAGATATCCATCTTTTTTTAGCAAGGTTGACTGAAGTTGAAGGCATGAAATTGTTTCTTCTTTTTTTCGTAGATGATGTATTGTTGCGATAGATAAAACTAAGTTGGCGAAATTACTGCGCAAACTTAATGATTTCATATCATTATTTATTGTGAAATGATTCCCCGTTTGGATTTCAACAGAAGCTTGTAATAATTCAAAGGATATATCAGTAGCAATGAATTGCATGCTAGAACTATTAAAATGAAGAAGGTTTCTGCTGTTGCCTGCACCAATATCAACAAGGATGCCTGATGAAGGCAAAGAATAAAGCTTAGAGATCTTATTCATGTACGTTTGAAAATCTTTCCAGGGCTTTCGTTTAACTCTTGCGTACTTTGAAGAAATTTTCTTGTAAGCTTCTATTAGCTCTTTATCACTATTCATGTTACTATTATGCAATGCATAGAATTTAGACATACAAAGTATTTCAATTTTCTTCTTATTTACGTAATTTAAACAATGATTTTTATACTCAATAAAAAATCAAAATTTGTGTTTATGTTGAAGGCAAAAATGCTTATAAATAGAAGCACATCATACACATTAAAGCCACGCCGGTGAATTTCATGGTTTCAAAGTTCTTGATGCTATTCAAACCGTTTCAACGTTTTACCTTTGAGGTAAAGAAACCAGCAAGAAAACCTTCTTTTAAAAGAAAGTTAGCTTGGACCTTCGGAATCTTAGCCCTCTATTTAGCCATGCTAAATATCCCTATTTTCGGTATACCTGAAACAGGTGGAACCGATCCTTTCTTTGCCATGAGGGCAATATTAGCTTCACAAAGAGGAAGCTTAGCAGAATTAGGTATAGGACCTATAGTAACTGCTGGTTTGATTATGCAATTACTTGTTGGATCACAGATTATTAAGGTAGATTTCACTAACCCTGAAGAACGTGCTCTCTACACCGGATCACAAAAAATACTTGCAATATTGATGACCCTATTCGAATCTTTAGCATATATTCTTGGTGGGGCTTATGGAGAATTAACTTTCCAAGCACAAATCATTGTGTTATTGCAATTAATTATTGCGGGTCTTACGATCCTTCTTATGGATGAAGTTATCCAGAAAGGTTATGGACTTGGAAGCGGTATCAGTTTATTCATCGCTGCGAGTGTTTCATATACCATTTTTGATGGTATGTTTAGTCTATCTCAAGAAAGAGTTGGAGGTTTTGATTGGTACAGAGGCACTGTTCTCGCATTCTTTCAAGGTATCTTCAAAGAACCTACAGACATACTAACACCGCTCAGTAGACCCGGTAGAACCCCAGATATGATTGGTTTGTTGGCAACGATAGTTGTTTTTGCTATGGTTATTTATGTTGACTCTATGAAAATTGAGATTCCTGTACAGCACAGTCAATATAAGATGCCAGCCAGATATCCAATAAAATTCTTATATACATCAAATATTCCTGTAATCCTTGTAAGTGCTTTATTTGCAAACATCTACTTCATTTCAAACCTAATGCACAATTCTTGGAGTAATATAACAACGGGTTATCAAGGATTCTTGGTCGACTTTTTCGGTAGATGGGATACGATAGAAGGCACAGATCAGCTAGCTCCAGTTTCGGGGCTAGCAGCTTTTACAACGGCACCGTATGGACCTGAACAAATTGCGGAGCAACCTTGGCACGCCCTAGTGTATCTGCTATTAATGATTGCGCTTTGCGGTATCTTCTCGCGCATCTGGATAGACACGGCTGGGATGAGCTCAAAGAATGTTGCAAAGCAACTGTTAGATGCAAATATGCAGATACCTGGTTTTAGGCGTAATCCAAGAATCGTCGAAAGATATCTAGAAAGGTATATTCCTACAGCAGCTTGGGTTGGAGGTTTCTTCATAGGTGCCCTAGCGGCAGTAGCTGACTTTCTGGGAGCACTTGGTACGGGTACGGGAATTCTGTTAACAACGGGGATTCTCCGACAGTACTATGAAATATTCGCTAGTGAGCAAATTAGTGAAACTGTTCCAGCTTTAGCTGGATTGCTAGGAATAAAATAAAATTCCTCCCCTTTCTTATTTTTATTTTAATATCACTACTAGAAACGTAGGTCTATTACTTTATTTTTCTCAATACTCTCAATAGAAGCGAGAGCAATTTTCAAAGCTTTAATTCCATCAACTGAAGTTACAACTGGTTGTTTATTTTCTAAACATGCTTCAGCAAAAGCATTCATTTCTCTGCTTAATGGTTCTTGCCAAGTTGATTTTGTATTTCGTAACCATTCCTCATCCTCAATAATATACTCTTGTGTAATGAAATCAGCTTCCACAATTCCATGCTCGCAAGTAAGCATTAACTTTCTATGTCTGTGAGGTGTTAAATAATTAGATTCGATGAAACCAGTCAACCCATTGCCAAAATCAAGCAGTATTTCCGCGTAATCAAGGTAATTATGACGCAATTTTCCTCCACGAGCATACACAGAGATAGGATCTTTTGAAGTTAAATATCTGAAAACATCAATATCATGGATACTCACATCACGAATAACATCAACATCCTTTAATCTATCAGGCCAATATGGACCTAGTCTTCTAGCACTTAACAATACAAGTTCACCTAGTTCCCCACTTTCTATGAGAGTTCTAGATTTACTAACTATTGGATTGAATCGTTCTATAAAACCTACAGATACAACAACGTTTGAGCTCTTTGCTACATCAATTATTTTCTCTGCTTCCTCTAAAGTACTTGTCATGGGTTTTTCTATCAAAACATGTTTTCCATGTTCTATAGCTTTGATTGCTATTTCTCCGTGTGTAGAAGTAGGAGAGGCTATACTTACCGCATCGATTTCTTCTAAACTCAATAGCTCATCTAAATCTGAAAAAGCTCTAGCACGATGCATTGTAGCTAGTTCTTTAGCCTTTTCAAGCTGAACATCAAAGATACCAATAAGATTTGTTTTTTCCATTTCTTTAAAGACCCTTGCATGGTTTTTCCCCCAGCTTCCTACTCCTATAACTGCAATATTGAGTTTTTTCATCTAATCACTACCAATTATTCAAAATAATTTTACTCATTTTGAGTAAACATCAGTGAATATTTAAAATTTTTCATGTGGTTATTCTAAAAAATGAAATTAAATAAATAAAGGAAAAGAAAAGAAAAATTAGTCAGAGCTGCTTAGTTGGACTTTGCCACCAGCAGACTCTATCTTCTTTATTGCTCTTTCACTAGCTTCAGCAACTACAATATTCATTGCAGTGTTGACTTCACCTTGAGCAAGAAGTTTAGTATAACCAAGCTCAGTCAAATTGACCTCGTATTTAGCTCCCTTCTTTGTGATTTTTCCTTCACTTTCAAGGATTGCAACCATTGAGTCTAAATGAGAGACATTGATTATAACGTTGTCTTTTATAGATTCTCGGGGACGTATGAAACCATGTTTTCCAATTGGAGGACGCAAACCTTTGATCGTTTGAATCCAATGATGTGACTTAGGACCAGCATTACCTACTCCACCGCGCATACCACTTTTTCTGTGTGTTCTTACAACTCCCCACCCATGGGTTCTGTATCCGCGACGTTTTCCGTGTTTCTTTTTAGTTCTAACTGTCATTTCAATCACGCCATCCTCACAATAAGCTCATTTATAGCTGAACCTCTATAACCTAAATCTCCACCATCTGCGAAGCTTCTTTTAACAGATTTGTAACCCTTTCTTGCAGGGTGTAGTCTGAAAAACTTCTTTAATTTAGGAACCTTTTGAATTATAGTCTCACCTTTAATTAGAGCTTTTGAAAGTGACTTTATAGTTGGATATTCAGTATTTTCCTTAATAATTTTATCTGTCAGTCTAGTTTTGCCTTCAATCTCTCCTCTTTTCTTTAGGACATGTTCTAAAGCTTCTTGGTTTATTTCACCCCAAGTGACATGATCTTTTGCACGCTTTAACATACCAAGTGTAGAAGGAGTACTAGGAAATACTGACATGTAGTTTGTCTTGCGAATGTTTAACATATCCAAAGTTTGCTGAATCTTATAGAAGACGTTAATCCTTCCTCTAATTCTAATGATTGCCAACAATTTTGGAGTTTCTTGTTTTTCACTCATATTAATCACTTTCCTTATCTTCGTGTCCAATCGTAAGGAGCCATAATAGAGTAGGTGTTCTTCAAAGCTTCAAAAGTTGCTTTCGCAAAGTTTGAAGTAGTTCGTGTTTCACCAAATGTTTTGCTCCATACATCAGATATTCCTGCTAATTCTAGAACAGTTTTAGCAGTGTTTCCAACGACTAATCCTAAACCTCTAGGTGCTGAATAAAGAATAACTTTTGTAGACCCTACTTTACCTATTACTTTGAAAGGTACAGTGTGTGGTCCTCCACAATTGCATTCCCATGAACCGCACCCTCTACGAACAGGTCTGATATTTAATTTGGCATTAACCATAGCTTTCTTAATAGCTGGACCTATTTCTTTGAGTTTTGCTTCACCTACACCAACATAACCGTTTTTATTTCCAACGACAACAGTTGCACGGAATTTACGTTTTCGACCTGCATCTGTTTGTCTTTGAACAAGGCTTATATCAATTACATCGTCCTCTAGGGTGTCACCAAGCAGAATGTCTACTATTTCAGGTTCTGCTAAAGGAAGACCTTGTTGGAATAATTCATCGATAGTTGTAATTCTACCTTCCTTTACTAATCTTCCAACTCGAGTTCGAGGTTCCCATTCTTCTAAATCTAAAAACATATTTCTACTCATCTTCTATACCTCATTCCATTGAATCAATTTTTGATTTTGTCTCTTCAAAATACTCGGTTATCTTTTCAGGTTTCTTACTTGCTGCTAAGTATTTAGCAAAGTATCTATCATACTTGGTTTTATCTTCTTTAGCTAAAAGTTTTGCATATGATTGAATATGATCTCCTCTGATTCTATCTTCAGAAGGCAACATGATTTCATTGCAAGGAACATCAACTCCTGCGTCAACAACACCTTTGAGAGTTGCAAAGATTTTTGTTCCAGAGTATGCGGTGTGTGTTCCGATATCCAGAATAGCTTCTTTAATTTTAGCTTTCAAAGCTCTTTTTCCAGCAAGATAACCCGTTAGGTATGATGCAGGTAAATTAGATGTCGCGATGTCCCAACCATATTTTTTAAGATCACCTGAGCTTATCTGAATGTAAGTTTGATCTCCACCAATTTTCGACATAACAAATTGTACCAAGATTTGTTTATTTGATGCTCTTGTTACAACCCTTATTTTACCTGATTTTAATAATCTCTTACGCTGACCATAATCAGTTTTAAGCTCTCTTCGTCTTCTAAAAGGCACTCTATAAAGAGGTCCTTGTCGTTTCATCTTTGGTTGTAATTTTCTTTTCTTCTTTATTCCTTTTTTTCTTCGACTTGACATAACTTAACACCTTTTATAATTCAGGAAGTCTCTTCTTAGAGAGACCGTGTTCGGCTATATGGTTTCGGAGATATCTCACAGAACGGAATAGCCCACCTTTTGACTGTAAATACAGTTTTCGGTAAGTTGCAGTGTCTATGTAACCTTCGTCCCTTAATTTCTTCAAGAACTTTCTCTGGACACGGATTTTACTAATCCATCTGTCTTTCTTTGAAAGTCTGGAATATTTTGGACCTTTGCGGCTACCAACACCAATTCTTTGACCTCTCCTCTTTTTGGCTGCTACAGCTCGAGCTCGTCCTCTACTAACACCTTGAATTTTCTTTTTCCTAATATCGCCGTCATCAATATGACGTCTTACGTCTTCTCTAGTAATGGCAAGAGAAAGGTCGTATAGGCTGTCAGGATTAATTTTGACTCTATTGGATCCCACTTTGAGGATTTTTGCTGCTAATCTTCTTTGTGTTTTAACGTCCATATTCTAACCTCATTCTAATTTTCTTCCTCGTCAGAATCTGCTAATTCATCGAGATTAAGATCCTCGTCTAATTCGAAATCGTCTTCGAATTCGTCACCAATATCATCTTCAAGTAATTCGTATTCTTCCTCAAGTGAAGTTGCGTCAAGCATATCACCAATTTCATCTATACTTGCAGGTGGGTTCAAAATTTTAAGTCCCAAATCAGCTGCATTATCTAGAATCATTTGTCTCTTACGAGCACCAACGGTGTGCTTAATCATAACTGCTTCAGTTTCTTTATCTATTTCTTCAAGTTCATAGATATTAGCAACATGAACTACTTGATAACCCGAAGGATGCAGACCTCTGACAGCT
>JAUWPI010000153.1 GCA_030611665.1 Candidatus Heimdallarchaeota archaeon | reverse complement strand
CAATTATTGCTGTTATTCCAAAGAAAAGAGTAAGGAAGAGTTCTATAGGATTCATTGATATTCCTTCATAGTTAATTATTGAATAGTATGTAGTTCTTTTTACATGTAAGTTTTTCCTAAAGATATTTATACGAATTTGTGGATCATAGTTTACTCTTTTTGTTCAATCATCCCACTTTAAGACATGGTAAAAGGTGTACGAAGTGGAAAAAAATCTAACAGTGAAAACATACTCTCATCCTTTAGGGAAAGAATTAGAAGACATACATGATGAAATCACCCTGAAGGAAGTAGTCCTAAATATTCGCAAGAATTACAGGAATTGGGAGAGACAAGGAGCGCTGGAAATAATCGATGAGACTATCCAGAAATGTGAAGAATTGGGAGATTATCGTTCCCATGTAGAATTGCTTTATGTTAAACAAAGTATATTCTTTGGCAGTATAGATCTTCTTCCTGAAGTCGAAGGGATAATCTCACGTATGGAACGATTAGCTGAGCAGAACGATTATCAAGAAGGGAAGGCTTTAGCTTTAATTGTGACTTGGCTAGTAGAGAAACTGAAAAAAAACTATCTTGAAGCTATTGAGGTGAGAAAACAAGCGATGGAGATAATGAACGCTCTCCCCAATCCTTCAAGAATGAATTACTATGCTGTTTTGTTCTCGTATGCTTATGGAGCATTCACTGAAGAAGGAGATTTTGAAGTAACAAAGTATTTCGAAGCCTGTAGAAAATATTATCTAGAGGAACAAATGGTCATCCCTCTTATCAAAACCTATCAACATCTAACAAAGATCTATTCATGGATTAATGAAGAGGATAAGATGAGAGAATTGTTGGAAGAATGTAAGAAACAAACCCATCTCTTTTCTTCTCTTTCAGATAATAACAAGTCTATCGCACATAATATGTTAGGTAATCTCTTTCTATTTAATTCTCTTAAAACCCAAGCTGAGATGCATCTCTTAACTTCCAAAGAACTGACTAAAGATAGCGTACATCAAGGACAAAACGTTTTCTTTTTTGTAAGTAGTCTCCTCCTCCTTGCGAGAATCTATGCTGAAAGTGGGAATTTTGAGGGGATAAAAGAAACGATAATAGATCTTCAATCAGTTGTTAACCATCGAAGAACAAAAGCGATGCTGACCAAAGATTTCTATACTTTCCTCCTCGCATCTTTACACATCTCTCTTCTTTATTATTCTGTTCATAAAGGGTTGATGATGACAACAGATGAGGAAAATATACTTACACTTATCCCTTTTACAAAGAATCTCAATGTTAGCTCACAGATACTAGGAGAGTTGTTGGTTTATTCAGGAATAAAGGTAGAGAAACTGGAAGATGTAAAAAAGAAAGATGAGAAACATATCGAAGAACGGTTGAAGAATGTCATAGACTATCTTATAGAGATGAATTCTAATAGTTCAGGGGGGTATAGAAAGAAAGTCGCGAAGACCATGGAGAACCTGAACAATGGTACAGAAGAGGAGAAGACAGAGAATATTTTTGCCAATCTATTGGTAGCTAAACTCTTACTTTCCACTGGAAGATATGGGGAATTCATGCAAATCATGGAGATGTATCTGGGAAAGATAGAACAAATAGAAAATAGTTCATTGAGAATCATGGCAGAAGCGTTTGGATACATTTATTCTTACCTGCAAGGAGCGAGTAACAAAGTAATCCTTCAGAAATTAACTCTATTGGAAAAGAGATGTGAAGAAGAAGGATTAGTCAAACTGTATGATGAAATAATTTTTTACAAGCAGATAGTTAGCAAAGATACAGTTGAAAGAGAGAATAAGAAAAAGTTTCAGAAAGCTATCTATAGAGACTTGTTTAATGCCTACTCAGAGAAAGAAACAAAAAGGATAATGAAAAGTAAATACGATGGTAAACAAAAGAAGATTTAGAAGAAAAGGAAGAAGAGCTATCAGAATATAGGATAGATTTTCTTCTAACAGATGGAAATACATCCTACTATGGGATAATAGATGGAGTAACGATAGATCCAATTTGGATCTTATTTATTTATCTAAACTGATTAGAAGGGGTTTTATATTATTTTTTGTATTTTCGACCACATCATTAGTTGAAGTTTCATTGACTGTTTCTATCCCATTGCATAAGGAAAATGCGTTCATGTTTCATTATCTTCATATGATGGCTTAAACTAAAACCTTCATTCGCTGGTCACAAGACTCATATTTCTCTAGATTAATAAGCTATATATTTAAACTTATTATTTAGAAGGTTAACATTCTTACTTATTCATACTCCAAAGATGATTTAACATGAATACTCTGAATAATATGTTGGAATCTTTTCTATGTGTTCTCAAGAATACTCCACTCTATAGTACAATTATAACACTATTTTTAGGAGGTTCATTGGCAGAAGAACAAGAAGATACTTTAAGCGATATTGATTTAATAATAATCTGTGAAGATAAAAAGGGTACTCAATTGTATGATGAGATTAGAAAAATAGTTACAGATAGAAAAATGCAAATAACTCTTGATGTGAAAATTGTTGAACTTAACTATATTAAAAGAATTAATAATGAAAATTCTGCTCCTTTTTTCTATCACTTTGTAGGTAAAGCCAAAATACTGCATGGACAAGATTTGAGAAAGGATTTCAAATTAGGTAAAAGCGTTTGTAATAAGTCAATTTATAGTATTTTTGATAATATTGAAAAAATAAAAGAGATTTTCTACAGCTACAACAAAAAACAATTAGCTGAAGTTTTATTATTTGAAAATGCAAGAAAACTTGCAGTAATCTATGAATTATTGTCCTCAAATATAGAAAAAGACAACAATAAATCTAAGAAGATTGTCAAACAAATATATGGAGAAAAACTTCAATTGATTAGAATACAAGCTAAAAAACAAAGAAGTTGGTTGTCTCTGTTCGGTGAAAAAGGGAAAAAGGATGAAATGGGTTTTGATTTAATTTCATTGAGAAAAAAGAGGGAGGAGGAGAAGAAAATTATAGCAAAAGACGACTATTTTGATAATATCACCAAAAGTGTGATTAATCTAGGAGAAAAATGTCTTGGTCTTATTGAATATTAGTTGTCAGTAATTAAGTTATTTTCAAATATCCTAATAGATTATAGAATTGCTTAAAATTATCATAAAACAGGTCGATTTAAAACAAATTTCGATGTAGTGAGTTGCATGCTCTTTGTAGATTAAACAATTATACAGTTATACTCTCTTTTGACAAGAATAATTCGTAAGTTTGTTAGGAAGGAGAATAAAGTGTCAGAATGGTTCTTAGCAGAACAGTGCAGAAAGTCAGGAGAGTGAGAAGAAGAACCAGAATCAAACATCTTATCCAACTCTGAAAAAGCTATCCTATTGTAGAAAACTTGCCAAGGTTCATTGGGATAGTATCTGTTCCATACATAATGGAAATATTTTTCACCTTTTTCCCCATGAGCAAAAATTTCAGAAAAATTAGGCGTGTTGGTTAATCTTACTTCTTGAAAAACTGTGCCATTATATTTTCCTAAGAAAAGGTCTGTATAGGAATCCAGAAGAGAGGGAAAGCGAGAGTAGATAAAAAGATAACTTTCTTCATCTAATTCAAAGATAGATTCCTCAATAAAAAACCATTGACCTGGAAAAGTAGTAAGCTCCTTAGTGACAGAATAGGTTGAATTAAGAAAAGTTGTAACAAAAATCCTACTAATATTATTAACCCTTCCGCTTTCATAATGAAATACATCAAATCCCTCATTTCTTGGAATTATAGCTATAGGAAATCTGGGAGGATAGGCACCTCCCAATATATGCAGTCGCCAACCTTCAACAGGCCAACAAATTGCGAGATAAGTGAAGCTTTGTACATTATCGATTCTTCTTTCCCAAAGAAGAGCAATGGTTGAATTCACGATTTTAAAATCTCCAGGAGCTTGTACATCGTGATCAGTTATCTCTGGAAAAATCTCATGCATGAAAGTAGCGTGTTTAGAACTGGCATTGTATATAACAGGGGTATAAACGTAGGGAATGGTTCCATCATCAATATATGGGGGCTGATAGATAAAAGCAATTACTATATCACCAGTTTCTGAAAAAAACCAATTTAGCAGAGCACTTCGAGCTACTGTACTAATGTTAAGAGGTAAATGATTAAAATCTGGATGATCTTCCCAAGAGTTATTGGTTATTTTTAGGATTTCTCCTAATTGAAAACCGTACCCACTGTATGCATAGGTGTATATAGTTGGTGTTTTTTCAGAGTCCAAAGCTATTCGAATTTGGTAAAAATCACCTGCAATAGTTTCCTTAAATCGAGGTAAACCATAGAACGAATCATTGTTAAAATTTAAAATTCCATAAATAAGATTGTCATTTACAATTACATCTCCATATTTTGAAGAATTCGTTGTACAGAAATGAATTATATCATCATTTTCTAAGATTATGTCAGAAATTGAACCATTCCATAGTGGATTAGGATAGGTATGATTGGTAAGAGCATCATAGAACCAATTATTGTTGTTATTCTGTGGAGGTGGAGGTGGTTGAAAATAGTAGTGTAAAGAGACAGCTAGAGCACTAAGACTCACAACTATACAGCTAGTAATGATGATTTTCCATCTTTGTTTCATTCAATCACCATATATTATATTTGTTTAAATCCATTAAAGTATTTTGAGCTTTAAATTGAACTAAGTGAAATCTTGTGATTACACTCATTTACTATCTACATTTAGCTGTTATTCAGATTTCAACCCTCTAGTCTTTTAGGAAAGATCTGCAATGTATTCAAGCATATCGTATACGTCAAGAGAACCATATCCAACTCTATAAGAGTAGAAAACAGTGTAAGTGCCCAAATTATACTGGGGTTCTCCTACTTCCTCCCAATGGATTTTATCTGTGGCTGTTCTACCTGCTGGGTCATTTTCAGAAGAATGCATGATACAGGCAAGAAATTCATATTTTGTAAAAGGGCTACTAGGATTTAAAGCATGGTATAGCCTTGAAGCTAAATAGGCTGCAGCAGCAACTTGGGGAGTAGAGAAACTAGTTCCTGTCACTTCCACATCTTCTGTATATCCATTATTATCTAAATCACATTTCACATCAACAGAAAAACCTGGAGAAACTAAATCTACAGTGGCTTGAGAATATCCATGATCATCATAATATTTACTACCAACATATCCCCCATCACCTGTAGTTACCAGAATCCTAAGACTCTTGTATCTGCTTATTCTCCCTTCCAAAGTTTTGTAGTATCATAGAATTCCTCTAAAAACTCTTTTTTTCATCAGAAACAGAAGAATATTCCAAATCAATGATTATTAGTTTATCTTGAACTTTTCTAGTAGTATCAAGATTTGTTTTTAAAGCAGAAAATAGAGGTCTTTTAGTATTATCGATAGATTCTCGATAGGACATTAAAAAGTGGTTAAATGCATTTTTTGATTTTATTGAGAGATAACAACTTTTTCATGACTAGAAATAGTTTTGCTAAGTAACATATATTTAAAAAATTAACTTTTTAAGAAATCAGGAATTTTGTACTATTACAAAGAGAATATTTCTCGGAATCTTTGCTAAATTTTATATGTTACGATGTATTTAGTATTATTGATGAGTCAAATTGTTAAATTTACTTGTGTTTATTGTAATTCCCCAATTGATGTTAATCCGGAAGATGCAGTGTTTAACTGTGTCTCTTGCGGTCAAGCTTTCTTGTCTGATGGAACTGAATTTAAAAACCATTACATACTCGAAAACAGGCTGAGTCAGAAGCAAATTCGAGACATTGTAACGAAATTTATAAAGAAAAAAGGTTTCATGAGAGGGATTAAAGGTTACAAAATAACCAAATTTGAACCTATATTGATGCCATTTTGGGTAGCAACATCAGATGCTTATACTCACTATGTTGGGTATAGGAGATATTCAGAAACAAAAACAAGGACTGTAGGTTCAGGTAAAAATAGACGAACTTTAACAGAAAGTGTAACAGTTTATCGTCCAGTTGATCAAGAAATTAGAGAAAAAAGAGCAGATGTTCTTTTAGGGAGAAGAGGAAGTTCTATGTATGGATATAGAAAAGTCAAACAGGCTCTTCAAAGTGAATTTTCTCATGCTGTTCCCTTCAATCACGACAAATTGATGAAAACAGAGAAGGAGTTTAACTATCTTTCAACTGAAATTTCTTTAGATGCTGCGAATCAATTAGCTAAGACTGCAGTTTTTGATGATCATAGATCTAGAGCAGAGCGCGCCTGCACCAAGGTTTTTGACTGTGCTACACAAATAGCTTATACTGGAACTTATTTTGTTCATACTCCTGTGTGGCAAATTGAATATGTCTTTCAAGATGAGACTTATAGAATAGCTATTCTTGGAAGTAGTGGTAAAATTATAGCAGGAGAGATTCCTGTTACAACTAGATTTAGAATGATATTCCTTGGACTTACAACCTTATTTTTCTTAGGTGGAGGAGTAGGAAGCTTCTTCCTAGGTCAAGATGAATATATATTTCCGATTGTTTTTGGGATTATTGTTGCAGTTATAGGTTTCTTCACGCTGAAAAACGTGTTTAAACCCGTGTCGGTGGTGGAATAAAATGAAAAGTATAATGTGCCCAAATTGTGCTGCTCCATTAGAATTAGAGGATACCCAAACTCATGTAACATGTCCTTTTTGTAACGTTACAAGTGAGCTAAAGAAAGCAGGAGAAATAATTGAACATTTTATGCTTCCTGTTGCTTATGACGTGGATCAGATTAGGACAGAATTGGTTGGTGATATTCTCAAAAATCCTGGCACTCCTGACGATCTACATAAATCACTTAATCTAAAGAAAGTGGATCTGAAATTCTATCCCTACTATATTGTAACTGTTCACCTT
>JAUWPI010000121.1 GCA_030611665.1 Candidatus Heimdallarchaeota archaeon | reverse complement strand
CTTATAGCTAGGATACCCAGTGGATGGATCATAGAAAAAATAGGAAGAAAACCAGCTGTGATGTCATCTTACATTATAATGACAATTGCAGTTGGATGTTTAGCTTTAACAAGTAATACTGCAATACTAGCGTTACTATTTGTCTTTATGCGTTTAACAAACAATATTTTTGGACTTGCAAGTCGCTCCTTATTGTCCGACTTAAAATCACCCCATAAAGGTATATACAACTCGTTAGTTTCAAGTTCTGGTAGGTTTGGAACGCTAATAGGTGCGGTAGGGTTAGGTTTTGTTTTACAGTTTCTCCCTACTTATTTTATGATAATCGTTGCATTGATAATATCGATTATTGGATTAGTTGCTTTCAGGTTACTTTTTGTAAAGGGAGGAGCAGAAACGGTACATTTCATAAGAAGAGTTGACGTGAAAAGTGGACATAAAGAGAAATTTGATTTTAAAGTTTTCAAATCAAGTTCGTTAATTTTCTTTGTATTCGCTTTTATTTTATATGGATTGATTTCAGGCGTTACGGACCCCATTATGGCTCTCTATGGTAAAAATGTATTAAACCTTTCAGAGGGTTACATAGGTTTACTTCTAGGTTTATCACAACTTAGTTTCATACTTATTTCACCATTCATTGGATGGCTTATTTCAAACAAACCAAAAATAACGAATTATTTACTAGTATTTTCAGCGTTTATTATCTTAAGTAATTACATCTTAATTTACTTCTTCTATGATATCATTGGGATGTATATCGCTGCATTATTCATAAAAAACATAGCTCACGCACTCTTCTTTCCCGTTGTATTTACTATTCTCACCTATGATCTACCAAAAGCTCACTTCTCCATTTTATACTCGATAATCACCACTGGTTTCTTTTTAGGAAACACAGGAACATCGTTTTTGTCCACTTATCTTTACGGTATTTCAGTGCAATACCCTTGGTTAGCTGCATGGATTGTTAGTTCTGTATTAGCCTGTTTATCATTAGCATATTGTGTCTATAAGCGTATTAAGCCTCAAAAAGCACAATCAATGTGATTTTGCATTGTGATTTTGCTGTGCTTATATAGCTCTCTTAAAATAAAATAATGTGTCAATAGAGATATCTAACTTATGCAAATCTTATACTAGAAAAGGAAAGGAAATAAGAGCATTAGATAATATCTCACTTAAAATAAAAGAAGGAGAGTTTGTTGGGCTTCTCGGTCCAAATGGGGCGGGTAAAACGACACTTTCCAAAATACTTTCAACTCTTTTACTTCCGTCATCTGGAGAAGCATTCATAGACGGTATATCCATTCTTGAGGATAAAAAAGTAAGAAGTATGGTAGGTTCAGTTTTTGGAGAGACAGGTGGAAGAAGTTTATATTATCGATTATCAGTAAAAGATAATTTACTTTTTTATGGAACATTGTACGGTATTAGAAAAACAGAAATTAAGAAAAGAATCAATTCCTTACTGAAATATTTTGATCTGACTGAGAGAAAGGATACTTTAGTCATGAAACTTTCAACGGGAATGAAAGCAAAAGTATTATTGATTAGAGCCCTTATCACATTTCCCAAAATACTTCTGTTAGATGAACCTACATTGGGGTTCGATGCTGAAAGCTCTGAGAAAGCAAAGGATTTGTTACTGGAGTTTAACAGAGAATTTGGAACTTCAGTTCTCTTAACAAGTCATAATTTCTCAGAGATGGACGCACTTACATCAAGATTGATTCTAATTGATGAGGGTCAGCTGATTCAGGATTGTTCTCCTGATTTATTCAAAAAATCGGCAGGTCATCAACATGTTCACATCATTTTTTCTCTTCCACCTCTACCATCAGAATCCCTTCGTATTTCAAAAATGCCAACAGAGATTTTTACAAAAATGATAAATGATTCAGCAGGTGCAGAAATCATTTCTTTAGAACAGCAAGATAATCACAATTTCATTTATGAAGCTAAAATCAAACCTATTTCTTATACACTCAATGAAACCATATCAAGAATAACTGTTCTTATTCTTAGAGCAAAAGGAGAAATTTTTCAGATTGTACCACACATGCCTTCGTTAAAAGAATCGTTTCTATCTTTTCTTGAAATCAATAAGCAGAAAGAAGAGAAACAAGCTCGAACAATCAAAGAGATTTTTGCTATACCTTTACGAAAGGAGGAATAATTATAGTATATGATATACAAGAGGTGATTTCTACATTTAAATCATCAGATAAAAACAGCAACTCAATTTCTAGAATCTATGCAATTGCAGCAGCTAGAGTAAAAATGAGTTTAAGCTACAAAAGTAGTTATCTCATCACACTCTTCTTAAATCTAGTAACAATCACCATGTACTTCTTCTTCAGCAAGCTGAATCCGGACATGGAAATTTTTGGTATTTCAGCTTCCTATTTTGAATTTGTTTTTATCGGATTAGCTTTGCAATTCATTGTTGGAACAAGTTTAGCAACTGTAAATGGATCAATATATAACGAGATAATTTCTGGTACTTGGTCTTCACTTCTCTTGCACTTCAATTTTGCAGAGTATGCAATAGGAACCACTTTAGCTGGAACTTTTCTTGCTTCTTTTTCAATTTTCATATCTTTAGGAGTATCTTATGCATTCTTTGGATTTTCCCTGTCAGTTTCTGGAATTCAAATTGCTCTCATTTGCTTGCTTTTCCTGCTGATTCTTCTTTCACACATGGTAATATCAATGCTTTTTGCCGCTTTTACAATATTCTATCAGAAAAATAGTGGGATTGTACCATTACTCTATCAACTAACCAAAACTTTCAGCGGAATTGTTTTCCCAATTGCTCTTCTCAGTGGTTTTCCTACCGTGTTATCTAGAACTATACCTCTCACTTACGGTCTAGAAGCTCTTCATAATGTTATATTATCAGAAAACATTCAATGGGAAGTCATACAAAGAAACTGTTTGGTTCTCATAGGGTTCATTTTCTGTATAGGAGTTCTTTCTTTCTTCTTCGTATCAAAGAGCATTAAGCATTCAAAAAAGCATAATAAGGTGGATTGGTATTGAACTTCCCTCAAACTCCTTCAAATGTCACTCAACAATTTGCGAATGAAAATGATTCTGTTTCCTTTTATAGCGGATTGAAAGCTGTTTTTATTCGTAATTTTAAGATATTGTGGCAATATAAACTCACGATAATTGTTGGTTTCATAAATACACTTATTGCAGCTTCACTTTTTTATTATATTGCTCTTCTTGTTCCTCAGAATACTATTGAACAGGATGGATATATTGTAAGCAGTATTTCATTTATCTTTGCTGGGGCAATGCTAGTTGATATTTCCACAAAAATTTTGATGAAATCAATGAATAGTTTCACTAGTGAGATGAGACAAGGAACATTTGAAACCCTATCATGTTTACCTTTTGGTTTGAAAAGATATTTTCTTTCAGAAATCACATTTGAAGTTATTTATGGACTATTAATTTCTATAGTAAAATATATTCCAGTGTTTCTGATATTTCCTCTTTTCATAGGTTTCAATATTTCCTGGAGTTCGTTGCTTACCATATTATTACTATTAATTTGTGTTCTCATTTTCTTCTTCTCTCTATCGCTTCTCGCAGCAAATTTTACAATTCTAGTAAAAAGAGGGAGAGAGATATCTATGGTTGTAGTAGGTTTAATCCATCTCCTCAGTGGTAGCCTATTCCCCTTAGATTTATTTCCTGAATGGTTAAGAGTTATAGCTTACTTTTCCCCTATGACTATAGCTGTAAGAGCATGTCGATTGTGTTTATTTGGGAATGGAGCGATAACTTCTGCTATAGTATGGATTGCCATTATAGCTCTGCTAGTAAGTTCAGCACTCATTATAGTTCTATTCAATTTTACTTACAAAAAAATATACAATAGGATAAGGGAAAAGGGGACAGTTCATGAGTTTTGAACACTAATTTAGAAGATCCAAAAACTCCTTAACTGATTGTGAAATATCTTTTGATTGTGTTATTGCCCGACCTATAACAATAATGTCTGATCCATTACTGAGAGCTTTAGAGCTAGTTTTAAGATTTAATCCTCCTGCTACAGCAACAAGAGCTTCTTCATATTTGCGCTTAATTTCTGTAATAATTTCCCAAGGATGTTCCATACTGCCTTCTTGATCTATTCCTCTATGGAACAAGATTATTTCTGGTATTCTTGATAGCTTATCTAACAACTGAATTGGATCTTCAACGTTCATCAAATCCAGAATAATGTCAATTTTCATTGATTTTCCAGCTCTTAGAGAAGACTCAATTGTGTCTATTGACGCTAATCCGCTAATAGCTACTGCATTCGCTTTTTGAGTCTCTGCTATGAACACCTCAATTTCACCTACATCCAAAGTCTTCATATCAGCAATAATATACGCTTTAGGGTGATATTGTTTTAATATCTTGATAATAGATATTCCTAAGCTTTTTATTAGAGGAGTTCCTGCTTCTAAAAGGATGGATGTTGATTGAGGTATTTCAGATACTATTCTGTCAACATCTCTTTCATAAATCAAATCTAGTGCTATCTGTAGATATGGAGGAGAACTTAATGGCATTTATACACCTATTAGGTGTGTTGGCTCATTCTCCTTAAATAAGCTAGGTTTTGCTACATCCTTAACATATTCCATAATGTACTTTTGATTTCTCTTATCACCATGAACAAGAAAAATGTTTTTAGCCCCAGAATCACCCATAATTTGTTTCAATCCATCAACCGAAGTATGTCCAGAATAGGGAAACTTCATGATTTTGAGGTTAAGATTAACATCTTTCTTTCTTCCATAGTCTTCGAATAAAGTTACATTTGTTGCACCATCATAGATTTTCCGGCCAGTCGTCCCCTCAACTTGATAACCAGAGAAACCCATAACATTATTTTCATTTGATCCAAGTAAATCTAGATAAGTATGAATAGGACCTCCTTCAATCATTCCAGAAGTCGTTACAATTATAGAACCTTCTTTACTACCAGCAAGATATTTCCTTGACTGATGAGTTCGTTCTGATATTGATTTTACAGTAATCATGTTTTGCTTTTCAAAAGGAGAGCTTAATCCAGCGTCTTTAAGGTTCTCCAAGAATCCTTTGGATACCCATTTTTCGCTAAGATAATGTTCTGTTATCATATTCATTGTAACTATCATCCCATCAATATAGATGGGGATGTCATCTAAGTCATTATCTAAAGCAAGAGTGATCAGTGTTTCTTGTGATCTACCAATTGCAAAAGAGGGTAAAAGCATCTTATTTCCTTGTTCTGCTACTTGTTTTGCAAGTAACCTTAGTCCTACATCTATCTTCTTTCTTTCAGGAACATATCTGTCTCCGTTTGTTGATTCAGTTATAAGAACATCTACTTTTTCGCTTGGTAAATCATAACCATCGAACATGGGAGTAACACGGTCATTGATATCACCTGTATACAAGATAAGTTGGCCTTCCCAATCCAATAATATTTGAGCTGCTCCAAGAATATGTCCAGCATGGATAAATTCAGCTGTTATTCCATCAGCAACCTTGAATTTTTTATTATAATCTTTTGTACTAATTTTATGAAAAACTCTATCTAAATCGGATTCAGACCAGTGTCTTCTTCCTTCAATCTTTAAATGATCTAACCACAACCTGTAAGCTATGTCTTTTGTTGGTTGTGTCATGTAATAATTCCCTCTATACCCTTCCTTTGATAATCTGGGGGTATATCCAGAATGATCAATGTGAGCATGACTAATAAGCACAGAATCTAATTCTCGTGCGACATCGTGAACTCCTACTGGAGCTATAGTTTTTTGTTTTGGTACGAGTTCTAAACCACAATCTAAAAGTATCTTATGATCTTTATCGTGGATAAGAAAAGAACTTCTTCCTACGAAATCTGTGGCACCGTACGCTGTTATATTTATATCGTTCATTGTTTCACCGTATAAACTGTAGTAAAAAATTGGTGTATTTTATGTCATCAATTGTTTCTATTGATAAAGCTCTGTTGTTGGGGTTTTATAAGGTTTTATTTCTGCCTAACTAATTTCAACTTAATTTGAATAATCTTTTATATTATGATAGTAAGTTTTTACTTGATAATAATGGCAGATGAAAAGGAAAACGAAAATCGGAAAAAGAAACCAGATTTTCGATCACAACTTTCTGATGCTTACAAGTCTATGGACAATGATCTTGTTAAAACTCAAAAAGATGACAAAGAGTCCAAACAAGAAGTACTTGCTAAAGGCATAGAGAAGATTGAAAAGAGAAATTACAAGGAATTAATGGCATCTAGGATGCTTGTAAACAAAGTTTTAGAGATTAGAAAAAGAGCTGGGATGTCTCAAACTATAGGTACAGCTGGGAAAGTTAAAGCACCAATAATTTTTGGCAAAGACGAATTCAAACAGAAACTAGCAAGAGAATTGTTAATAATAGGCAATGAGGAATTAGATGATATCGGAGGAGCTATAACAATTGCAAATCTTATAGACTATTTCAAAGGAACAAGAGTTAACTGGAAGGTCGATGCGGGAGACATTCTAGAAGTATTAAAGAAATTAGAAGAAAAAGAAATCATTCCTCCAAGAGTAGATATTGGGGAAGAAGATGTGTTAATTAGATTCAAACCAATTGAGATGTCAACTGATTTTCAAGAAGTATTACGATTAGCAACAGGCCTACCATTTTTGACAGTTGCCAAGGTTTCATCACATCTAGGTTGGTCAGTCGAAAGAGCTCAGAACACTTTGACAACAATGATGAAATACGATTTAGCTATATTAGACGAAGGTTCAGGAGATTATTATTTTCCAGGTTTAAGTGGTTTTGATTAAAACCACAATTAAATCTTTTTTTAATTAATTAAATAAAATGTTGTTTAAGAGGTAAATTTTGCAGTTTACGAAGAATTTATAAACTTACAAGAGAGTGTATTTTGGCGAGAGCAAAAAAATCTTTTATTTGCTCTCGCCCTCCCTCCCTCATTTTTGGCGAATTCTCAAGTTAGAAGGGTTGATAGTATGTTTTCTGACAGTTTGTTTTTGTTTTTAATTGATTTTTCTATACCAATATTTCTTTTCTTTTCGTTGTTTTTCTTCGTCCATTTCAGATAGAATTTTTACTGCATAGCTAGCTGCAGTTATTGCTTCTTTTTCTCCTTTGACACCAAATTCATTTGTAACTCTATTTGCATAAACTGTACATATTGCTCCTGCTCTTGCTTTGAAAATCTGGCTTAAGGTAAAGATATGTGAAGCTTCCATTTCAAAATTTAATACACCCATTTTTTGAAGATCTGGAACAATGGCTTCTGTTTTAGTAATTTTATAATCATTATAACCTGGTCGACCTTGTCCTAGATAAAAACTTGAAGTTGAAGCTGCTATTCCAAGATGATACGTATATCCTAAATCTTCACACGCTTCAATTAGAGCAAGAACAATTTCATAATTTGCCATTGCCGGATAATTTTCATGGACATAAAATGAGCTAGACCCTTCCATTTTCACTGCCCCTGTATTTATTATCATATCACCTAATTCAATTCCATCTTGTATGGCTCCACACGAACCAACTCGAATAAAAGTGTCACAACCAATATTGAGTAATTCGGTAACAGCTATTTCACATGCTGGAGTTCCTATTCCAGTTGATGTTACACTTATCGGGGCACCTTTGATCTTGCCTGTATAAGAGTTGTATTGACGATGAGCTGCAACCAGTTTATGTTCATCCCATGTTTCTGCTATCCTCTTAGCTCGGTCAGGATCACCTGGTAACAAAACAGGTCCTTGTAAATCACCTGGTTTACATTCTATATGATACTGTGTTCCCTTTTCAAAAACGGGTTTATCAGCTCTAACTTTCTTCTCTTTATCATCCATAGAATAAAGAAATATTACAAAAATAAAAAGATTTCACATATTCGGTTCAATTATAGCTTAGTTTCTTCCTCCTTTTTTCAAGTTTATTCACTATAGGAATGATAATCATCACTCCTCCAATCAAATAATAAAGTAAACATGACCTAAACCCCAACTTTCAGATATTGTATCATATTCAACAAACGTTTCATTCTCAAAAACATGCATTGTGACTGCATTTGTTATTATGTCCTCCCCAAACCTTAATTTAATCTTCATCCACATTTGATATTCTCCCAATGGTAATCTAGTAAGATTTACCTCATTAAACATCATCCCAAAATATGCAAGTTCCGTAGATAATCCTGGATTTACTTTCATTCTACCTACCAAAGGAAGGCTCGGCGTATCCATTAGATAGATATATTCTTCACCATAGGTTTGGTCAGGAATGTGCGTTATTATAACGTGAGAATTATATCCAGATAAGTACGTAAAAGTCACGTCTATACAAGAAACTATGGTAAACCCCAAATTAGGAGTATATACAATTCTAGTAAGGATTGAAGGATTCCAAATCTCTATATCCAAAGCTAACCAAATAAATGTTTGATTCTGATCATTATCTGTGTAGATTTCGGGTGGAAACGTAACGGAACTAATTCGAGCATAAAGTTTTCCCCCTACCAAAAAATATGTTCCAATAGATAGCATGATTAGGATAAGAACAATATAAGTTATCTTCCCAATTTTCCTAAATTTTTCATAGGATTTTCTAAAATTGCCAAGCACAGTTTATTAATCGTATACATCCTTATTAGTTTTTTTCGAATCTAATATTTGCTTTGCCATATCATATGTGATCGTTCCACATTCTATCAACTTGTTAGCAACTTTCTCTACTTCTTCTCCATCTGCTCCTGCTGTCATAGCAATATTGCGTGCATGTAATGCCATATGCCCCTTTTGTATCCCCTCTGACACAAGAGCCCTTAAAGCTGCTAAATTCTGTGCCAAACCAACAGCTGCTACAACGTTAGCAAATTCTTCAGAACTAGAAACACCAAGAATCTTCAAAGCTAGTTTGTAAGTTGGATGAACGTTAATGGCTCCTCCTAAAATACCCAAGGATAATGGAATTTCCATAGAAGCTATTAAATCACCTTCAGAATTTTTTTCATATTTTGAAAGAGATTTATATCTTCCATCTTTGGCTGCATACGAATGGGCACCAGCCTCTATAGCCCTAGTGTCATTACCTGTTGCGTGTAAAACAGCTACAATTCCGTTCATTATGCCCTTATTATGAGTGGTACATCTATAGATATCATTATCAGCTAAATCGTAAGCACGTAGAATGTTATTTACCACATCTTCTCCTCCCAAGGATTCT
>JAUWPI010000077.1 GCA_030611665.1 Candidatus Heimdallarchaeota archaeon | reverse complement strand
CTGCTGCTACGATTAATACATCTATTTCTTTATTGAGTAGTTCATTTAGAGGTTCAAATAATCTGTGAATGCCTGCTACCCCAACATCATGAATCATAAAAACTTCACATTGCATCATTTCTGCAATAGCTTTTGCTTCCTCAGCAACTGGAATATCTGATGTACCAGCTGTTATGATTCCCACTTTCCCTTTGTCTTTGCTTAAGACAAAACCCTTCTGTTTAACAATACAAAATCGTTCATCTGTTCCATATTCTAAAATAAAATCATTACTTAGTTTATCGATTGTTGGAATATGTTTAGGTGTCAATCTTGAAAGTAAAACTATCTCCTTCTTCTCAAGAACTTTCTTGGCAATTTCAAGTACTATTTCTGGAGATTTTGTTTCTGAATAGATCACTTCTGGAATACCTGTTCTCGATTCCCTGAAAAGATCATATTTAGCAAATTCTTCTACTGCTTCAATATGATTAGTAGAAAGGAGTTTTTCTGCCTCCTCTATTGATATTTTTCCTGAAACTAAATCTTCTAGAACTGATTTTCTATGCATCTTTTTTATCCCCTTTATAGTACTGGCTTATTATTATAATCTCGAGCTCATTAATGGGTAATTTCAGCTCATTAGCAATATTAGAAATATCTTCAAATTCTGGTTTGACACCAATTATCTCCCCATCTAACATTCTTTCTTTGAATCGGCATTCGAAGTTTCTTCCTTTGAGGTTTATATTTTTCTTTACAACTCTTCTATCCAGCTCATATCGACCGAATCTATCTTCCCTAACTCCCAAGGTCCCTAGCTCTTTCATTATGAATTTTGCTAAGATAGATGCTTTATCCTCATCACAAATGACTCTTAGACACCAAGCTGGTCTATTTTTTTTCATGATTAAAGGATAATATGAAACATCTAACGCTCCTTGTATCATGAGTTTGTTAACAATTCCACCTAATATTTCGCCTGATACATCGTCTAGATGAGTTTCTAGCATTGAAAGATAATGCTTTGAACTTTCTTCTTCCAAATCAACAAGTAGTAAACGTAAAACATTCGACCTTGAGGGTAAATCCTTATTTCCTGCACCGTATCCTATTCTTCTAACACGTAATGGAGGAAGTTGAGTAATTTGTTTAGTTACAAGACCCCCGAGAAGAATAATTCAGTTGGGGTTAGTAACTCTCCATCCACCTCATCACTGAAAAAGGGATAATCTAATTCTTGTAGAACCTCAAGAACTGCTGGTGGAGGGACAGACATTTTTCCATGAGAGAAAGTTACAAATCCACTTCCAACATTAACGGGAAGACCTAGAATTGGTATATTCAATAGACCATTTTTCTCCATCAAAACAATAGTACCGACTATATCCAAAATGGTATCTACACTAGCTGTTTCATGTAAATGTAACTTATCAAGAGGCTCACCATGAACTTTCGATTCTGCTTTGAATAGTAAATTTAGCATATTTTCAGCTTTCGCTTTTGCTTCATCAGTCAAATCAGTTTTATCTAATACTTTTTGCATTGATAACAGAAGATCAGAGGCATGATGGCTGGTCAAATCTTCTTCAATATTTATTGTTAAATGAGTGGAATTGATTCCTTTCTTCAATATTTTATTTATCTCAATGGACATCTTTGTAGATAACGTAGAGTTGATTTTATCAACAAGATCAAGGAGAATACTTTTCCCATTTGTCAAATCTAAAATGCTGGAAAGAAACATATCTCCCGAACCACCAGCAATTCGTGGATCAATAATTAAAGCTTTACTCATATTCTAACACTTCTTTAGGTAAGGGGATGTTCATGGATCCTTGTCTGTAACCTTCTAAATCTATCGTTATGTAGTGGAAACCTAGTTCTTTAAGTTCTTTTATCAATCTCTCCCTTTTTTCATTATCTAGGAACTTGTTCATAATTGTAACAGGCACTTCTATTCTTGCGATATCATCATGAGCTCTTAATCTTAATGTTGAAACACCAAAAATGGACTGGATGATATTTTCAGCTTTTTCCACAGCATCTAATTTTGTTAATGTAATTTGTTGACCATAAGGTATTCTTGTTGCTAAACAAGTGGTTGCAGGTTTTTTAGCAACTTCAAGTTTCATATCTGAAGCTATCTGTTTAATTTGCTCCTTTGTTATTTCCATCTCTAAATATGGACTTTTTATTCCAAGTTCACTAACAGCTTTCAATCCAGGACGGTAATCTGAGAGGTCAGTAACATTTGATCCTTCTACAATAAAATCATAATCCAGTTTCTCTATTTCTTCAATTATAGATTGAAAAATGAGTGTTTTACAATAATAACATCTTATTGGATTATTTTCAGTAACTTCTGGATGTTCTAACGGATTTACACTGACTATCTTATACTTTATTTTTTTGTTAGTAAGATAATCAACAGCATATCTGATATCCTTAGCAGGAACCAAGGATGATTTGACAATAACCGGTAAAACGCTTTTAGAAACCTTTCTAGCTATTTCTAATAAAACTGTACTATCTAATCCGCCTGAAAATGCTACAATAATATTCTTGTCTTGAAAATATTCTTGAAGCTTATTACTAATCTCATTAACCATATTTTTCAGATAATCTAACTCTGATGTGTTTTTATCTTCTATGTTATATCAAGATTTCTGGCTTTACAACTTACTCCTCGAAACTCTTCTTTTACATAACAGGAACCAAATAATGAAAGAATAAGAAGTTTTTTGAAACATTACAATTATATATTACAGAATCTTCTTATGTATAGATAGAAATGTATGATAGTAATATCCAAAAGAAAATTAACGCTGATACTGTTATCCTCTTTTTTACTTTGATTTTCACGCTTATGATTATTCTTGCTTCACACTTTCACAATAGTAATTATTATTGGGGTGCAGGTCTCTCTTTTATTCCAATGCTTGGTTTCTCGATAAAAAGGTTGAATTATTCAAGGATAAAGTCAGTGGAAACTCCAGCATACCATACTTCGCATAAAATAACTTCCAGTACTTCACTTACAAAATCTAGTGCTTCAAGTGCAGTTTATGGCTTATCTGATAACTTCTTTATCATTATCTTAGCAACACTATATACTCCTTTTGCAATTATCGATTTAGGTATACAAATATCAAAGTTGACTAAAAGTAAAATGAATAAACTGAAAGAAACAACTGATAAATCAAAAAATATCGAGTAATAGCGTTATTTCGACAATATCTTTCACGGATTACACTCTTTATAAAAAGGTGGGACCTTCTGATAACTATGCACGTCAATGTTGTTTGTTATGTGAGAGTCAGCACTGCGGATCAAACTTCAGGTAGAGATACGCAGATTGATGTAATAGAAAAGAAAATCCAATCTTTGGGTTACAGACATATTTTAGAAACCTTTATCGATGAAGATGTTTCCGGTGATAGTCACATAGAAGAAAGACCTGGATTCAAGAATCTTCTAAGTTACGTTAAAGAATTTAACAAGAGTAATCCTGGAAATACTGTGAAGGAAATATGGGTTCAGACAAGAGACCGTATATCAAGAAACGTAGATATGCTTGGTTACGCTTCAGTTGTTTTAAGAGCAAATGGTGTTGAAATCAGAGCAACTGAAGAATCAGATGAAATGCTAGTTACAAGGATCTACGATATGCTTGGAGAAGAAGAACTCAAGAAATACAAACTGAAAAGAATGTATGGAATAAAAAGGCGAATCCAAGATAATAAGATAATGTCTAGACCACCTTTGGGATACATAATCAATGATGGAAAACTCAAGATAGATGAAGAAATGCGACCTAAGTTAATAGAGATATTCCAGATGTTTGAAGACAACGAAACAATGTCAAAAATAAGCAACAAATTCGAAATACCAAGAAGTACTTTAGCTTATTTGAGGAAGAACCCCATCTATCGAACTGGAGAATATTATTGGAAAGGAAAAATTGTTTATCAAGTAGAACCAGTACTAAAAGAAGGGGACATAATAGAACGCGATGAAGACGATTTCTACTATTGAATTTCAAATGATTGTAGTATAATTACTCAACCATTTGCAAATCTTATTTTTTCTAATTATTGCTTTTTTATTTAGTTTGTTTTTCAGTAACATTTATGATATTCATTCCATTTACTTTCTTATGAAGATTAATAGAACTACACTTACAATTGTAATTATTATATCTATGATGTTATTGAGTATTAGCTCAAAAGAAGGTTTTGTTAATCTTATTAACGCTGCTGATTATGAAAATGATTGGCATCATCAATTAATATATAGTGACGATGCTTGGGAAATAACTCAAGGAAGAAAGGATATAGTTGTCGCTATAATAGATTCTGGTGTTGATTTTTCTCATCCAGATCTCATTAATACTCAGTGGATAAACACTGAAGAGATAGCAGGCAATTCATTCGATGATGATGATAATGGGTATGTGGATGATCTTTATGGCTGGGACTTTATTTCAAATGACAGCAATCCCGGCCCAACATTAGATGATCCTGTAAACTTGCACGCGACTTTCATTGCTGGAATTATTGCTGCTCCTAAGGACGATTTTGGAATAGTAGGAATTGCCCCCAATGTCACAATAATGAATGTCCGCACACTGGACGTAGATAATTTTCTCTATAGTTATGAAATATTTGGTGATGCTATAAGATACGCTGCTGAAAATGGTGCAGATGTGATTAATTTGAGTATAGTTGCTAATACTAATTCATCACTATATATGGATGCAATTGAGTACGCAAATAGTTTGAACATTCCTGTAGTAGCAGTTACAGGAAATAGTGATTTATCTATAGTCGCTCATCCAGCTAAGAGTGATATTGTAATAGCAATAGGGGCTACAAATAAGAAAAGCGAAAGAGCAGATTATAGTAACTATGGAGAAGAAACTGAACTTGTTGCTCCTGTTGGGGATTCTGATGAAAATAATATCATAAGTGCTGTTCCTCCTGATCAATATGGGAGAGGTTGGGGTACTTCCTTTGCTGCACCTCAAGTTTCCGCAACTATAGCTTTGATGTTATCTCTTAATGATTCTTTATCAGTTGCTGATATCCGAGATATTTTGCATAGATCAGCTAAAGACTTAGGTGATCCGGGGCATGATGTTTATACCGGATATGGCTTATTGAATGTTTTCAGAGCAGTACAGGCTGTATTAGATCCTTCTATACTTCTTCATCCTTTCAACAGTAATTACCAGTTTTTAACGATTCTTCCGATCTTATCTATTATCACAATAGTAGTTTTTAGAAGAAGGAAATGATAAAGGATAGACCACTTTTTCATCTTTTAAATATCATTCAACCCCCTTTTGCAATATTCTTCTAAACCATCCTAAAATACTTTCAAAATTTGTATTTCAGTAACATTTATTAAAATCTAACTTTTGTTTCAATTATGAATATTAGAAAGAATCTATTCTCAGTTCTTGCTCTTACTTCTATTTTGTTGATAGCAATGAGTTCTTCCGATAAAGTAATTCAACCTACTCTTGCAGTGAATTATGAAAACACTTGGACCCACAATCTAATTCATTCTGAAGAGGCTTGGGAAATTACTCAAGGAAGCAAAGATATTGTTGTAGCAATAATAGATTCAGGAGTCGACTTTTCTCATCCAGATCTTGATGATAATATTGAATGGATTAACACAGGTGAAATTGCAAATAATTCTATCGACGATGATGGAAATGATTATATCGATGACGTAAATGGATGGGATTTTCATAGTGACGACAACACACCTGGACCAGCTTCAGGTGACCTTGTCCATTGGCATGCAACATTCATAGCTGGAATTATTGCAGCTCCCCAAGATGATTTAGGTGTGGTCGGAGTAGCCCCCAATGTTACAATTATGAACGTACGCATTCTGGATTCAGGAAATTCCTTCTACAGCTATGAAGCTCTTGGTGATGCAATAAGATACGCCGCAGAAAACGGTGCCGATGTAATAAATTTGAGTCTCTATGCTTATGATAATTCTTCCTTATTCTATGACGACTTATTATACGCATATAACTTGAATATACCAGTTGTTGCAGTTACTGGAAACAGTTATCTCCCAGTGGTAGCCCAACCAGCTAAAAGTGATATAGTAATTGCAGTTGGTGCAACTAATCAATATAATGAAAAAGCTGATTACAGTAATTATGGAGACGAAACAGAAATTGTTGCTCCCGTTGGTGATGCTGACGCAGTAAACATTAGAAGTACTGCTCCTCCCGATCAGTATTGGACAGGTTGGGGTACATCTTTTGCTGCACCACAAGTAGCGGCAACTATAGCATTAATGAAGACTCTTAATGATAGTCTTTCAATCACAGAAATTCGTGATATATTGCACAAATCTGCTACTGATATAGGTGATGAAGGATTCGATCTTTTAACTGGTTATGGATTGTTAAACGTTTCAAAGGCTGTTAGAGCAGTTTTAGATCCATCAATTCTTCTACCACCTAGCGACAGCTCTTATCAATTATTTTCTATACTTCCTATTTTAGCAGTAATTACTATTATTGTAATTAAAAAGAGAAAATCCTGAGCGTATTTTCTTCTAACTTTTTTTACCAAATTTTTAATATTAGATAATTTCTCGTTATATCATGAAAGCTAGAAACTTAGGGATACCATTTGAAGGAACAACAGGTAAGAATAATGCAATAACAGATGTAGATGGAGTTCTAGTTGGTCATTCAACAATAATCGAAGGAGAAGGAGAGCTTATTGTTGGAGAAGGTCCTATTCGAACAGGTGTGACAGCTATTTTACCATGTGGTAAAAATCTGAACGAGGTTTTCGCGGGATATTTCGCTTATAATGGTAATGGTGAGATGACTGGTTCTGCTTGGATAGAAGAATCAGGTCAATTAAAAGGTCCTATTTGCATAACTAACACTCACAGTGTTGGAATTGTTAGAGATGCTGTCATTGAATGGATATTTAAGAAAGGTTTAGCTAAACAAAGAATTTTCTGGTCTCTCTCTATAGTTGCGGAGACTTATGATGGTCTATTAAATGATATTAATGGTTTTCATGTCACAAAGAAGCATGCATTTGATGCTTTAGATTCTGTGAAAAGTGGTCCTGTTACAGAAGGTAACGTGGGTGGAGGAACAGGTATGATATGTCATCAGTTCAAAGGAGGGATTGGTACAAGTTCTAGAGTTATTGATGAGAAACATGGAGGTTATTCTGTAGGTGTATTAGTTCAAGCAAATTATGGACTTAGAGAACATCTTACAATTGCTGGTGTTCCTGTAGGAATGGAAATGAAAAGTGATTACAAACCTAAATTTAAGTTTGAAAAGAATCAGAACCAAGAAAATGGTTCTATAATAGTAATTATTGCTACTAATGCTCCTCTGTTACCTATTCAACTAAAGAGATTAGCGAAAAGAGTACCTGCAGGTTTAGCTAGAGTTGGTGGTTATGGTGGTAATTATTCAGGAGATATTTTCCTTGCATTTTCCACTGCTAACATATTTGAAGATGGAGTAAATAAAGAAGAAAAAACAAGAACAGTTACTGCTCTTGATAATAAACACATTTCTTCATTATTCAAAGCTGTTGCCGAAGCAACAGAAGAAGCGATAATTAATGCTCTAATAAATGCAGAAACTATGAAGGGGATTAACGATAATATTGTCTACTCTCTTCCTCATGACAAGTTAAAAGAAGTTATGAAAAAATATAATCGTTTGAATAATACTGAAAAATAAAAGAAAAATAGAAGAGGGTGTTTACAACCTTCTTTTGAAGAAATCAACGAAATGGTTGAAGGTTCGGATTCTCATCCCAATATCTGAAAAAGCTCCATGTCCTTCATCTGCAAATTCGACATATTCAAATGTTTTTTCTCCTTCGGTAGCTTCTTTCCATCCCATTTCTATGAGTTTATCTCTAAATTGTCTACTCTCTTCTACTGGACATCGAGGATCATTCGCACCATGTATCATTTGGATTGGAACTTTAATGTTTTCAATAAAATTTATTGCTGAACCATTTTTCCAAACTTCTTTGTTTTCTTCATAAGATCCAAGATGTTGTATTAGGAAATATTGGAAATGAGGTTTGGATTTGTCATACATTGTTTTTAAATCAGAAATACCTATCCAAGCAGAACCAGTTTTCCAACCTTCATCTGCATATTTAGTTAATTGGATGAATGTCATGAACCCACCGTATGATCCACCAAAAACACCAATTCTATCGGGGTCAACATAGTCCAATTTCTCTAAATATTTTTTAGCCCAAACAATGTCTTTTCCATCTCCTCCTCCCCAATCTTTAAGGTTGAGTTCCATGAATTCCTTTCCATAACCAGTACTACCTCTGATGTTAGGATTAAGAATAACAAAACCTTCATGAGCAAAGACTTGTGAAAACGTATCGAACATTTGGAAGTACTGACCTGTTGGTCCACCATGAACATTGACTAAAGCAGGATATTTTTTGCCTTGTTCAAGTTTAGGTGTATAGAGTGTAGCAGCAATTTCTCTCTCATCAAAAGATGGGTACTTGATGTACTGTTGTTTATAGAAATCTTCTGCCTCTAAATCAGTTTGAGAAGGAATCAAAATCTTCTCTTCACCATTTTCTACATCATACCTTCCTAAAATCACAGGTGTTTCTGAATCCATTCTCATGTAAACAAGATATTTGTCATTCAGACACCATCGAGTATAGTATGTAAACCCTTTGAACCCTAGTTCCTTTAAATCTCCAGATTCAACATCATAAACAATTGGTGTTACCTCTGCTTCTTTGTTTCTAAAAACTACTAACTTTTTACTGTCACTTGAGAACCTACTAGGGGTTTCTTCATACTTTCCCTCTCCTAACCACTTAATCTGGTTAGTTTCAAGATTATAAAGACCAGTAATTGCTATACCAGTTTGATCACTGGATATTGATAGGTATTTACCATCTTTACTAACTTGGTTGAAAGAATCATTAGAATCATCAGATATATTGACTAATTTCTTGATATCACTACCATCTTCTCTGATAGCCCAAATATCAGTATTTTTTATGTTGTAGGTCTCATTATAATTGAAATAAATCCAACCATTTTCAGCCCATTCAGCAAGCCCCCAAACTGGTTTATCAAAAGCAGTCAGTTGCAGCACTTCTTTAGTTTCGAGATCAAGAGTGAACAGATTCATTTGGTCATATCTGTTGGAAGAGAAAAGAAGTTTCTTTCCATCAGGACTTACATCTATAGGATATTCTTGAGCTTTTGGTGTATCTGTAAGTTGAATACTTTCCTTAGTCTCAGTGTTGAAAAGATAGATGTTGTGTTGTTCGTCACCATCGATATCGCGAGTATAAGTTATGTGTATATCATCTTTTAGCCAGATGTAACCCGCTCGTATTGCTTTTGGAAGTTCACCATCAGTAATTTGATTATATTCTAAAGTTGCTGGATCTAAAATATAAAACTCCTGTCTTTTTGTTTTATTCCAGTAAAAACTTATTTTGTCTCCTTTATTATTTGCTGAAATGAAAGAAAAACTAGGAATAGATGCTAGTTTCTCTAAAGTAATCTCTTTAACCATAATAGTTCAAACAGAAATTATGAATGAGGTTAAATAATATTTCTGAATGTCAATGATTCATTAATCCTCAAAAATAGATTTAGGTAGAACTGCTCTTACACCTGGAGTTATATCAACAAGTTGACTAATTCTCATGTCGACTACACAGCTACAAATAGCATAGGCTTCTTCTCTAGTAAGACCTTTTTCTTGAACTATCCAATCAATCATGTCTCTCAGGGCAATTTTACATGCTTCATCAGCTGTTTCTCCCCATGCAGTAGTCATATAATATTCATCATTCTCGTAATGAGGACGTTCAATTTTCTTGTTCTTATTAACAACAAATTTTATCGTAACATCAGCATCAATCTCAACAGCTGTTCCACAAACCTCACCATCACCTTGTACAGCATGAACATCACCTACACCAAATAGGGCTCCTTCGACGAAAACCGGGAGAAATACAGTGGTTCCTGCAGTACATGCTCGACTATCCATATTCCCTCCATATTCTTTAGGAATTAATGTTCCGTGGTCGTGGGTTACTTCAGTTGGAGCAACAATCATCGTTCCAGGAAAAGGATCAATTGGTATTTTTACTTTATCACTGAATATTGCATGACCGTCCTTTATAGGAATTATTCTAGTCCATGGTTCTGGGAATTCAGATGCTAGAAAACCAAAATTTGGTATTATGCAACAAGAACCTTGTTCAGCTACGTCAATGTTGAGGATATGGACCTCTAATGTATCACCAGGTTCTGCACCTCTCACATAAACAGGCCCTGTAGCTGGATTGATGTGTTCCATATCAAAGTCAATCGGCAAATCTTCAGGTTTTTGAATTACTTGATTAAAAGCATCTTTACATTCGAAAACAACGGTATCACCAGAATCTATCGTTAAAACCGGAGGATTATTTTTATCAGCTTTGTAAACAACATCTTTCATGGTTATTCTATGTGTATTTCCTGCATTCATTTTTGTATCACGAAGAAAAGAAAGAGTAAGAAATTAAAAAGATTTGCAGTTATTATATCTCTATCTTCTTTTTGTTATGAATTATCTTGCTGATACACTATTCTTCCTTCTATAATTGTCATAATTATTGGTATATCAATTATATTTTCATGGGGAATTGAAAGAATATCTTCCCCTAGAACTACAAAATCTGCAAGTTTTCCTACCTCAATAGAACCCAGACTATTTTCGTCAAATGAGTGATATGCTGCATTTATTGTGTATAATTTCAAAGCTTCCATAACTGATATTTTCTGGCTTCTTCCAATATCTCTACCTGATTTTGTTTTCCTATTAACTAGAGCATGGATTGCCATTAGTGGTCGGAAAGGAGCACATGGGTGATCTGAATGTGCCGAAACTATTACTTCATTGTCTAAAAATGACTTTGCTGCAAACATATTTTCTAGTCGTTTCTCACCAAAGGAAGGAAGCAGCTTATCTCCATGATAGTAAGGATAAGGCCCAAAGATTGTGGGTAACATACCTAATTCTTTTATTTTGGCCACTAATTCTTGGTTAATAACAGTGCAATGTATAATTCTATTTCTTGAATCTTTTCTAGGGTATTTCTTCTGTAATCCCTCTATGATATCGAGATAGATTTCAATTGCTCTGTCACCATTTGCATGAGCAGAAATCCTGTATCCTTTCTCATAAGCCTTATTTAGCATATTTGTGGCTAGTTCAGTTGTTGTTGCCATCACTCCATAGAAATCTGGTTTATCTAGATAGGGTTCTGTTACTGCAGCTGTTCTTGCTGAAATTGCCCCGTCAAAGAAAAATTTCAAACCACAGATACGTAACCAGTCATTACCAATTCCTCTATAGATTCCTAGTTTATCCAATTCATCCAGAAGATCAATTGTAATGTCCATTCTAACTCTTATAGGGAGTTCGTTAGTATTCTTCAAATCAATGGCTGCTCTTATAGTAGACCTTGCTACTGTATCATAAACGCAAGTTAAACCCACTGATGCTGCTTCTTCCAAAATTGATTTTGCACCTAAATATGCTTGATCTCTTGTTGGTTCAGGATAACCATCAGGTCTTAAAACTGCATAGGCTTCTTCATGAATACCACCTGTTAGTTCGCCTCCATCATTACGGTCGAATTTACCCCCTACGGGATCAGGTGTATTCTTTGTTACTCCAGCTTGTTCGAAAGCATATGTGTTAGCTATCTCAAAATGACCTCCAACAGTCGTTATCATAATTGGATGCTCCGTTGATATTTCATCTAACTCCCATCTTGTAGGATGTCTTTTCTCAGCAAGTTTAGAATCATCTTCTTGGTAACCAAAAATCCATTCTCCTTTCAAAGCAGTAACAGCTTTTTCCTTCAAGACTCTCTGAATATCACCAATAGATTTGATTCCTGCCTCTTCGCTCAAATCTGTAAAAATCAACCGGCTAGATCCTTCCATCATGAAATGACCATGAGAATCAATTATTCCTGGAATAACTGTTTTTCCAGATAGATTGATAATCTCTGTATATTCACCAACGAATTCTTCGATTTCTGTATTGCTTCCTACAGCAACTATTTTACCAAATTTCACTGCTACAGCTTCAACTATAGTTTCATTCTCATCAATGGTAATAATGTTCCCATTTTTAAGAATTAGATCTGCATATATCATCATTCTAACCGCTCTTCTTGTAAACTTGACCTGTTTGATTCTCTTCAAAACAACTCAAAATTGCATCCCAAGCGACTTCTGATGCAATCACACCAAATTTGGTAAAATCTATTTTTTTGTTTTCTATCTCATTTGTTGATATCATAAACAAGACATCTCCATCTGTGATTGTATGAAAGGGATGAATAGCTCTTGACATTGATGTGTGAATTTGACGAGCTATTTGACTCAGAGTAAATTCGTCCATTCTTTGATTTGTTATGACTATTGTCAGAGTTGTGTTCTGAGTAATTGTTGTTTGTTCATCATTAGTACTATCGTCCTTCTCAAATTCCTTAGAAATTTCATTCATTATGTTAATGCGTTGTTTCTTTGAATTATCCCAAGAACCCCTGACAATTTCTCCTTCTCTATTCATAATTGCTCCAACAGAATTCACTACAGTGCCAATTAGGATTTTTGTTTCTCCCATTTGTCTGAAAGCTCCCCCTTGACCACCAAGCTGAGCATGATTGTAGTTTACAGTTTTTCCAACTGTAGGCGTTTTTCCTGCACCTTGATTGCCAATTGGAAGAATTCCCTCTCTAGCAGTTCTTACAGCTGCTCTACCGAGTTTTTTATCAGGATAAATAGTATTTCCTCGAAAACCAATATCAAATATAATTCCTCCTGGTACTATTGGAACTTTATCCCAATCAGGTGAATAATTATTCTGTTTCAATAGTTCAGCAGTAACTCCTGCTATAGCTTCGAATCCAAATAAGGTTCCTCCTGAGAAACAAACAGCATTAGCAGAAGTCCAGTGTTGTCCAATTACTCCAACAGCTCCTCCTCTGACATCTACATGCATCATATTATCTTTCAATATTTGAAAAACTGTACACCCTGTTGGACCTTCTTTATACTCTCCTATACCAATTTTAACTCCAGGAAAATCAAATTTTATGAATGGTTCTCTATAATCTGTTTTAGGTTTCAGCTCCATTTTATCATTCGAAAAGTATTCTTTCATTACATCACATCTTAGTTTCAACAAACTAAATAGAGGTTAATGTTTTTTCGATTTTAACTAATACTTCATTAGCTTGCTCTTCTGTTATACATAGAGGAGGTTGAAGTCTTAGAACATTCCCAAGCAATCCACCCAAACCTATGATGACTCCTTCATTCTTGAGTAAGTTTACCATCTTCTTAGCTTCGTCAGATGCAGGTTTCTTAGTTTCAGGATCTTTTACAAGTTCAAAACCTATCATTAATCCTCTTACTCTAACATCTCCGATAATTATATTCTTTCTTTGAAGATCTACTAAACCTTCCATGAAGATTTTTCCAATTTTATCGGAATTTTCTACTAACCCTTCATCTTCAATAATCTTGATGTTTTCAAGTGCAACAGCTGAACAAACAGGATTACCACCATAAGTTGAGAAGAAATCACCTGATTGCACACATTCAACTATTTTGCTTGTTGCAATAGCTGCTCCAATAGGCATACCCCCACCAAGTCCCTTAGCCAAGGTCATTAAATCTGGTTTAAGATTCCAATGATCACCAGCAAACATTTTCCCAGATCTACCAAAACCAGATTGTATCTCATCACTAATAAAAGGAATATCTCTCTCTTTCAGT
>JAUWPI010000078.1 GCA_030611665.1 Candidatus Heimdallarchaeota archaeon | reverse complement strand
GAAGAAAGAACTGCATGAACCCCCAGAGGAGAAGAAAGAAATGCCTGAACAAACAGAAGAGAAGTATGAATAACCTGAACCCCAATACGAAAAAGATGAAAAAAATGAAGAAAACGAAGATTAGTTTTCTTTATGCTTTTTTATATGCTTCGAGAACTTTCTCAATAAAATTGTCTTCTGGAAATGCTCCCTCAAATTGAATTGCACCTTCGTCAATTACTGTTTTTGGAACACCCATTACATAGAACTTTTGAGCTAACTCTGGAAACTCAGTGGCTTCAATCATTTCACCAGTGATATTTGGATTAGCCATCGCTAGTTTATGAGCCATTCTAACTGCAGCAGGGCAGTAGGGGCAGGTTGGAGTCACAAAAACTTGAATTTTCATTGGTTTATCGATTTTAGCTATTTTGTCTATATTCTCTCGTTTGAGAGTAACTTTACGTGCTGATATATCCAGAATGTCTTCAACTATTGTACCAAATTCATAACCACTTGGAATTCCACTAAAAATTACATTGTGTTCTTTATCACCATGAAGAATTATAGTTGGATATCTTTCAATATTGTACTTCTCAGCTTCTGGAGGGTTATCTTCCCTAATGTATTCCTCTATAACAATCATGTTTTCAGGAGCCAACTCAGCTAAAAGCTCTAGAATTTCTTTTGTTTGAGCACATGTCAAACAACGATCCTTATCAACAAATAATTTTGCAATAACTTTATTTTCCATATGTTGAAAAATCTCTTTAACTTGCCTTTTGATGTTGTCATCTACTTCTACGGACATTAATTTATCACCAGTGTGTATATTGTACGCACATAGGTTAACAGCCATCCGTTTTCTTTTAAACCTTTTGCTTGAACGAATATAAAAAAAGAGTGTGAATGATTTTGTTTTACCCAGTTCTTTTAATTATATGATAACCGAATTCAGTTTTTACAACGTCTGATAGTTCCCCTTTTGCAAGAGAAAATGCTGTTTTTTCAAATTCTTTTACCATTTTACCTCGAGTAAAGAAACCTAAACTTCCACCTTTTTTGCCAGATGAGCAAAGGGAGTGATTCTTAGCTAATTCTATGAAATCTGCACCGCTTTGGATTTCCTTTAGTAATCTATCTGCTTCTGATCGTTTCTTAACGAGGATATGACTTGCTTTTATTTTTGACATATTAACACCAATTTTCCTTTCTTCAAGTTATTAAAAAGTATTTGATTTGTAATTAATCAAGTTTCTTTTTTTCTAGAATGATTCTAGCGTCAATTACTCGTAACCCGTTTTCTGTTGCAACAACAGGATTCAGGTCCATTTCGAAAATAACTGGATGATCCTCAATTAATTTAGAGATAGTCAGAATCAATGAAGTTAATTCATCCAAATTTACTTTAGGTAGTCCTCTAAAGCCATCAAACATTGCTTTTCCTTTAATTTCATCAATCATGTCTTGAATATCTTTTGAAGAAACTGGAATTAGTTTAAATGAGATATCTTTGTATAATTCTACAAAAATCCCTCCAATTCCAAGTGCAATCATTTTTCCAAATTGTGAATCTGTGTTTGTACCGATTAAAAGTTCTACACCACTCACCATTTCCTCCACACTTACACCTTCAATTTTAGCATCAGGATAAGAAGAAAGAACATTTTCCATCATTTCTTGATAGGATTTAGATAATTCTTCATCAGATTTTATTCCTACTTTAACCCCTCCCGAATCAGATTTGTGAATAACATCTTCTGAAATAACTTTAAGTACAATAGGATAACCTACTTCGTTTGCTAGTTGAATACTCGCTTCTAAATTTTTTGCAACCATCATTTTGTTCAAAGGAATCCCAGCAAGCTCCATCACTTTTCTTGATTCCTCGTAATTAAGGACAGTTCTTTTTTGATTTCCTACATCTTCAAAAATTGATTCAATTCTATCCATTTGAGATACCAACCTAGTATATCCGTTAATTTATCAGATGAAGTTATCTATTTATGCTTAAATTAAAATCTTCTGAAAGCAAATAAAAAAAGAAAAGAATGAGAATTCAATTCAATTCCAATTCTATTTTTTCAAGTGGTTCAAACAAATCTACAGCTGTTCTTTCCTTCACAAGGGTAATTATGTGTTGATACAACTTCTTATAGTCAAACTCTTTCACACTGTTTCTTCCAGGGATAACTAGATTGTGTTTTTCACCAATTTCAATTGCCTTCTCATAACCAGCAGTAGCATGACGTAGGATTGCACTCAATGGATCCCAAGTAAGAACCCTAAAAAGCCTCTCTTGTGAAAGCTGAGTTCCATCAGCTAAGATAACTTGGCCTGAATGAAGAGAATAGCCTACACCAACCCCGCCTCCACCATGATAAGATACCCATGTTGCGCCACTCAATGCATTTCCTAGTAGATTGATCACAGGATAATCTCCAATTGCATCGCTACCATCTATCATTCCTTCAGTTTCTCTATTTGGTGACGCAACACTTCCTCCATCAAGATGATCTCGACCAATTACAACAGGTGCCTTTAATATACCATCTGCAACAAGCTTGTTCATCAACATTCCAAAAGCAGCTCTACCAATAAAACCAGCCCAGAACACTCTAGCAGGTAAACCTTTCTCAAAAGGTATGTATTTGTCTGCTAGATCAAGCCAAGTTACTAATTGCGGATCATCATAGAAGAGCTTCTTAGCATACTTATCTGTTATTCGAATATCTTCAGGATCATTACTCAAAGCCATCCAACGAAAAGGTCCTTTTCCTTCACAGAAAAGTGGCCTAACATATTCCAGAACAAACCCACCATAATCAAAAGCATCTTTCACTCCCAGTTCATATGCTTGTTGACGGATATTATTACCATAATCAAAGGTTTCTGAACCCCTTTTATGAAGCTCTACCATCAAACTTACATGCTTAACAACTGTTCTTCGTGAACGTTCCAAGTATTCTTCTGGACTTTCCACTCTTAAAATATCAGCTTCATCATATGTGATTCCAGCTGGATAATATCCATTAAGTAAATCATGAGCAGAGGTTTGATCGGTTAGAATCAGAGGTGTAATGTCATTATCTATCAGATATTGTAATAGCTCGGTAGCATTGCAGAGAACGCCTATTGACACTGTTTCATCTTTTTCAATAGCTTCCTTAGCAATTGCAATTGCTTCCTCAATAGATTCAGTTTTGTAATCTAAGTAAGGTACTCCTTGTTCTCTTCCTGTATTGTACATTCTAGCAATAAGATTTGGGTTAACTTCTGCAATAATAGACGTTTTACCGCACATTTTAAATGAAAGCGGTTGAGCTCCACTCATCAAGCCTAATCCAGCACTTATTGTTAGCTTTTTCTCAAAAGCTGAAAGCAGCTGATATTTTGGTTTTTTCTCTGCAGTTTTGATAGCAGCAGCTATTGTTTCATAGGTTCCTTGTATAATTCCTTGAAGACCAATAAAAATGAATGAACCAGCTGTCATCTGTCCATAAACTGTTAGCCCCGCACCAACAAATTCCTCAAAATTTGGTGTCCAATGAGGAACAATCACACTATTTGTTATGACACATCTAGGAGCCCAACGAGTAGTTTGCATTTTACCATATGGAGTTCCTGATTGTAAGAATAATGTTTCATTAGGTTCTAGGCCTTTCAACAAGTCAATAGTTTCAAAAAAGGATTCCCAATCTTTAGCTACTTTACCGGATCCCCCGTAGATGTACAAAGATTCCCAATCTCGTCCATTATGGAGATTTGAAATCATTGCTCGAATTATCGCTTCAGTCTCCCATCCAGCTTTAGTATTTGGGGTTAATGCATCACTTCCTGTTGGAAGAGGAGGAATTTTGTTAGGTTTATCTTTCAATTTTAATCTGTCTTCTTCAGATAATCGATGTTTTCCAGCCATTATCTCTTCCATTTTATTCCTGAACTTCATAAAATAACCTCGTTGTATTACTTATCAGAGACAGAAAAACCTAAATCAAAAGTTTTACTCTCTGACAGATTGAAATAAAAGGGAAAAATGGAAAAGAAGAAATGAGCCTAAATATTTTCACACAAAGCAATCATTTCTTTGTTAAAAGTAATTATATTTTCTACTAGTTCATTGATTTCCCAATTAACAATACTTTTTCTTAAAACTCCAACTGGATTCTTTGTTACAGGTATGGTTGAACTGTTAAAGTAAGAATAATCTTCATCTAAAGAGAAAAATGCATCAACGGAATAGTGATCAGAACCAAGATTTGCAGAAGGAGTGTCTCCAACAGTTGCATTAATCATCCTATCAGCCCAAAACTCATTAACTAAAATGAAATCTATTCTACCCCAGTACTGTGGTTCCCAATAACCAAAAGAATGTCCAGGGTCGTCGGGATATAATTCTCTAAAAACATCAGTAAAATTGTGTACTTTAGAAGAGAGATGTCCATAGTTCGGATCATCTGGACGAAGGAACATCCTTAACGGTCCATCGCCGAGCCATCCCAGAGGTGCTAAATCACCAACATCATCAGGAGAGTGTGAATTAAAATCACCTATAACCATAACAGGAACATCACCTAAATCGTCTAAGTAGTTAATCATTACTTCTGCTTCAGTCTCTCTTATTTCAGTGGTATTAGTAACAATAGTGGGTGAGCAACATTTCCCATGATATCCAATAATATGAGTTACTACTCCATTGATATCTAAAACAGCATCAAAGAAATCACGGTACAAGGTAACGTTTGGTCCTGCATCTGTTCTCCACGTATCTATTTGGAGGAAGTCTAATATTGGATAACGACTTATGATTCCTTCACCATTAGTTGTAGCAAAACTTGTAGCACCAAGTTGATCTGTTCTACCTTCAAACGGTGCTAGTTCATAATAATAACCACCAACTCTATTACAAATTTCGTATAGTTGACGATTATTACTATCATCAAGGCCCCCAGTTTCAACTAGTACAGCTATATCAGGATTTTCTTCAATAATAACATCCAGATATTCATCCTCTTTTCCACTCTCCCAGATATTATAGTTAAGAACCTTGAAAACATCGGTTGGAGCAGGATCAATTGTATTATCTACAGTAACAATAATTTCTCTTTCAGCTACATTTCTTTTTTTATCGTAAGCTTCAAAACTAATTGTATGCACAGATCCATCTTCGTATTGAGTAGTATCCCAATCATAGGTGCTTTCTTTCGAGACAAGAGTGTCATCAACGTAGAGTTTGTATGAACCCATACCCGAGGGATTTTCACCAAGATCTGTAGCGACAATTGAAATTTCAGTTACACCTGAAACTATTTCATAATTAATAGGTGTTAGATTAGTTATTGTGGGAGGGTCAGTTTCTCCAGTAAATATGATTACAAGGGGAACGGTAACTACTAGAACAATTAAAGCAGCTCCACTGATCATAATAATTAATTTTTTATTCATAAATTTTCACTTTTAGTGATGTTTTTTAGATTTAAGCAGAATTATGAGTATTAAGTCTAAATAATTCATTTTAACAGTGATAATAAGGTGTATTTATTAGTTTTGTATAAATGTTATATCACAACCTAAAGTAAGATGGAATTTCGTCAGATTTTGGGGAAGATTTTAATTTTATGTGGTTTTATTTATGTTATGACAAGAATATTGATTACAGGTGCAAGTAGAGGGTTGGGTTTAGAGTTTACAAAACAATATTTGGATAGAGGAGATTTTGTTATTGCTACTTGCCGTCAACCAGAGAAGGCAAAAGAATTAGAAAAATTACAGAAAGATTTTGGAGATAACCTGGAAATTGAAGAACTAGATGTAACGAGTGAGAAATCAAAGGAGATATTATATCAAAAATTATTAGATAAATCGTTCGAAATTAATCTCTTAATTAACAATGCAGGGATAATATCAGGAAATGAAAAAGAAAGCTCCTCTTTTGGAGAACTCTATAAAGAAGATTTTAACAAAGTATTTCAGGTAAATTCTGTTTCACCCATACTAATTTCAGAAAAATTCCTGCCATTATTGAAAAATGTAAGTGAACCAAAAATAGTTAATATTTCATCAATGAGTGGTAGTATAAGCAATAGAACTAGAAGTGGTGGGTATGCCTATAGTTCAAGTAAAGCTGCTTTAAACATGATGACAAAAACGCTTTCAAATGAATTGAAAGAGATGGAAATTACAGTTGTAGCAATTCATCCTGGTTGGGTAAAAACAGATATGGGAGGAGAAAATGCCCCACTAGAACTAGAAAGTTCTATAACTAGTATAATTAATGTAATAGATTCATTGTCAATAGCAGATACAGGGAAATTCTTAGATTGGCAAAGAAATGAGGTTCAATGGTAATAGAAAGATACCTTAATCATCTAATTATAAATGATAAATAAGCGCAACGTTAACATTAATAAATTAACACTCTTTTTTTCGTCCATGAAGGTTATAATCATAGGTCATGGTTCCGGTGGTATGACTGCTTCAGGTACTCTTAGAATTTGGGACAGAACTGCAGAAATCACAAACATTGACACAAAGGATTTTGATTTATTTCATCCATGTGCAACCCCATACGTCATTGGAGGTAAATTCCACGATTTAGGTAATGGGAATGCAATAAAAGAGAATATTCCATACGAAAAAATGAAAATTAAACATTTACATAGACATTTAGTAGAAAAAATAGACCGCGCAGCAAAAAAAGTTCAAGTTCGAAATCTAAATACTGATGAAAGATTTGAATTAGAATACGATAAGATTATCCTTGCTACAGGTTCATATAATACCAGCCCTCCTATCCCAGGAGTAAAAGAAGGTAAGAATGTCTTTTCACTCAAATGGTTAGAAGAAGCAGAAGAAATACGCTTAGCTGCTGAGAAAGCAAAGAAAGTTGTTGTTATAGGTGCGTCTGCAATTGCTCTAGAAGTTGGATGTGAACTTGCTGAAAGAGGATTAGATGTTACAATATTTGTAAGGTCCAGAGTCCTGAGACAATCTGTGGATCCAGATTATAGTAAGCTAATTGTTGATCTCTTAAATGCTAAACTTTCAGAACATCTAACAATAAAAGTTGGAGAGAATGTTAAAGAGGTTATTCTAGACGAAAACGGAATGGTATATAAAGTGATTACAACAAATGATGAGGAATTGGAAACAGATTTTGTGTTTGTTGCCGCTGGAGTGAAAGCAGAAACAACTTTAGCTAAGGAAGCAGGATTAGAAATCGGTGTAACTGGTGGTTTGAAAGTTGATAAATATCTACAAACTTCTGATCCAGATATTATAGGTATAGGAGATTGTACTGAGACAATTGATCTAGTCAGAGGTGACCCACTTTCATCAATGTTGGCTACATGCGCCGTTCATATGGGAAGAATAGCAGCATATACAGTAGCAAAACCAGGTGAATTAGAGTTCCCTGGAACATTAAACAATTTCATTGTACCATTCGTAGATTTAAATGTAGGGTCTGTAGGCTACAATATTGTCACAGCTGAAGAAAAATATGGTGAAGGGAATGTTTTAGCAGTTAAAATTAAAACAACAGATTTACCCCACTATATGCCAGGAGCAAGGGAAATTTATTTCAAAGTTTTAGTAGTTAAAGAAACAGGAAAAATAATTGGTGCACAAGGCATAGGTTACAATCTTGTTACAGATAATTTGAATATAGTATCGATAGCTATTCAAGCTGACATGACATATAAGCAACTTTTAGAAGCTGATCTTTGTTATGCTCCAGCAATTAACGAGACAATCTACCCAGTTACTCAAGCATTAGAAATGGTAGCCAGAAGATTGTTGAGAAAGAGATAAAATAGGAGCGAAAGCTCAATTATTCTATTTTTTTAAAATCTTGAAAATCTAAAATTAATTGTTCTAAATTATTCTTATATTCCTTTTTTCAAGCTTTGAGAAATTAATTATTTCTAGTGAATCACAATTGTTTTTAATTCACAACTCATTTTTCCAATATGTCTAAGAAGATAGTACTTAAACAAGCCCTTCATTTAATTGATAACTGGCTTGATTATCAAACTTACATAAAAGAAATCCCTGGAGTTGCGATAGGTATTTTTGTTGAAGATGAAATCATTTTCAAAAAAGAATACGGTTATGCAAACTTAAAGGATAAAACAAAATTAACAGATCAGCATTTATTCCGAATTGCTTCTCATTCTAAATTGTTTACAGCAACTGCAGTCATGAAACTTTATCACGAAGAAAAATTATCAATCGATGACAAAGTTTCAAAACACCTCCCTTGGTTTACCTCTGAAAAGGATAAGAATATGGAACAGGTTCGTATCCGTCATTTACTTACTCATTCAAGTGGTATGTCACGAGATGGTAATACAGCACATTGGTATAATTACAAATTTCCTGGAATTGAAGAGATTAAAGCACAAATAAAAGAAGGAATTAGTTTCTTTGAGACAAGTGAGATTTTAAAATACTCTAACTTTGGTTATACACTCTTAGGACAGATTATAGAATCTGTATCTGGACTAAGTTACTCTGATTATATTCAGAAAGAAATTCTTGATCCCTTAGAAATGAAAAATACTGTTTTAGACGTTGATGAAACAAATCTTGCTAAACACGCTACAGGTCACAAAAGAAAACTCCCCAAAGAAGAGAGGGGGATTATTGAGCACGTTCCTGCAAAAATAATGCATGCGGCAACAGGATTGAGCAGTACAGTTGAAGACCTTATTAAATTCTTTAGAGCTCACATATTAGGGAATAATATCTTGTTTCCGGATTATATTAAGCGAGAAATGCAGAGAATACAATTCAAGGCAAAAACTGCAGATTGGGGGTTAGGATTTAGCATTACTACTTTACCAGACGCAAAGATTGTTGGACATGGTGGAGGTTATCCTGGATTTATAACTCGAACTGGATTGATTCAAGAGCAAAAAATAATCATTGTTGCACTTACAAATGCTATTGATGGTCCAGCATTAACTTTATTCAACGGCATAAAGGACATTTTAGGGCAACTAGAGAAAAAGAAGAAAGAATTAAAAGCGAAACCCAATGAAGCAGTTCCAGATTTCAAAGATATAATAGGTTTCTTTGCAGGAGAGTGGGGAGTAATATTATTCAGTCAAATTGGGCATAAATTCGTTGCTATAAGCCCTGCTGCTGACGACCCTGTTGAAATCTTTGAAATATACAAACATGAAGAAGGAAATAAATTCACACTCTCAAAAGAATATCCATTTGGTTCCCCAGGACAGATGATTGATTTTATTGATGGACCCGATGGAGAGAAAATATTCATCGATAGCCATGGTGGAAAAAGCAAAAGATTCAGTTATAAATACTAATACAGTGAAATAAGAATGAATAACTATAAACCAACAGATCCAATTAAATCTCCAAGATTCTCAGGAATTAAAACATTTATGCGTTTACCTCACCTAAAAACAACTGAAGGAGTCGATTTTGCAATTATTGGTGTTCCCTCTGACGCAGGAGCATCATTTAGAACTGGACAGAGAGAAGGACCAGCTGCTATAAGAAAAGTATCTGCTCTATTGAGAGGTCACAATCCTATCTTAAATATAAGTCCATTTGATCATGTTTCAGGTATTGATTACGGGGACTTACCGGTTGTTCCAGGTTACATAGAAGACACTTACAAAAGAATAGAGGAAGAGCTTTCATCAATTGTCGAAGCTAATGTTATTCCGATTTTACTTGGAGGAGATCATGCAATAACATTACCAGAGCTAAGAGCAATAAAGAAAAAACATGGTCCTGTGGCATTAGTTCATTTTGATGCACATAGTGACACAATTGACGAATATTTTGGTAAACCATATAATCATGGAACACCATTTAAGAGAGCTGTTGAAGAAAATCTGTTACTTGTTGACAATTCAATACAAGTTGGATTAAGGGGATCTATCTATTCTGAAGACCATTTAAAAATTCCAAAAGATTTAGGTTTTGAAGTAATAACAGCTGACAAAATAAGAAAAATTGGTCTAGTAGAGTTAGTAAAAAGAATAAAAAACAGAGTGGGAGATGCAAAGGTCTTCCTTACATTTGATATAGATTTTGTTGACCCAGCTTATGCACCAGGGACAGGAACTCCAGAAGTAGGGGGATTTACTAGTGGAGAGGCATTGAATCTAATAAGAGAATTAAAAGATCTAAATTATATTGGGTTTGATATCGTCGAAGTTCTGCCATCCTTTGATCCAGCTGAAATAACTGCTCTTTTAGCATCAAACATTGTTTACGAATTTATATCAATAATTGCTCATAAAAAATCAAAAGAGATTAACAAATAAGGAAGTTTATCTCGAATAGGATATTATTTCTTCTTTTTTTTACTTTTTCTTTTACTGGTTTTTCTTTTCTTATTACTATTCGATCTTATTACTATATACGTTAATATAACAACAATTCCTCCTCCAATTATGGCAACATAGTAAATTAGATTGTTGTCCCCATTATCAAATGTTACTAAAATTGAAGTTTGATTTGTTAATCCTTCCTGATCTATTGCTATAGCAGTAATATTATGCTCTCCATTCTCATATAGACTCGTATTGCACATGAAACTAAGTTCAGGATAAGGATAGTAATCAGGCATTGAGATCTCATCCACTAAAACTCCGTCTATGTAGAGTTCAATATTTTCCAATTCTTGGTTATCTTCACCTTTTGCAGTTATTTCAACTACAGCTGAAAGAGTATCATCTGAGTCGGGTCTAGTTATATAGATCGATGGAGGTTCTGTATCTGGAGGAGTCTCTCCATCTGCATTGAATGAAAGAGAGGTTGAAACAATATCTGCAACCATCCCATCTGCATCATATGCTAAAATATTAACCATAAATGAATCGCCAAGAGCAAGACCATCAAAAGCTGCATCACCAGAATAAATACCATTCATTAAAGGATCTTCTAATTCAACCATTTTTATTGCAGCATCATTAATTGGATGCATATATCCATCCAGTGGATCATAGGGTTCCCAGCCTGAAGGTACAAATCTTGCATAAACTTTGCTAATTCCTGTAGAACTTTCAACTTCTACGTTAATATTTACTACACTTGTAAAAAGATCCCAAATTTCGTAAATAGGCAAAGGAACCATTTCTATTTTTATTTTAGGAAAACATACTCTCGGTTTAGCCCAAATCTTCACATTTAATGCATCATAACCTTCGCCACCCGTAGGTAAGTAATCATTAGGATACGGAGTGGTTCCAACTCCATCATGATTGTCATCAAGTTGTGGTACTTGGTTTTTGCCAAGATTTCTAATGTGATCAACAGCTCCTTCAAATGCATTTCCAATCGTTGCACAATGTGCAATAGATGACCAAAAGGATTCTGAAAAGGCCCCAGTGGTTCTATCAACATTAAAAGCTGCTCCAAAGTAAGTGGCAGTAGATGTTACTATAATTCTATTATCTTTGCTTAATTTATCTATAAATGACCCAGAATGGCATGCTTCAATTACAACAATTATTCTCTTACATCCAGTAGTAGCTTCAAAATTGTTCAGATATGAATTCAAATCATAATCCCGTAAAGAATCATCTACCATCACAGCAATAGCATTTATATCACCATGAGATAAGAGGGCTATTCCTAAGCTTTGGGTAGAATCAACATGTTGTGGTGCCCATGTTTCAATTGCATATTGAAGATTGATTTTAGTTGCAGAAGTATTTACATAAGGTTGACTTGGCCCAACTTCAGGACCCAGATAGTATAGTTGTTCTGAAGTAAAACCAGCACCCCTTAGAGTTTCGTAAATTATATTAACTCCACTCTGAATAGATGCCATATCTTTATGATCCTCTGTATCTCCTCCAAGAAGAATCCAAGCACTTTGAACTTCAGGACTTGGTTCATTAATTGGAGGAGCTTGATTTATTATACAAGGGGGACAATCAGCTTCAGCTTGAACACTTAATGGAGTAGTGTTTTGCTGTAAATGTAACATAGAGAGAAAAGAACTCATCAATAGTATTAAGATCAAAATTCGTTTGCTATGTATTCTCATTTTAGTACATTACACATCTTCTTCTTCCAACATAATAAAGATTACTGGAACTGAATTCCAATATATGTCAAAAATAGAGCAGATGATTAGAGAGTCAATTGCTCGAATTTTGATTGGAAGAATCGGAGGTACTTGGGTTCATAAACCATCTTTAATCCAGGTATGGTATCTCTTTTTTCATATAGATTGATTATTGAGTTAGCAGTGTATTCCATATGCGTGTTTGTATAGACTCTCCTTGGTATTGTAAGTCTTACTAGCTCTAAGGGCGGAAAAATATTCTCTCCCGTTTCTTTATCTCTACCTTTTGAAACAGCACCTCTTTCCATAGATCTGACAGCTGAATTCTCGTATATTGCACCGGCTAAAGTCTGAGCAATCCATTGTTCTCGTTCAAGGTGAGGAAGGAATTCTAAAGCATTAATAAAGACAGCATGACCTCCAACAGGTTTCACAATCGGAACATTGGCTTTCATTAACAACTCCCCTAAATATCGAACTTGATTTATTCGATACTTCAGATATTCATATTCAGTTCCTTCTCGCAATCCTCTAGCTAAAGCTTCCATATCACGACCAGCCATTCCACCATAAGTGTGAAGTCCTTCATAAACTACAACCATGTTTCGAGTTCCTTCAAATATCTCTTTATCTTGAGTAGCTAGGAAACCACCGATGTTAACTAAACAATCTTTTTTCGAGCTATGGATACAACCATCAGCATAACTCATCATTTCCCTTAGTATGTCAATTATTGGTGTATTTTCGTAACCTTTTTCTCTTTCTCGTATAAAGTAAGCATTTTCGCTAGAACGAGTAGCATCATAGATAATCTTGAGATTATACTCATTACAGAATTTTCTTAGCTTGCGTAGATTGTCCATAGAAACAGGCTGTCCACCAGCCATGTTGACATTCATTTCCACACTGACACAGGCAATTTTTTCAGGTCCATAGTCATCGACATACTCTTGTAATTTATTTAAATCCATATTACCTTTGAAAGGATGTAGATTTTCTGGATCATGACCTTCATCAATAATTACATCTACCATTTTCCCTCCAGGAATCTCTACATGTAATTTCGAAGTTGTAAAATACATGTTTCTTGGAACTATTTGACCAGGTTTCACAAGGTGTTGAAACATTAAATGCTCCGCTCCTCTTCCTTGGTGAGTTGGAACTACATATTTGAATCCAAGAATATCTTGTACTGCTTGTTCAAGATGATAAAAGTTCTTACTTCCTGCATAAGCTTCGTCTCCCAACATCATTCCTGCCCACTGATTATCAGACATAGCAGATGTGCCAGAATCTGTCAGTAAATCAATATAAACATCTTCAGACAAAAGCAAAAAGGTATTAAATCCTGCCTCTCTGATAGCTTCTTTTCTTCTCTGTTCAGAAGGAATGGTAACTGGTTCAACAACTTTAATCTTAAAAGGTTCAACTGGTGGTTTCATAATTTCAATTCCTAAAATTCATTCACTTTACTCAATAAGTATGATTATTTTAAAAATATTTCGCGGACTAATTATCTTAATCTCCACAAAATCAAAAGAAAGATTATTCTGTTACACCATATAACTCATCATCAGTCCAACCAGTAGAACGTTTAAGTAACCATTGTATCTGTCCTATATGCCTGTGTTCG
>JAUWPI010000037.1 GCA_030611665.1 Candidatus Heimdallarchaeota archaeon | reverse complement strand
TGCTGCTATAAGTATTAGATATAGAAAATCAAATGGGAGAAGAGTTTGGTTAACTAGCCTCTCTATCGATTCACTCGCTATGAAATACGAGGAAATGAACAAAGTTAGAGCAATAGCTATACTAAAGACTAGTTGGTATTTTTGGTGCCCAAAAGGATGGGAAGAATCAGCTGGTTTCTTACTGATTTTCTCACCAACACCTGCAAATGTTGCAGTTACCAAATCTAGTATAGAATCAAATCCATCTGCAATCAAGCTTATAGATCCTGATATAATACCAATTGTTAACTTCAATGCAACTAGAAGACTGTTTACTCCTACTGAAAGAATATTTGCAAAAGTTGCTGAGCTAAAGGATAACATTAACCAATCAACTTCTTTTATAGCAATAAGGTTTATGATATGTTATTTTAGAGGCTTGAAGCACATTCTATTGAGGTGTGCCTTTAGGTTGCATCCAATAACATATTACCTTTCATGTATATGCTCTTATCAAAGAAAGTGCCAATTATGGGGGTATATAGAAAAAATATGAATTCATATTTTCATAGAATCATGTATACTTTCTGGTCTTTTATAAGGCATTTTGTTTATTTATTGGGATACTGGATTGCTAAAATGGGTGGAGTTGCACTGTTCTTTTTCATCTACAAGTGGCAGAGAGAAAATAAAATTAGAAATTTGTTGAAGAACAATCAGATGACAGAAACCCTAAAAATTAGAATTAAAAAGGAAAAAAAAGGGCAACTAGACAGTTTTGATGGTCTATTCCTTTCAAGATTTTCCTATCAGAAAGATGTAAAATTGAATAATTTTGGTTTATTCATAATTCCTAGAAAAGGTGAAAGAGCTGAAATCGCGCTTCTACGTTATTCATCAGTGGTAAAAGACTTGGGCTGTGATGTGTTTGTTTATAATAAACCATCACGAGGTAATTCAAAATCGAAGTACAGGTTTTCGGAATTAAAGAGACTTGTTGAGTGTTATGAATACTTTCAACTTAAAATAGGTTTATTTGAGAAAGAAAGAATTTTCATTTTAACAGAGGATAAAGGGAGACAATCAGCTTTATCTCTCTCAACTCAAGTAGAATCAAAAGGGGTTATTCTTGACTTCACTAGAAATCGAAAACCTCCAAAGTATTGGCAAGGTTTGATGGGACGAGTGAAATATTTATCTCTAGTAAATCTAGTAACATCGATTATTGAAAAAGTAAAAACTCTATCAGAAACAGAAAATCACATCATTGAAATTCATAATCCACTGATCATGATATCTAGAAGAGAAAGTAAAACAAGATTGCTAGGATATTTGGAATACAAATTCGGTAATCTAAAGGAAGAATTGATAAAACTTGCAATGAGGATTAAGGAAGTAGAATTCAATCAAGAATTTAGAGAAACAATATTGCTAGTTTCACGTGAAGGAAAGAGTAAAATTGAAGAAAAAATTAGAAATTATAATTGATGTAATTTATCAAGAAAAAGGGATAAATTACTTGCCACCACTTACTTGAAGCGTAGAAAGTAACATCCATGGAGATTTGTGTCCATGTCGGTTTTGTTGTTCTTTACTGAAATCTTCAATTTTTTCGAAAACTTCAAAGACAGTAGTACCAATCATTGCATTCTTTACAGGATATTGAACCTCTCCATCTTTAACATAAAACCCTTGATTTATCTGAGCTGAAATCTGAGGGTTACCAGACATATCAATGATAGATGAACCTATCAATAGAATACCTTCTTTGAGATCCTCAAGAAGTGTATCTTTTGCAGTTTCTCCAGCTTTGATATCTAATGAGTATGTTGAGGGTGTTGGTCTTGATGCAAATGATCCACGAGATGCGTGTCCTGTATTATCAAGTCCTACAAGAGGTGCAGTATAAGAATCGGTTATGTAAGTATTAAGAATACCATCCTTAACAAGGTTTAATTTTTGGGAAATTACTCCTTCATCATCGAAAGCAGAAGAATCGACACCTCCAGGATAAAATGGATCGTCAGTAATTGTTAATTTGTCCGAAGCAATTACATCACCTATTTTATCGACAAAGTAAGCTGTTCGATTAAATACACTGAAAGCATTGATACCAGATGAAATGATAGGGGAGATTGTTCCCATACAACTATCAGGATCAAGAAGGATGGGTAAAGTTGCAGTTTCAATCTTTTGTGATCCAAGCATCTTTAATGCTCGATCTCCAGCTTCCTTTCCTACAATTAAGTGATCAAAGTCAGCTAACACTTTGGAAGAATCGAAGTAATATGCATTTCCAATATCTTCTCCATCTTGTATCTTAACGCTTAGATAACCTGTAATTGATGTTTGTTTGGAAAATCTATCTATACCTTGAGAACTAATGATAAATCGTTCACCGTTACCTGCTGTAAAACTACCACCTATTATAGCATCTTCTCTTACTTGAGCTTCTTGTACTCCTTCGAGAATCATTTCTGTGAAACCTTCAACTGATAAATCAATTATGTTTTGATCAAAACACCCTTTAATCTCAGGAGTGGAACGATTATCCTCAGGGAGTGAATTGAAATTTTTATCTGGTGGGCTGACTTTTGCTAAAGAATAAGCGTCCTTTACAGTCTTCTCTATGGATTCATGAGAAAATATTGTTGTAGAAGCCATACCAATCGCTTTATCTTTTATGATTCTAACTCCTAAACCAGAGTTAGCAACATCCGTAAACTTTCTAATGGCTCCTCTTTCTAGTTGAACGTTTCTAGCAGCTCCAAAAATTGTATAAGCTTCAACTTGGTCAGCCCCTAATGATAAACCAAGTTTAATGACTTTTTCAGCTAATTCATGTAAATTCATTTCAGTTGACATTTTATTGAGATCCTCCAATAACTATATCTGAAACACCCAAATCTGGACCTCCAGCAGTAACTGGAATGCCTTGACCTTGTTTTCCGCACGTACCAAGAAATTCAGGTTTCCATTTTTTTCCAACTGCATAAGTGTTCTGAAATACTTCTAAAGTCATTCCAGACATTCCAACATTGCCAATCAAGTCAGTTATCTCACCATTTTCAATGAAGTATCCCAACTGGCAAGAGAAGTAAAATTGTCCTTTTGCAGGCATAACATATCCTCCGTAAGAATTCTTTAGATAAACACCTTCTTTGGTATGTTCAGCAATTTCTTCAAGTGATTTATCACCAGAGTCAACATATGTATTTCCCATTCTAGCTAACGGAGTGAAGTTGAAATTCATTGCTCGACCAGAACCATTAGGATCCATGTCTAAAGCAGTTGCTGTTTCAAGTGTATGGAAATATTCTTTCAAAACACCTTTTTCCACAAGTATTCTTTTACGTGCTTTAGTACCTTCAGAATCATAATCAAAAGAACCTCTTAATCTTGGTAAAGTTGGGTCATCATAAACATTGATTTCCTCCACACCAACTTTGTTATTGATTTTACCTTCAAGAACTGATTGTTTAGCTATAACAGCATCAGCTTCACAAGCATGTCCAAATGCCTCATGAACAAAGACACCAGTTAAGGAAGGATCCATAATGACGTTCATACGTCCAGATGGAGGTTTTCTTGCAGATAAGAGCTTGAGACCCATTTCAGCAGCTTTCAGACCCTCTTTCTCTGGTTCCCATTTCTGAATCAATTCCCATCCCCCTGCACCACCAATAGAATCAAAAACAGATTGCATTTCAGTCCCCTCTCTCGCAATAACATTTTTCATAATTCGAACAACATGGTTCTCATTTTCCACTTTAGTACCCTTGTTGTTTATTATAAACTCTTTACTGTGTGATTCTCGGTAAGTTGAGGATGTTTCTGCTATTCGGTCAGAAAATTCACGGGCTGCTTTTTCGGTTTGAATGATTTTTTCAAATTTAGTCTCTTTGTCAATTTCTCTAGGATCAATTTCAAGTTTTGTCCCACCCTTCCCTTCGAAAACCCAATCATCATTTATCTTTCTCTCTTGTTTAGTAAACTTTGATCCTATTTTAGCAATTCGTATTGCTTTTTCAGCTGCTTTTTGAATAGATCCTTCATCTGTATTAACAATAGTTGTAAATCCCCAAGCGTTATCTATTAAAGCTCTAATGGCGACACCTCCAGTTGTCTGATTACTTACACTATCAAATCTTCCATTTCTAACGGTGAAAGATTCTCCCATAGCATAAGCATAACGGATGTCTAAGAAATCTTTTGAGGGTATACTAATTTTGTTGATTACCTTCTCTATAGTATCTAACATTCTATTCTTCTGTTTTTTGAAACAATATAAATTTAGTTGTAAGACAACATAAAGAAAAGCAAATCTCAGATAATAATATCTGAAGGTTCTCCACACTTCTTGCACGATGCATCTTTACCAAGATTTTTCTTCCTTATTGTATAACCAGCTCTTTCTACAAGAGTAACACCACAATTTTGGCAAATGGTAGAGTTAATTTCAGAATAGGGAAGATTTCCAGTATATACATATTTCATCCCAACAGATTCTGCAATTGTGCTGGCTTCTAAAACGGTTTCAACTGGTGTGGGAGGAACATCTTGCATTTTATAGTGAGGATAGAACCTACTGAAGTGAATTGGTACTTTGCTATTCATTGAATTAAGAACCCATTCTGCAAACTGTTTGATTTCCTCTTTATTGTCGTTATAACCTGGAATTAAGAGCATTGTTAGTTCGATGTGGATACCTTCTGAGAACATTAGAAGCACATTTTCTTTGATTTGTTCTAAACCAGGAAAATGAGCTACTTTTCCATAGAAGTCTTGGTTGAAAGCTTTAATATCAATGTTGGCAGCATCTATGATACCAAATAGTTCAGAAAGTGGTTCTTTATTGATTAAACCATTGGACACTAGTACATTACCTATATTATTCTTATGAGCTAATTTTCCAGTATCTCTTATCCATTCAAAATTGATTAATGGCTCATTATATGTATAAGCGATGGTATCACAGTTGTAATTTCTAACTTTTTCTATTGCTTGTTTTGAAGTAATATTTATCAGATTATTACTTTCAGCTGATACTTGACTAATAGACCAGTTCTGGCACATATCACAATGCAAGTTGCATCCTGCTGTTCCAAAACTCATTGAAGATGTTCCTGGTTTATAATGATAAATAGGTTTCTTCTCAATTGGATCATCGTGAACTGAAGTAAACCGATTATATCCTAAAGCATACAGTTTCCCATCTAAATTTTTTCTGGACTTGCAGTTTCCAAGATGGTCAGGTTGTATTGTACAAAAGCGAGGGCATAAAAGACAGTGAACAATTTTTTCCTCAAGTTTTTCGTAAAATTCTGCTTCATGTAGACTCACTATAATCACAGATCTCTCTATGTTTATGTAATACAATAAAAAATTAACAAAATTTACTTTAAATCTGTCGATAATAAACAAAATTACAAAAAAAAAATAAATCCAACCAAAAACTAAAAAAACCTTTACAGAGAATTTCACATGGTTATCAATATATGAATTCGAAAAAACAAACTACTAAGGCATCTCATAAAGGTTTGAACATAATAAAACTCAAGAAAGGTGAAACTGTCAATATGAGTAAAGCCTTAGGGTCAAAAATTCGTCTTGCAATTTTGCGTTTAACTTCTGAGGAAGAGCTAAATCTTTCTGAAATTGCTGAAAAAGTTGTTTATGAAGCCAAAGATAAAGAGGGAAATACAATCCAAAAAAAAGGTAGTACTCCTCAAGCAATTTATCATCATATACAAATTCTAGAAAAATCAAAACTAATTCAAGTTGTGAGGGAAGAAAAAATCAAAAATATGAACAAAACCATAAAATATTATCGTGCAAGTTATGAACCAGATGGAATCAATATCCTGTTATGGGCACCTTTGGATGTGCTCGAACCAACTTATTTGGAATCTATGACTCCTATCCCAGAGAAACCAGTAGAAAGAATAGTCAAAAAAATGGCTGATAAGGTTTTTGAGGACTTAACTGATACAAAAATAGAAGTTCTTACCACTGTTATTAAGAGTATGATAGATAATACTCACGATTCAATGAACTCTCTTAGAGAAGAATATGAACTTGAAATCGATGAGAAATTATGGAGTTTAATATTATTGTTTTCCAATCTCTCTGTTATGAACTCCACAAAGAAACTAATTGAGGAAAAGAAGTATAGAGAACAACTTGATGATCTTTTTTCATTAATAGCAGAAGAAAAACAGGAATATTATAAAAATGATACAAGCGAAAACAATTCATTTGAGTTGTGACTTATTCTTCCTTTTTCCTTCTATTTGAAAATAGTAATGCATGATCTAATGTTTTTTGACTAGATGTTGTAATATCCTTCATTTCTACTTTTACTCCTATTCGATGAACATCTCGTAAAGCTTCCCGTAAATAGTGTTCTTTGTCGATTTTTGCAATTGTAACCAACGACGGATGTTTTGATCTTTTGTACAATGAAACATTTCCTTCTTGAATAATGAATGGAAACCGATCAAAATCCTTCCAGATCTCATTTATGTTCAATTGATTGATTTTTGCATAATCTTCTAGAGCACCAATTGCAGGAGTTTTGCTTTTGTATTCATTGGGATTTCTTCGTATGGGTCCAAGAATTGTTGTTTTTTCTATTAGCTCTTTATCCTCTAAAGTTTCGAAATTCATACAAAGTTCAATTACTTTGTCTCTAGCTTTTGAAATACTACCTTCTTCCAAAACTAGTTTCAAAGCTTCTTTCTGGACTTCAGCTGCAAACGGTGATGTATCACTTCGAATAGCTTCAAATCCAATAATAATTAACTCTTGAGAAACTGCGCTAACATAACTATATCGTTTCTTGGTTTCAGGAGCAAAAACAATTCTTAGAGCTAAGTCAACAAATTCTAATTCCATCTCTTTTGGAAGTTTTGATCTAAAATATTGCAAGAGATTCTTTACTTCAGGTACATCGTTAATGGAAAATACTTCTCCTTTTTTTGAATTAGCATATACTTCAAATACTGCCTGTTTTTCAGATAATTTGACAAAAATACTATCTGTATCCCCATAAATAACCTGACACTTACCTTTGGTTAATTCTTGAGTCCACTTATCTAAATTTTTGATGTATTCCTTAGAAATGCTAGTTATTGCATTAGAAATATCTGTGTTAAAGAATCTGCTCCCCACATAATTGTGACTCCCATATAATGAATTTGCAACTATTTTAAGAGCATTTGATTTTGTTTTCAGTTTCTTAAGCTTTCTCTCTAAACTAGACTTTCCATTGCTTTTTGCGAAAGTTCTAAGATAAGTTTCCAGTTCATAGATATTCTTTTTGAGCTCCTTTCTTTCATCTAGAATTTGTTTTTCCATAATTCTTAGAGCAGTGTCTGGTTCTGAGAGAAATTTCTTTTTTGGTTCAGCTACTGAAGAATCATAGCTTTCACCACCAATATTGTATGCAACCATTATGCTTGGAAACATAGAACGAAAATCAGCTATTAACACTGCTTCATGTAATGTTCCTTTAGGAACTAGAACAAATCCTCCAACTGCCATTGCTCTATTACTTTTTCGAAGAACAAGTTCCTTCTTGCTAGGTTCCGAGGGTATAATTGTATCTTTTCCATGAAGTATCCTAAAAACCTGAAACTCTCCTATGTGTCTTGGGGTTGAATATACAGCTTCAGAAGGTCTTAATCCTACAAGTTTCATGACTTCTAACCATTCAGTCATTCCCATAGCATCAAAAAGTGCATAAGTGATGTTAGAATCTTGAGAATTCATGATTTTGATCTTGCGCTTATTCATACCCTTCTTTTGTATAATCCATTCAAACCATAACTTGTTGATAGTTTCATAGTCTCCTTTTCGTTTGATTTTGAGATACTCCCTAGCTAAATCAGTGAGCCCTTTTTTGCCAGATTTTGTTCTTAACCACCTGGTGCTTTTAATCAAATCATAAGAAACCAATCCAGGGATTCTGTATCCAAGATATCCAATTGGTGACTTAATCTTAGCTTTGTTCATTGGGCTCAAAGAATTTGGATCTAAACCTAAATTTTCCATTCGTTTTAACAAGTAAGGTAATGTAATTCGATTGCCATTAAACGTGATCAAAATTTCAGGATTTTTTGAATGAATCTCCTTGATAACATTTTCAATTAGTTGTTTCTCAGATTTGTCTGTATCTTGTTCTAGAATGAAAGTTCTGTTCTTAGGTTTCGAACTACTTCCTTCAATTCCCCAGCAAATACTCATTGAGATTATTCGCTGCTTACCTTCGTCCATAATGCTAGAAAAATTGTGTATTTTCTTACCTTGATGATTGAAAGAATTGATTACTAAATTTAAACTTAATAGAGTGAGAGGAAATGAATTATCTTCAACTGCTGCAATATTTTCATAATTTACTTCTAATACTTTGGAGTTGTTTTCTATACCTTTTTCCTTGTAATTCTTTATTTCAACCCAATTTAATCCTTTAATATTTGTATCAATTAGAAATCGAGCAGTGTACGAAATGTCGTTTTCATAGCTTTTAATACCCTTTGTTTGGAGGATTCTACTATATTTTAATACTCTCCATGGATTACTTCCCAAAACTTTTCTTAAGAAAATAGGTTTATTTTGATAATACTTGAACTTGGTTACGGGGTAGGAATCTTTAATCCATGCTCCAAATTCCTTCTCGGTATATAACAGACTTTGGATGGCTTTTTTGGTTTCACGTAGATCTTCTATGTAAAAATATGGGTAAAAGCCAGTAATATGTAAAATAAGCGGTTCATTGCTTTGATCTTTAGCTCGAATGCGAATTATTGGCTCTTCTATTCCTTTCTCCTTTTCTTCAATAAAAAAATCTAAATCAATTATAAAACATCTTAAAGGAGAAGAACCGGTATTCATCCCTATCTACTCTGATTTTCCATCTGTATATACAAATTAATTGCTTCCATATTATTTAAACCCTTTTTAAACTATCAATGTAAAAAACACATTTCACTATAAAAATAAGCAATTTTATGGGTTAAATTTTTATTTAATGAATCTCACAATTATTTTGACTTTAACATGTCCTCTCGAAAATTACCTCCTGATATATATAAAAATCTCAAAAAGCTAGAGTTATCAGCAAGTACAAAGAGTGGAATAATGGAAGAAACCATAACTCTGGAGAAACCATCTGACGATGATGATCCTAGACCCCATTATTGGTTTGTTATTATGCTGTCTTTTGGGCAAAGAACAGGCTATGTATATGATCGGTCTGGCTTGCATATTCCTGAACCTGAAACCTACTTTTACAGTGTTGAACTATGGAAATTTAAAGGCTCGTTACTAAAAGGAGTTGAAACTTTCTCCAACAAAGTGAACTTTGATAGTGCAGTGAAAACTTTCCAAGAGTTACAAACTGATTTAACAAAGAATAAAGGTTTTAAAATTCTTCATTGAATCCATATTTTTACATGAAAACAAGGAGAATTGTTGAGATAGTGACAGTTGCAATACAAATTAGTATCATAATGATAAGTTCTGGTTGGAAGAAAGGTTCTTTAAGTTCTCCTAGACCTATTTCTTTTTTGTAGAACAGTGAGATTACAAAGAATATCTCTGCTGCAATAAATGCTATAAAAACTCCCATTACTATTAATATTTTCCAGAAATCCAAAGAACCTGAAGAAATAGAATAAACTAGAGTAAAACCATAGATTGGAATGAAACCGATGTAGAAATACATTATTTGCAAGGCTGTTTGTATAGATTTCTTATTCTTTCCCTCCAGTTTTACTATGAAACTCACATACTTACCTGACAATGAAAGAGTAGCTAGGAGAAAAGTTGCAGCTAGTAAGATTAAAAAGATACCAAGAGCTGAAAATCCAACATTGATTGTGTTATCAATAAACGATTTGTAAATCAATGCTTGTCCTCCACCTATTGATAGACCAACTAATACCCCACCTAAAGGATTGAGAGTCCTAGGCTTTCTTACAATAGGCTTCTTTGTTGCAAAATCCTTATCTGTTAAAACCAATTATAATTCCCCTTTAGGCTGTTTAGCTAATCCGTTTTCTTTGAGATACCTTTCTGCGGCTCTTATTACTTTTCTTGTATTTTCAAAAGTTAACATTTCAAGAGCTTTTTCATAAGTTGCCCATTGGGATCCTATGTGTTCTTTGGAAATTTGAACATCAGTAGTATTAGCTATACCAACAAGATAAATAACAGTTTTCTTGATCTTGTGAGATCCTCTAGCAAAATAATATGTGATTTTATGTTGAAATTCCTCTAGGATAGATATGTCTTTTATTCCTGTCTCCTCAAAAGCTTCCCTTAAAGCGGCTTGTATCACAGTTTCTTTCCCTTCAATTCTACCTTTTGTTAACCCCCACCTGTTATTCGTTACTCTACTACGCCCATAATTGAGTAATAAATAGTAACCAGAATTGTACAGAACTATTCCCGCAGAAGTTTCAGTTTCCATGATATCAACGTTGATTGGTGCTAAGAATGCTACAAAATAATAATTTTATGTTAATTGCAGTCTTCTACAACAGATATTTTTATGTAGAATAAAAAGTTATTTACTTTAATGATTCATCAAATTGCATTTATGGATTTAGAAACTGGATTAGGTAGAACAATATATACAGACAATACAGTAAAAATGAGTGAGGAACTTATATGGCCAATGATATGTGCATTGAACAATTTTGTGATAGAATGTACTGATAGTTCAAGAGGGTTGGTAAATGCTGCACTTGAAGATATCAAAATATATCTTTATTCACCTTTAGGTGAAGGAAATTCATTGAGATTCGTATTCTTTGCTGATTTGTATGAAAATACAGAGTATATTGAGAAAAGAGGGCAAGCTATTTTCAACATCCTATCACCTCACATCTCCTTTGCCGTGTATTCACCACCAGAGGAAATATTAGAAAGAGTGTTAGAAATAGCAAAGTTTACTCAAACTTTTCCAGAAGAGAGAATACAAAATAATTTCTTAGAAACAGTGAGACATAAACTAACTAAATTAGAAGAAGAAGAAAAACTGTATGTTGCTGATTTGTTTGTAGGAGATATAGATCAAGGAAAAGTTTACAATATAACCTCTAAAGATGATCTTGTTGAAAAAAATAGCATACTTCTTTTCTCTGAATTATTAACAGCATTTTCTATAGACAGTGAGATTCTCGTTAGGTCAACACTTTCTGTCAAAGAGAAACAAAGGCTTGAAAACAGAAACATAGATGTATTAGAACTGAAGGAAGGCTGGTATTTGAAGCAATTAAGCAAAAGCGAAAGTGATTTCTGGTTAGTAGGTTACTTCTATTATAATGATAGATTCGAACAAGAGATATTTGACATGCTCGATTGGGTTTCTCAAGAACTTGCAGAAGAGATTATGGAAGGATTGACTGAAAGACCATTCTAATTGGGCTGAATCTCTTTTTCGATGTTTTTAATATTTTCGTCAGTGTCCGGGCTTTTACTTTCATCAGCGTCTGGAAATTTCATTGTAAGGAATAACAAAAGTGGAAATAAAATAGTGCTTATTAAAAAAGGAACTAACAGACCCATTGTAGCTATCGTTTTTTCAATGATAAATCCCGCAATAATGCCAGTAGGCAACCAGCCAAGGCCTGCGATACCTGTCACCATACCATAAACCTCAGCTCTTCTCCTCTTATCAAAATCAGAAAGAATAGCTAATATACTTGGTACCCAAAAAGCTATACTTACACCTATACCCGCCCAACCAATAAGAATTACATATAGTCTATATTCAGGTAGAGTGAAATGTGCAATAATATTTGTTGTAAAAAATAATGATCCTGCCAACTGACTCATCATTAGCATATCTGTTTTTCTTAATTTATCAGAAATCTTTGTTAAAAGAATGAAGAAGATTATTGTACTAAGACTCATAACCAATTGCATAGTAGCTATATGACTTTCTGTATACGCATAAACGTATTTTACTGCTCCATTGTAGATATTCAAACTCAAACCAAAAACAAAAGAATCAAAAATGAAATAACCTATTGCATATTTCACACCTTTAGTTTTGAAGATATCTCCAACGAGACGCATGTCTCTTTTTACATTTCGAAGCAATTGACTACTCTCTGTTTTCTCTGGAGAATTACCGAAAATAAGTAGAAAAGGCATAATGAGGAAGTGTAAGATGGAAACAAAGAACTGTATTGTAACTTGTCCCAAAGCTTTCATCGATTGGAAGAATTGTTTCAAAAAATTTATTGTAAAATCTTCTATAACAAATGATTCTTTAAGTCTGAATAACTGATATAGAAACATGATTGTGTAACCTCCAATTAACCCATAGAAATAATAATAAATTGGTATTTGATTTGCGAAAATTCGAATTACAATGGGTCCAACTAGACCACTAGCATAGATTGCAATGAAAATGAAAGAGAAAGAAGAAGCCTTTTTATCTTCATCACTACTCTCAGCTGTTAAAGCCATCAAAGCGGGGTCTGATATACCAAAGCCTAGGTTAACTAATAACAGTCCTGATATAATTAGAAATAGTGGCAGTGCTATCGAAACTGTCGAAGAAATAGCGAACAAAACCATCGCAGGAATATACAGAATCAATCCTGCTAAATACACTCGTTTTCTACCTACTCTATCACTCACTTCACTTACTAAGATCATCGGAATTAGTTGTGCTAGATTAGCTGCAGTCATTATCACTCCAAACATAAACTCTGAATCTACATAGTCGACAAGAAATGGTTGCAGGATTACATTATAGAACCCACTACATAAACCCCAAATTAGATTAGCTAAGAATATCGTACGAATATTCTTAAACCGAGATGGATGTAATGCCATTGCTCGAACAACCATGATTTCCTGTCGTTCTGAAGCAATTAAAAGGTAATTGGTTAGAGTTAACATTAATACGTTTTTCTTGTCACATAACAGCTTTTATAAATTAATTTACATGGTTTAGCCTATGAGCGAATATATGGATACACCTATTTCTTGGGGCTCAGAATACATAACAGAATTTATCCCTAAGAAATATGCGAATCAAACAAAGTTTCTTAATCCTCCTGAATTTTCAAAAAAACCAATGTTTGAAGGTAGTATTGAAGAAGCTCTAGAGAATGTTTTGAATAACCCAATTGGATATGATATTCCTTTTGCTGAACTTCTACAAAAGAAATACGAAGCTGGAAAACCAATAGTTTTTGCTGTTGATGATCAAACCAGACCTAACATACACACAAAAGTAGTTCTACCACTTCTAATAGAAAAGGTTCTATCTTTGGGCGTGAAAAAAGAAGATATCCGAGTGTTAATAGCAACTGGTACACACAGATTTCCAAAAGAAGATGAATTTATTAAAATAGTTGGTGAAAAGATTTATGCAGAATATAAATCCCAAATTATACCTCATGATTGCAAAAATGATGTTAAAATGATAGGTGAAAGCGATGCTGGAACTCCCATGGGATTTAACAAACTTGCTTTTGAAGCAGCCATACTAATTCCTATAACTGACACTGAATTACACTATTTTGCTGGATGTGCTGGAACAATAAAAGAAATATGTCCAGGTATTGCTAGTAGCGAAACTGTGAGAATTAATCATCCTAAAATGTTTGATGTGGAACTAGGTTTTGTGCCAGAGTGCAGACTCGGTAACACTAAGGGAAACCCCGTTATTTCAGACATCAAAAACATGGTGAATATTCTAAAGAAGCAGATTACAATATTCGGTGTAGATACAATTGTTACTGAGGGAAAAATAGTTTACATTAATGCTGGTGATTTAGTATCACTCCATGATGAAGCAACAAAACACATCGTAGAAATGAGAACTGTAAGACTTCCAAAAGCTGGAGATATTGTTATTAGTGCAATGCAAAGCTGGGGTATCAATTTATATCAAGCTGGAAAAGGAATACATGCTGCATGGAATGCAGTAAGACAAGATGGAAAAGGCATTATCATCGCTGTTGCTCCTTTATCTTATGGGATTGGAAATGCCAATTACGAGAAAGTGATGCAAGAAGCTAAGGAATTTACTATTCAAGAAGCTTTAAAGTACGTCTTAGATAACTATTGTACTGAAGATACATTCAAAATTGGTAATCAGAAACCAGTTGATACACTAAGAATTATGAAAACAATCGGCAAAGACAATCTCAAATTTGTGGCAGATTGGGATCCTGAGGTATTAACCAATATTTACAAGGTTATAGCAATCAAAAAACCAGATGAACCTCCAGCTGAAGCAATCAAGCGTCAAGTTGAAGAATATATGAATGCTAATCCCGAAGGTCAAATATACATTATGGATGACCCCGGACTCTATGTAATCATAGAGTAAAATTCTTTTTTTTTATATTTCTAAAGTATCTTCTGGCCACATTTTTTCAACTATCTCTGCATTACATTTCATGCACAAATTCTTTTTTTGAATTATTCCATCTCTATCAGTTGAAAAATTTTGAATTAACCCTCGATCGCAAAGGATATCAGATTTGCAATCAGTACAATAAAAATAGCGACCTTGTTGTTTAGGCGGCCATAGGTATTTACTACATGAAGCGCAACGATTTCGAAAATCACATTTGAGATGTTGGGCTATAATAACCAAGTTCTTAATCCTCCTTCTTCATAAGCCAGTCGTGATAAGCTCTTTTTCTTTGACGTTCCTTACGTTCTGTTTCTTCATCTGATTCACCCATCTCACTTTTGAATTCAGAGCGTATTGTAGATTTTACTTTGTCATATTCTCCTCTTTTGAATGATAAACCACAATCTAAGCAAACATTGAAGGGAGCTTTGTATTTAACTTCACCACCGCAGTCTGGACACTTTGCCATTATTTCACCTTCTTAATCAATCAAATATAAGCATTTAAGTTTAAAAATTAATGCTTTGTGTCAAGTTTGGTATAAATTGTCTCTTGATAATTAAGTATAAATATAAATAGTATAAATGGTGCAACTGCCGGGATTCGAACCCGGGTTTGCAGCTTGGGAAGCTGCAGTCCTACCACTAGACTACAGATGCAGTAATCTATTGAAAAAACGAGTATCACATTTTTAATGCTTTCTCTCTTGCGCTTTATTTGCAAACTTATAAATAGGTAGAAAATGATAAATAGTTAACATTAATCTAATAAAAAAGGTGAAAATATGTCAGCTAAGTATTTTTGTGCAAATTGTGGATCTATCGTAGAACAAGGGATAAAATTCTGTGCGAATTGTGGAACTTCAGTGTCTGAAAAACAACCACCTCAACAGCAAGCAGCCCCAGCAGCACAGGCATATGTTCCCGTCGTTCAACCATACACACCTGCTCCACCAGTCAACGTGAATGTAGGTTATGCGCCTGGTATAGCAGTATCTCCTCATAATAGAACTGTAGCATTAATATTGTGTATTTTTCTGGGCTACATTGGAATTCACAAATTCTACGTAGGAAAAGTAGGAGATGGAATTGTGTATCTCTTGTTTTGTTGGACAGGTATTCCAGCATTCGTAGCTTTTATTGAGATATTTATAATTGCAAATGGCACTTTTAGAGATGATAAAGGCCTAGCTCTTGTAAATTGGTGATATATTTTATATAATACTATGGAGATATTACCTCCATTCTTTTTCTTTCTTTTTAGAAAATCAAATTAATTAGTTGTCATAATTTCTGTTAGAACCTCTAATAGAATTCTTATATCTTCTTCAGAATTATATAAGTGAGTAGAAATCCTGACTAAATCTTTATACTTCTGTTCATACATAAACAGATGTGAACATAAAGCACCACTTCTGGAAATAATATTTTTTGTGTTTTCTAAAATCATTGCTACATCATGAGCTTCGAATTTGTCACTTCCAAATGAAATAATAGGCCCATATTCTGCCCCTTCAATTTCCATTAGAGTTATGTTCGGAATGTTTCGTAGTTCCTTCCTAAGTATTTCATCTAGTTGTTTTTCATGATTTTGAATTTTTTCTAAACCTATGTTAGATAAAACTTTCAAACTATTTGATAAGGCTACTATCCCAGGAACATTGATAATACCTGGTTCAAATTTTGAATCAGATTTTTCTAAAATGTATAGATATTCTTCCAAAGCAATAATAGAACCCCCACCAACGAGTAAAGGATCCATCTTTTCATACATCTCAGGATTAGTGATTTGAAAAGCAGTCCCTTGTGGACCTAGAGCTCCTATACAGCCAGATGATATAACTAAATCTGGTAAATTCTCAGAAAAATCAATTATTTCATGTCCTATAGTTTGGCTTATGTCCAAGAATAATAATGCTCCCATATCTTTGCACAGTTTACTTACTCCTGCCCAATCTCTTTTTACACCATTTGTTACTGCTAATGATGAAAGTAAGACAATATCTCCTTCTCTTTCAATTTTCTCCTGTATTGATTGAAAGAGATTAATTTCTTCCTCAATTGTTAGATAATTGATTTTAGTACCAAATGTATTATGTACTCTTATCGCAGGAGCAAGTAAGGAGTGTTCTTCTAGTATACTAGAAATAATCTTTCTCTCTTTCATTCTATCCAAAGAAAATAAGGCATTTGTTAGGGCTATTTCTCTGGTAGGAAAGAAGGAAACTTGTGATTCTGAAGAGCTAAAAAAGTTCTTAATTTCATTTCGGGAAACCTCAAGTACCTTGGTAGCAGCGGAGGCTTCCTGACTCATACTTCGAACAGCTGCTCCATTTATCTCTTTATAGTATGAAATCATCTTGTTCAAAGAAGAGACAGGCATCTTTCCCATTGTTGCAGAATCAAGGTAAATTTTACCCTCAGGTATAGTAAACTCTTCACCAAACCTTGTGATATATGACATTAAAAGAGGAACTTACTAACTATATTAAAAGATTTTGAGAAATTTTCTTTAGAAGCATAACATTTGTAAAGCTAGAAGTTCATCCTAACTTAGGAATGATCGAAAGGCATTTGATTTAGCATTTTTGCCATGAAATCAAGAAGCTTAGGTGACCTAACCTTAATCTTATTTTTCTTAAATTTCTTCCATAATGCTCTTTATTGTATCAACAAATGTTATTATCTGCTCTTCAGTGTTATATATATGAGTAGATAATTGTACTAATGAATTCTGTCCTAGTTCTTCTATAAACAGATGAGAACATAAAGCTCCACTTCTAACAAAAATATTCTGAATATCTTCTAAGATTATGGCAATATCATGAGAATCAACAGATTCGCATCTGAAAGAGAGAATAGGGCCATTTTCAATGCCGTCTAGATTAACTAATTCAATATTTTGAATGTCCTCTAGCCCCTCAACAAGTTGCCTTCTGAGTTTCTTTTCATGGTTTTTAATCAATTCTAGCCCAATATCATTGAGAAGTTGTAAACTTCTAGATAACCCTACAACAGCCGAAATATTAATAGTTCCTGTTTCGAATTTGTGGCTCCAGTTGCTGAGTTTGTAATTGCTTTTGCTCAATGAAACAATGGAACCACCACCGACTAGCAATGGTTTCATTTCATCATTAATTTTCTCTGATACAAATTGAAATGCTATGCTTTGTGGTCCGAGTGCACCACTAGTACTTGATGATAGTACTACATCAGGCATGACCTTGCTGAAGTCAATGCTCTCATGTCCAACAAGGTAACTCATATCCATAACAGTACGTACATTGTTATCTTCACATAATTTTGCGATACTTTCCCAATTGCGTTTTATACCCATGCCTAGGGTTAAAGCAGAAAAGAGAAAAATAGATGAATCTTTTGAAATTCTTTCTTGAAGTGTATCTAAAAGATTTGGTTCATCATTCATCGATAAATAGTTTATATTAGAACCAGTAATTTCACTAAACTTCATAGCTGCGCCTATAAGAGAATGGTCCTCCAAAACACTCATAATTACATTGTTTTCTCTGTTTGAAGAAATAGAAAATAAAGAGTTAAGTAAGGCAGTTTCGCGCGAGGGGAGAAAAGATAGATGTTTTGGGTTAATATTGAAAATTTGAGCTATATTTTCTCTTTCTGATTCTAAAGCCTTTGAAGCTTTAATTGCATATTTGTGAGTTCCTCTATTTACTCCTCCACCATCAGAGTTGTAGAAATCACAAATTGCTTTCAAGGCTACTTTAGGCATTTTCCCTATAGTTGCAGAATCTAAATAGATTTCTTCCTTTGGAATATTAAATTCATCTTGAATTTTAGATGCTAAATTCATAAACAATTGCTTGAAGAGGTTTTCAGTTTTTAACATTTGTTTTACACCACCATTTTTTTATATATTTTCCAACAACGTAGATAAGATGGCTATAAAAGCAGAGGTTTCTGAAAAAAACATTAGGAAATCTATAGAGAAGATTATCACCAGATATTCAAATCTGTTACCTAATTTATCCAAATACAAGGACAGCAAAATTAACCAGGAATTATGGGATATAAGATCAGATTTAGAGTTTTTATCAATTGAAATGAAACACATTCTCGAAAAAGATATCATCGAAGAAAGATGGCAAAAGAGTTTTTTGAATGAATTAAAGGGTACTGGATTAAAAACCAAAGCAATTCCTATGCTTAGTGTATATTCTAAAACAAAAAATAGTTTAATTACGTTATTTGATAAGGATAAAGAGAAATGTTATAGATACCTATGGAAACTGAAAGAGACAATAACAGTTGTTCTATCAGCCTTTCCAACAGTAAAGTTCTCATGGAAAGATGGTAAGCTAGTAAAAGAAAGTGAAGAGATTTTCGAAATTTAATTTACCATTACAACTAACAGTAAGTATAAAATACGAGAAAGAGTGTTTTAGTATAATGAGTATGAGTCCAACTAGAAAGGAATTTCCTGATGATAAAGATAATATCAGGGAAGCTATGAAACTAGAACGTTTCATATGCCCTACCAGAGAAATAAATTACCCTTGTGTAATTTGTAAAGAGTGCAGGTTAATGGATTTAAAGCAATTTGCTTTGAAGAATGGATTCATCGAAAAAACAAAAAATTCCAGTTTGATTTCCCTCATACTGGAAATGCGGGATCCTTTTGATGATATGTTGTTAAAACGTTTAAGTATCTCTTTAGCAGAAGCTACGGGGATTATTCAGAAAGAACCTGAACCTGGTTTTTCAATTACTTTCTATCTATCTGAAGCTTTGCTTGAAAAAATAGAAGAAAAAGAGAAGTTAGTAGAATTTATTGCAGATTTTCAGCATAGATTCCTATCTGAAACTATCGCAGCAAGAAGCGCATTAAATAAATGGGAAAGATCTACTACTCAAAGATTAATCTGGGACATGAGTATTAAATAAGAAATATTCTGAAGAATCCATAACAGTATTGAGTCAAGATACACTTTTCCAATATATTTCCAGTTTATCGGCATGGTTTTTTACATTAAACATCTCTGTTGTTGTGGGTCTTCTATTAATCTCTGGAAATTCTCCTCTAAGAATTTTATAGTCAGGATGATATTGAGCCATAATATTAACAAGAGGTTTTTTCAGATTCTTAGCAATCCAATCTAATATGGGAATTGAACAGCATTCTGTATGTATGGGCATAACTAAGTGACGAATAATATACTCACCACTTCCTCGTTCTTCTATCATTCTCATATTTCTCTTTAAAGCATCCCAGTAGACAGGTGCTTTAGAATATTTGTTGGCACATTCATTACTAGCATACTTCATATCAGGCAACCAGATGTCGAAAATATCAGCAATGAGTTTCATACTTACCTCTGTAAGATACATGTTACTATTCCAAAGCATAGGTAGATTAACTTGTGTTTCTAATAAAGATTCCAAAATAATGTGCAAATTAGGTGTTGGTTCTCCTCCTACAAAATTGATGTTTCTGGCATGCTGTTTTGCAAGAGAATAATACATTTGAGCCAAACCGATTGCATCTGTACCTCTTCCACGAAATCTCTCTATGTCGAATTCATGACTTATATCGAAATTTTGGCAAAAAGAGCAGGTCATTGTACATCCGTAGAAGAAAATGGTTCCACTAGGCACAATAGGACTCTCTTCACCCATATGAATAAAAGCTGAAGATACATACGCATGATTATCTACTCCACATTTCCCGATTTTTCCCTCAGTTCTATTGATCTTACATCTATTTTCACAATACTCACATGCCGAGAGAATATCTTTGAGAATTGTGATCTTAAGTTTTAGATAGTTTTCCTGTTCTAGTATCTCTGGTTTAACTTTAGAAAACACCTCCTCTTCAACTTCAGCTAAAGGTAAGACTTGTTTCTCTTTTATCCATTCTTTGAACCTTGGATAATAGTGTTCATGTATTTTGAGGAGTTCTTTTTGATCAAGATTTTCCTTAAAAGGTGTATGAAAAAGCCTTGCTAGTTTATAACGAGGCAGGCGTTTTTTCTCGAATATCTCTCTATAATGATTCAATCTGTCTTTTAGCTCATGTTGTTGCCAAACAGTCATTGAATCTCTTCTCAATAGAGGTAACATGGTTAAATATACAAATTACTTTGAAATATTTATCGTTTTCTGAATATTTTTCAAAAGAGAGATTTCTAATCCAAACTTCCTAGATGTAATAGATTTATGATTTGAATTTCTGTAACTCTGTAGTTACACAATCTTTCTTAGAGAGTCATAGCTTGAGAGCTCACTCTGAGGGGGTAAATCACGTACCCTCCTACCCCGCCCACAGCACGTTTAGATGCTGCTTGCGGATCGCTTTTTATCAGAATAT
>JAUWPI010000123.1 GCA_030611665.1 Candidatus Heimdallarchaeota archaeon | reverse complement strand
AAACTCAATTTAATTTGTACACTCTTTTTCTCTTTTTTCTCTCCTTCCAATTTCCCATCCTTTAAGGCTTTGATGTACCATTTCTTTATCCTCAGTTCTTTCGATACTACTTTCTTTGGTATCCATCTTGGTTCTATCGTTAGTTCTTCAATTGTTGCATAGAATGTCTTGAACGTTTCTGAGTATATTATATCTAGTGAGTATTCTGAATACTCTTCCTCTTTCTCCTCTCCCACTACCAGTCTTCCTTCTCTGAAATAGTGTATTTTCCATTGTCTATCATTTATCTTTGAAATACAATTTATTCCATCAATAATTACATTTTAGTTGCAAGAAACTATTTAAGCTCTAAAGAGGAAATCAGCAGGTGAATTCAATGTCTATTGATAACTCTAATGTACCCTATCTTAAATTTCGTATTAAAAAAAGTAAGCGAGGAATATCACAAATATAATACTGACAAATTAACACACAATAACTGTGTAGTTTAATCTAAATCTATAGTTTTTACTTCTAGTCTGTTGTTAAGATATTGTAATAGAAAGTATAAGCTGCAGTTATCACATTGATTATAGATTTCTTTTAGTAATTCTTGCTTTTCTCCTTAGATGCACAACAATTGCATGTGAAAAGAGTGAAATAAATACTAAAGGGGGTACAAACGATAAGTTTACCTCATCAGTAGGTTGAAAATCAAAGCTGCTATACGTTATATTCAAAATTCCAGAGGTTACTGAAATTGTTGTTAGTAATTCTTCTCCCTCAATACGTCTCCATAGAGTATAATTGCCATCTGGGAGCTGAGTCAAACCAGTTTGATTAACAAAGGCGCTAACAGCGAGCGTTTCTACAGTGATACCGGGTGAAAAGGTCTCGTAATAAATCATCCCGACTCCCATAGCATCAAGTTCCAATTTCAAGGAATGATTAACAAATGATGCATTAATCCATAATTTAAGATCTGGTGCGATTATCGTTTGATTTTTATCAGCTTGATTTAAGATTTCTGCTTCTGCTGTTATTCTAAACTTAGTATAATTCGCGAAATAGTCCGGATTATCGGAATCCAAACTATTTGTAATTTCTGTAATTTCTGAAATTCTAGAGGTAAGAAAAGGTTCCTCCCCTATAACTGCTACCATACTAGGAACTATAATTAGTGTAATGATTCCTATTATTATGAAGTAGCTTTTTAATAATTTATACATTCGTTTTTATATTCTCCCTTTTATTTTTTCTATTCGTAAAATATCTAATGTACTACCTTACCGACATTTATAAATTATCTTGCTAGTCTACCTTCTGTATAAGCTCGACCATATGCCATGTATGCATCCACGTAGCCATATCCCATCTTTTGATCAAATGAGCTTCTTGAACTAGCATATTGTAAGATATCTATTACTTTTTGTAGAGACGGATCAGTTGATGAACCAATACCCGCATGATATCCTGTTATTATTAGTGAAATTATTGCTGCTAAATAAGGAGTACTTATACTAGTTCCTTCTGAGTATTTCCAAGTTCCTCTATAACAACTCTGAGAAGAATCATAATAGGCATCTACTAGTGCAGGTACACCATTACCTGGTTCTAACCAATTTATTATGTGATTTCCTGTCGTATAAGATTCATACCACGGTGAAAACCATGATCTCTGATTCTTTGTTGAACCATATGAACGAGTTTCATGATCAATTGACCCAATAGCATACCAATCAGTATAATATGATTGGTACTTATATGATATTCCTCGATCTACATTCAAATAGTTTCCATATTTACCCGCTCCAGTAAGCATAATAACCCCTTTATTCTTCAAACTAGTCCACTTTTGTAGAATCGAAGATGTTTTAAAATCTACATAGTGGTGCATAGACCAAGAAATAATATCGATGTCTTTTGCTGCTTGATTGGTATTAATCCAATCCCAAATTTTGTATTCTCCATACTCAAATCCATATGGGTCAAAACCTAAATAATCAAGATCAACGAAAATTACTTCCACATCTCTTGCTACCGCAGCGATCATTGATATGACTGCAAAACCATGTTCGTGAACGATTTGGTCGTCTAAATAATCATCATTAGGACTAGTAATATATTTTATGGAACCACTTGACGTTTCCGTAAGAAAACCAACGATGTCCACATTAGCTTCAGGGTTTTGTTCTAATGCTTTCCATTCTGTACTAGTTAAGCCATCATCAATTACAACAATTGTAACATAGTCATCGATATGGATTTCATAGTCATGAACCACTATATCAGCTCCAGTATATGTATAGGCTTTATCTTGAAGGTCTCCTACGTTAACTGATGGATTAGGTACAGCAGAACCAATTTGTCCTAACATTAATTCCTTTGGAAGAATTATGTACACACCTGATATAGCTGATAATTCTATTATCATTATTATTAATAATGCTATTATCTTTTTCAATTTCATTTTGCTATCACCTTACATTATACTTGAATAATAAATGATATACTAGCTAATGAAGGATTATCCATTAACTTTTTTTTGCTCACTTCACCCCCTGTAAAAACAAACTATAATTATACTAGAGGAAACTGCAGAGAATAGCGTTATCACGGGTAGAAGGCAGATGGTCGCGGACTACACACCCTTGAAGCTTTATCAGTCCAAAGACATGTTCGACACTTGCTCTTCTTTCTGTGTGGTGATTGTGACGATAGAGTCCAGGATAGCGCTGATGTACTCGGACTATCTTATCATGGGGACTATCTGTCCCATGATCCTTCGTATTCTTTTTTGGAGGAATAATGGGGTGGGTACCTTTCTGTGTTAATAAGCCCAGGATATTTTCTGTCCAATATGCCGTATCTAAGTGCGTTCTAAGTAGTTTGGTTATAAGTGTCCGAGAGAGCTGTTTCCATAAGGTTCCAAAACACTTACTGTCATGAGTAGTAGAAGGAGAGCAAGTGATGGCTACTATTGCTCTACAAGGGAGAGTGATGATATGTACTTTACGGAAGAGGGGAGATGTCTTCCGTATTGATCCTTTTTCCCACTTCAACATTCTCCACGCACTCCCTTGGCGTGTTTTCACCCCTGAACTATCTCCTGTTACTTCCAAGTGAGGAAAAGAGGATGAACATTGTTGTCCTATGTTTGTTATCCACTTTTCCACTAGTACCGGGTTGATACTCCTCCATACTGTATGCAAGGTCGATTTCCGAGGTATCGTTCATATCCACCCCTCTTCTATCAGAAAGGTGCACTTTTCCATTTGTTCTGGTAGTTTCCTTCAAGGTATCCCTCCTATTCTTCCCAGCACACATAAGGTCACCATCACCCATGTTGGAGCTGTTCTCGGTCTTCCTCCCTTCTTCGCTGGTGTTTGCTTATCTTTGAATAGTTGCTTAAGGAAAAGTTCATTAATTTGAATAAATTCTTTCACTTTGTGGGTGTTTATTGCCTGTAGTTGTTGCATATTACCTACATAAATCCTCACTTCATATTTTCTGGGTTATTGGACATCCTTACTAGTTAATACTTCTTGATAGTATACTAATCAGTTTAGAGAAAATTTATATTATTAGAACTACATTATTACTATTAAACAAATTTAGGACTATCATATGATTCATATTTTTGATTACTTCATTGCTTTATATTTCGTAGGAATAACTTTGATGGTTACTGTATCGTCAATATTAACCATAACTTTCATATGTGTATCTTTATCCATACGAATGATGTTCCTTCGCTTATCTAAGCTTGATAGGGTAAAGCTTTAGCATTGTTCACAACTTCACCTATAACCATCAAGGTATCACCTTCGCATATACTTAGTTCATTCATAGTATCAGGTTCAAGTCTAACTATTCCTATTTCTTTGTCATCCACAATTGTATTTATCACAACTGCTGTAATTTGGTCATATACTAACAATTCTTTCACCTCTTAAATGGTTCAATTCTCCCTTCAAATCCTCTATAAAAGTACCGACAACATGACTGCATGACACAAAGAATTCATGTTCACTTTTCTGCTATCTGAAAAATTAAAGGGGACGGGAGTAACTGCAAATAGTCTTCATCCAGGTTATGTAAGAAGTAATATCGGACTGAACCATTTTCTACTAAGATTAATTGCACCTTTAGTTAAAGTAGGAACAATATCTACAGAAGAAGGAGCTAAATCTTCGCTATACTTAGCAATATCAGAAGAGGTTGAAGGAGTAGCAGGAGCATATTATCACAGAATGAAACTAAGAGAACCAAATAAACTAGCTTTAGACAAGAAAGATCAGCAAGAATTATGGGACCTAAGTCTGAAACTTACTAGTTTAACTAATGATTTGCTTTAAATTTATTGGAAATATATTTATTCTTTTAGTAGATATTCAATTAAGATGAAGGAAAATGAGCAAGAATCTCTGATAAGTCACACCCAATCTAACAGTAGAGATTCCTTAGAAGAGAAAGAAAAAGAAACATTAACAGAGATTGATCAGAAAAAGAAGCGTTATTTGAGTATTGATCTTTTTAGGGGATTGGCAATAGTTGGAATGGTTTTTGTAAACATCCTTTCTGAATTTGATAATACTCCAAGTTGATCTAAACACGCAGTAGATTATGGATTAACATATGTAGATTTAGTCGCTCCCTTCTTCATTTTTGCAATAGCTTTAACGTACAAGATGTCTTTTGATAGGTATCTAAAAAGAGACGGATACGTGAAAACTTATACGAAATTTGTTGTTCGCTACGGTGCTTTAGTAGGTTTTGGATTTATTGGGAGTATAGGTTCATTTGCTACTGAGGGCACACAATTTTCTTGGGGTGTTTTACAAGCTATAGGTTATGCAGGAATTTTTACTCTATTATTCATTATTCTGCCAAGAATTGTTAGATTCATAATTGGTATAGGTACATTAGTAGCTTACCAATTCATACTGATGATTACGGTAGAAGTGGAAGGTGTTCTTTATTCCTTAGCAGATTTGAATCTTCTAGATAGTCATGGAGGAGTTATAGGTGGTATTGGTTATGCTGCTCTGCTACTAATTGGTACTGCTATTATAGATGTTTTTAGTGAAAAAAGAAAGTTACCAATTCTAATCAGTGGAATTGTATTTTCGCTAGTTGGAACAGCTATTCATTTTATTTGGAAGTTCTATGGAATTCCACTATATGGAGGTATATCTAAGGAGAGAATGACCCCTTCGTATGTATCTTTAACCTTAGGTTTAGGAGCAATATTGTTCTGGATGATCTGGTATCTTTTAGATAAAAGAGAAATAACAAAAGGTAAAAGTTACTTCCTTCAACCGTTTGGAAGAAATGCATTTTTCCTGTACATTCTTCATCCGCTCTTAATTCTGTTAGCAACTCTTTACCTCCCTCAAAACAGCCATGTAGCTTTGGTGATATTTGTAGCTGTAATGAATGTGGGTGTTCTTTGGTTATTGGCTTTTATGATGGATAGAAGAGAAGTATACATAGTAATTTAACGAAAATCGATTAGAGGTTTAAGAACACTTAATTACTCTTTTTTATTTTCTTGATTTCTTTTCAACTAATACTACTTGTCTCTCTGAGTTACATTTTACCAATTAGGTGAATGCTAAAGAAACAACTGTTTTTCATCCTGAATCCAATACTATTCACTATGTTTAATTTTAGGAAGAAAAAGGAGAGCAGAAATCTCCTAACTTCATATTCTCTATTTCTTCTTTTTGCCTTTAGTTTTAGCACTTCCTGACCCTTTTATTAGAATACTTAGAACAAAGAAGATTATTTGCGTACCTAATAAAATACCTCCTACAATTAGCATCTCATTTGAAATGAATGATAATAGATCTGTTCCATTTTCAGCAAAGACAACTTGTACAATTTCTTCGTTTGAGAACGAACTCAAGCCATAATCATTTTCTGCAACAACAACATAGAAATAGGTACCATTTTCGCTAATTGTATCAGTAGTAGAGCTTTCAGTTGTTACATTATGAGAAGACAAACCTGCAAGGGAAGTAATATGTGTATCTTCACGATAGAGATAATAATTATCACAACCTGCAACATCTGACCAATCTAAGTTGATAGTACCTGTAGTTCTTGGATTCGGAATAATTGGAAACAGAAGAGGGGCTTGAGGAGGTCCAACTAATTTCTTGTAAAATATGTCTGCATCTATACCCGCGCTATCGTAATCTGTTGGATCACGCCAAACTATGTGAACTTGTCCTGTTTCATCAACAGCAATTGAAGGATTCCAGGAATTTGAAGTACTTTCAGATGAGATAACATGAATCGGAGACCAAGAACCTGTCAGGGGATCTCTAACATTGTAGAAAATGTCATAATCACCACCTGCTTCCATGTAGATATCTGAACTATCCCTATAAGCAACATGTATATAACCTGAAGAATCAACTTTGATTTTAACATCCCTACTACTTAGAATGCTCTGAGATGAGGCTAATTCTGTAACTGACCAAGTACCTGAAGAAGCAAGTTTATACTTATAGAATACATCATATTCACCAGCACCTGAACCCAGAAAGTCTCCCTGATCCGCCCAAGCTACATGAATATTATCTTCAGAGTCGATATCTAAGGATACATATTGAGATGCTGCGACATCAATTACAGAAAGAACCTCTGCTGCTGACCAAGAATCAGTTGCTGAGTCCCAATATTTATAGATTATATCAAAATCTACATCAAAATCATAGCTAGCTAAATCTACCCAAGCTAGATGAATATCTCCTGAAGAATCAATACCTAACTCTGGATCAAATGAATTTTCATCACTGATAAAAGACAAATCTTCTGCTGTTCCCCATGTATCCGTTCCAGCGTCTCTTTTCTTAAAATAGATGTCCCTATCCGCTTGACCATCATCATTTTCTTCTTCTTCCCAAGCAACATAGACATCACCTGAAGTATCAACAACTACAGAAGCATCATAAGAAATTGCTGAACTCTCAATTGATACAACTTCTGTTATTCCCCATAAATTGGTGTTTGAATCAAGCTTTTTGTAGAAAATGTCATAATCACCACCACCACTACCTAAGTAGTCTGTCGCATCATGCCATACAACGTGAATGTTGTCATTAGTATCTACTGTAAGAGAAGGGGTAACTGATGGAGCAGTACTCTCTGTTGATAAAACTTCTGTTGTGCTCCATGTATTAGTAATTGTGTTCAATTTTTTGTAAAATATGTCACCATCAACCCCACAACCCAAATAATCTGTGTAGTCAGTCCAAACCATGTGAATATTGTTTTCTGAATCAATTGCCAATTCTGGTTCATATGAAGATCCTGTACTATCTGCCGAAATCACTTCTGTCTCAGTCCACCACCATGTTGATCGATCAAAGGTTTCAATTGCAATTGGGTTTACTGTGTTTGACGGTACATCTGATACTATCGTGCCTCCATTTGAAACCATTCCAAGAACAATGGTTAAAATAATAATAAAACTTGTTAATAATTTTTTCATAATAATATAATCCTGTAATTATTTCTTAAATCTATTCCAAAATTACTTCCAACTTAATATTCAGAACTTAAGAGAAAAAAATCGAAAAAGTATGGAAGAGAGATTTTTACAATTGAATCTCTATCCAGTAAGCAGGATGATCAGATTGTCCTTTTTCTATATAAACAGCATCAAGAACTGTCATTCCTGGGCTTAAGAAAATGTGATCTATTCTAGTAGCTGCTGGTTCTAACCACATTAGTTCCCAAGAATCATCCAAGGAATCAACAGTTATGTTGTATGGTTCAGAGTAGGGATTAAAGTTAAAATCTCCACAGAATAGAACATTATCTAGACCAGTTGCTTGACTTAACAATTCTTCTATCTGCCAACGTTTTGCATCTTCACCTCTTGCAGCAGGATGGTTAGAGAAAACATTGAATGTTAATGTGGAATTAAATACAATTTGCGCCTGTGTTGATCCTATCTGTTGATGAGTACTATACGTGAAAAGAGCTTCAACATCAGCTATAGGGTATTTAGATAAGATTGCCGTTCCATAGGTATTTGTAACCGTTTTTGGACCGCGGTAAGAGTACATATTCAGATGATCGGCAAAGTATCTAACAACATCGGAATTTCCTCCTCCTATTCGGGCAGGATCACATTCTTGTAAAGCTAGAATATCAGGGTCAACACTTCTTATCAATTCTAACTGTCCGTCATAATTCTTTTCACCATTGAGATTCACACCTTCTCGAATATTGTAAGTCATAATAATCAGAGAAGTTTTCCCTTCATCCTGAGTGACGGGATGGGGAGATGTAACCAATGCTCCAACAACTGTTCCTACAAGAATTAACCCTAAAATAGTGAGAATTATAGATTTTGATTTTAAGTCTTTAACAGTTTTCTCAAAACTTAAACTACTCTTCTTGATAAGAAAAATAGGTACTGTTATTAATACTCCTGGAACGAGAAAAGCTAGCCAGTAAAGATCTCTGAATCCAGTACTAATCGGTTGCATATAACCCCAAACATTAGGTAAGACTTGAAGGAAAATTGCGATTAATAGATACAAACCTCCACCTAGAGTAAACACTCCTCCTATTTTTGCTGGAGTTGGTTTTATTTTGAGTAATTCTCTTGATAGAAGGATAAAGTCAATGTAAATGATAGGTGAGAGAAGTATCATCAAAATTAGTGGGATTTGATGAGCAAAAGTTGTAGGTATAGCTAAGATTGGATATGCTGCTGGATCATCGGGGAAGAATAATCCATAAGTTGGTATAATTTGATGAACTAGAACTGTTAAAGTTAGAGAGAGAGCAAACAATCCATTCCATGCCCATAACATCCATGATTTGATATGGTTCATTAAATCAGGTTTTAACATCACTCCTACTATAAACAAGAGTAACATAGCTAGAACTCCAATAACAATAGCAATGTAATTACCTTCTGTCCATCTAGAAATAACTGTAGGACTAACAAATGTGAACCATATGATAACAAAGATGCTTGACATACCAAGAGTTAGAAGAAGAATTTTACCGAAACTTGCAGGACTTTTTTCTTCTGTTAATTTTTCTTGTTCAACCTTCTCACCCTTTAATA
>JAUWPI010000118.1 GCA_030611665.1 Candidatus Heimdallarchaeota archaeon | reverse complement strand
CACATTATTAAATCAAACAATCTAGATGTAAGTTCACCGTTTATCTCATCAGATGAAAACATGAAAACTGAATACAGTTCAGAACTTGCTGTATTAACTACAAAGTTTCTGTACTCTAATTTCTTAATTCCACCTGTACCTGTTCCACCAATTTGTTTACCCATTGAAGCCACAACTGAGAGAAATCCTGTTATCAGAGAAGTATCCACAGTTTTTTTGTATTCAATGTCATATTCAAATACTGGAAGGCTTGTCTCATTGTGAATGAATAGAAGTTTCCTAAGAGACAAGATATTTTCAAATAATGATACAATATTAGACCCTTCAGAAACGTCAACAACAACACTTCCTTTGCCTTTTCTAGTTCCAACTACAACAATGATTGATATTATACCTATTAGAACAATCGAACCACCAATAATTACACCTATCAGATATGGAGGAAGTTCAGTTGGGAGAGGAGTAGTAGGAGGGGCTGTTACCTGATTTATTACAACATCAAATGTTGTTTCAAGTTTCTCATTGATATAACTAGATTTGAAATGGGATTTTGATATATCTAATATTAAATCAAATTCATTGAAACGAATTGCTTGAGAGGAGATAGTAACATAGTTAATCCCATCTTCATAATTTACATAGAAGTCTTCTTGAACTACTATTGCTCCTTGGATTTCTATTGATAATTCACTTTTTGACACAACCATTGGGTTTCGGTCTATATCAGTTTCATTGATTAGTCTAAAGGATAGAACCAAATCATCAGTAGAGTTAGATTCTAAAGAAGTTTGTATAGGTTCTATAGAAAACACATTGAAAATCTCAAGATTAAGAACCACTTGGTGATTTTCCATTAGAAGACCCGTTGTAGTAAGTTCAATCGTATAAGAACGAGCAGAAATATTATCATCAAAAGTAATGCTGTGAAAATCGTTATTTGAAGTTAAATTCCCATTATCTCCCCAACTTGTTTGGTACCCAATTGTGGTATTTTCTATTATTTTTCCATAATTTGTAAAGAATGGTTCACTTAGCTTGTAATAACTACTATTAATGAAAAGTTCATCTCCATTTTGTCTAACTATGGTTTGGGTATCGTTATTTATCCAATTATTGTTATCAGGAATTTCTTCCCATTCTACATAAAAGAAAGTAGGGATTTGAATATATACTGGTTGGGAGTAAATACCAATCTCTGTTCCATTATTCCAATAAACAAAAGCTGTCCAGATTCCTTCAAGGTCGCTTCCATAAACAGAAGGATCAAGAGTTATCTCGGATGAGTATATTCCTGGACTATCTGGCGTAGGATTTAATAGAGTATTAGAGGACAGATCAGTATAAGTTAAATTGGTTGGAAGACTTGTTTTTAGAGGGATTATCTCTCCACTAGGGTCGAATAAAGTAAAGTTTAGTGTCCCTGAAATAGAATTTTCTATTAGCGTTATTGTTGAATAAATTGTAGAACCCTCATTTCCTGTAGCATTTATTCCATCAGTAATCCAATAACCTAGGGAATACAGATTTGTTAGCTCTTGTCCATCAGATAATTCTAGTGCTTGAATGAAATTAGGACTTGATGTTTCTAACCTAAAATGCCCAGCTGACATATTAGAGTCTAAATAACAGAGATAAGTATCACTAGATTGTATTGTTGGAAATGTATCTGTATCATTATAATAACAAATTGGACTATCGTACCAATCACTCGCCGTTGCTACCTGTATTATTCTTTCATATATCGAAAATGAGGAAGGATCAACTGATGAGACATCCCAAGTTACATTCCAACGTATAGAATAATCTCCAGCTGTTGAATTATATGCTATGAAGTAAGAATCAGCTGTAATCGAATTGACAAAACTGTAAGAGTTATTGAATGCAATTTCTAAAGAAGTGTCACTTGTTAGATTATGAAAACCTATAGAAGTAATTTGAGAATCGATGTCTAGGATGTCAACACCATTATCCTTCATTGTAATAGTACTTAAATCTTGAAATTCCATTGCAGATCCAGTTTGATTTGAAGGTAATAATTCAACGTTTAAAGTAAAATCAACAGATGGAAGATAATTCCAAGTTAATAGATTGTCCATGTAATATGAATCACCTAGATATGGGGACACTGAATTACTATGCCAGAAATAGAATTTAGGACCTATTAAAGTGATATCTGTAAAGGTTGCAATAACATAATATTTCCCTTGATCAAGAATTTTATCTGTAAAATCATAATACAAGAATCCTGAGCTAATCGGATTAGAAGTATTATAGGGTCCATCAACACTTGATGAGTAAATTTGACTCATATTAGGTTGGCCAGAAATATCATCCGCTTTGACAATAATCAAGTCAAAATCATTTATTCCAGTCTGGCTTCCATCTGTACTCAGATGAAGTTCTGCTCCATAAAACATTGCATACTCCCAAGGAACATTGAAACTTTGTGCTATTGCATATTTAGTACTGTCTAGATTATCGTCACCATCTTCTTCAAGTTCAATTGGATAAAAATCTTGTTTTGCAAGAACGTGGGTCATATTGTAGTTTAACGAGGAAGAATCGTAAGCAGAAGAGATATCAACATTAGTAAAATTATCTTCAAAATATCCTGTTAACGAATTATATGTTAAATTCAGAGAAAAATCATCATAAACAGTCAACATGTCATTAACATCAAAAGCATTCCCTGAACCACTCAGATTAGTTACAGGAGTATAGGAATATGAACTTAAATCTTCAAATAAACTTGGGAATTGATTCACGGGACTAGTTTGTTCTAGTTTATCTTTAACAAGAAAATCATTCATATTTGCAGAAGTTATGCCGTGGAGACTTGATATAGTAATGGAAAATATAAACAAATAAGCAAATATGATTATAGATGGAATTTTTGACCCTTTCGATAAACCCCTAAACATGTTATTACTCCTATTGTTATTCTATGAATCGCTTATTTAAAGTTCTTACAAAGGCAACAATCTAGAAATATAAATCTATTCATATTAACCTAGACACAATTTACTTAACTCTACTCCTTTAATTCTTTGAATAAACATCAAAAAAGGTTGAAGTTGCGAGATTTTTCTCAAACTATTCAAACAGCAGCATCATTATTGTTTGTTTTCAGTTTTTCTTCTTTCACCAAGACCATTATTCTTTCAAGAATCTCTTCATTAGAATATTCATCCAGTTGATCCATTATAAGAGCAGAAGTAGCTTTACCTTTACCGTTGATAAAGGAGACAATCTCTTGGTCTATTGTTTTTAATTTATTAAGATTCTCAAGTGTTTGGGGTGGTACTAGTAATGGAAACATAAACCACAGGAATAGCTCTTCTACTACTTTTTCATTGATACTAGCCTTATATTCGTTGAATATATCCATTGATCCTTCCCATTGTGCACCTTCATAACCAAAAATTACATCAAACCATTTAACAAGATTATCTAATCCCTGTTCAAACTCTACTTCTAATTCAGTATCAGAGAAAATATATGAAGTATATGCTCCACTTGAAGCACTTGTTACAACAAAATTGTAATATTCAATTTTCTTAACTCCTGTTCTTGCACCACTCATTTCTGCGCCTATTGATGATATTGCTTGAAGAACTCCACTAATTATAGATGGATCTAACTCTGCTCTGTCGTCCAAACTATATTCATAAATTGGAGAACTAGTTTCATGATGAACAACGAGAATACGTTTTATCATAAATGCGGATTGGAAAAGAGCTCGAGCTTTTGATCTTTGCTCTTCATGTTCTTCTTTTCTTTTACTCATTTGTGTTCTAGTAAACATGAATGCAGCTACCCCTAACCCAGCTACTGCAACTAGCGATAATCCAATGATCAAGCCTATGGGTAAACCTCCATTTGTTTTGATGCTAATTGTAGCTAAAATGAAACTCAGTACTGAATCATATCCTTCTTTAGATACTGTTACTCTAACATTCAGAGTTTTTATAGTGGGTTCATGTATTCTAATTATAATTGTGTATATACCATCGTCTTCTGAATTCTCTATTAACTCCACGTCAGGTTCTGGAATGTCTAAGGAAACTTCGACTGTTGCTCCCTTAATTTGCTCAGAGTGGATTTCGTCTATCCATTCAAAAGTTAGAATAACTTGACTACTTGTATTTGTCTCTGAAACGGATGTGATTGGTTCGACAGAGGTATCTGCAATGAATAATATATTGTAACTGCTTGTGGTTGAAGTTTGTTCAACACCTATACTTTCTACAAAATTAGTCTTACTAACGGTTATTTCCACTTCATATTGAGCGGGAGGATTTTCTAGAAGTTCATTATAAATAGTTACTACAATAAAATCATCGATAAAAGAGTAGTCATATTTTGATACGTCTGTTAGAACTTTTCCATTTACAGAAATAATTACACTATCTGGGGAGATAAGAACACTTCCATTAGATATGTCTCTTAAAGCAAATATTATCTCTGAATCTTCTTTATAGGGAACAGGGGGTTGTGACTGCTCAACATCCAAATTAAATTGATGCAGTAAAACTAATGAAAATTGAACAGAGTGAGACTGTAGAAAAGGCCCCTGCGCATATAAATCTATATTATAGTTTCCAGCAATGATGTTCGGTGTCAATCCATAACTATAATTTCCAGCACCAAAGATCAGATTATCAGTTTCAGTCCAGCTTGCCGAGTAATATACATCTCCTGCAGAAATGTATGTACCTATTCCTGAGAAGAATGGATCACTTATATTATAATAACTAACCTTGATGTTTATTATTTCTCCATTTATCCTTGTTATTTCTGTTGATGAAATTTCAATATAGTTCCCCCCTACTTCATCTTCAACAAAAAATTCTGCCAGAGTAGGCTTATTCACTGATATTTTGTGGGAGTAAAGACCTGCTTCTGATCCATTATTCCAGAAATACATTATAGTCCAGAAGCCTTCAACATCTGTCCCGTATACTGATGGATCAAATGCAGTACTCATTTCATACAATCCAGCACTTGTTTGCGAAGTTGAGAGTAAAGTGTAATTGGAAGTGTCTGTATATGAAAGATTAGCGTAAATTGAGCTTTTAAATGGAACCAGTTCTCCAGCTGAATTGAAAATTGTGAAATTTAGTTCTCCGGTTGTAATATCTGTTAACGTGCTATCTTTAATTAGAATATCAGCTGAAACAGTTGAACCTTCATATCCAGTAGCATTCACTCCATCTGTAGTCCAATACCCTAGGTTGAAAATAGTAGTTTCAATAGATCCATCTGTCAAAGTATAATCATATAGATAATTTGTACTTGTGGTTGAGAATGAAATATCTCCCGTTGTATATGTACTTCCTGAAATAAGGCTTCCCAAACCTACAGTGAAACCAGAAATGATTTTCTGCCCAGGCAACGGAGTTATTGCATCTAACATGAAGGAGAGTGATGTTTCATTCCAATCATTTGGAGTGAGTAGAGTATGTGACCTTATTGGATTTGAGTAAGCTGAAAAATCTACAGCGTCAACACTCCAAGATATATCCCAATCTACACTCTCTTCATTAAAACTGGAATTAGTAACTTGAAAGCTAGAAGTACCACTATATGTTCGAGTGAAAGTATAACTATTATTCAAATCAATATCAACATAAGTATCTGCTGACAAAGTGTGAGTTCCTGTAGATGATATAGTTTCTGTAAGAGATGTAATGGGTGTTGGACCATCTTCTAGACTTATTGTTGTTGGATCAGAAAAAACCAAGGCTATACCATTTTCATCAGAAGGCATAAGTTCCATAGTTAACCCAAAATCCTTGGGTAGAGTGCTACCCCAATCGGTTCCATCATGTATATAACTATCTCCAAAAGCTGATGTTTGTTGTCCTTGCCAGTTGAATCCATCTGTATCATTTTCATCAATCATTGAAAGATTAGCTACAACAAAATATGTACCTTGTTCTAGAATAACATCATGAAAATCATAATAAACCAAAGCATAATCAACGCTTTCAGTGATAGGATTTGAAGAATTATATGGAGCATCTGTACAATTAGAACGAATATCTGTCATATCTGGCGTTCCATCTGAAACATTTGCTTTGACTATGAACAATTCAAGCTCATCTCCACCGATAGCAGTGTCAATAACCAAATATATTCCTGCTCCGTAAAAGACTGCATTATCCCAGGGAACATCAAAAGCTTGAGCAGCTCTAATCACAGAGGAACCAAGAATCTCATCTTTGTTAGCAATTACTCTTTGTTCATATATATCCTTCTTACCGGTTATAGTCATATTATACATTAAAGTATCAACAGAATATCCAGATAGCCCAGAGATTACGAATTGATCTGTTATACCATTACCCAGTGTTAAGGAAGTAACTTGGTGTACAGTCAGATCATCTGTGATTGAAAATAAACTTCCGGTTCTTCCTATGGTATCTATTGGTATATAATCAAATTTTATATTATTGTCAAAAGAATCATCCCAAATATCATTGTAGCTGGAATCATTTGGTTGTATTCGGTTGAAATGTTTAGTTGAATAATCTTGAAGTAGTAAGGGTGTTAATATTGAAAGAAAACAAAATACTATCAACACGCTAGCATTAAGTTTGCGTAAGTAAGTTTGACCCATCTAAATATCCCCAGATATTTTATTTTGATAATATGCTTATTCAACTTTAAATGCTTATTGGCTCTCTCAACATTTATTATTCATTTATAAATATTAAAGAGTAGCCAAATTGACAACTTTGATATAATTTAATCAGCAGAGGAAGTAACCAAATATCCCTTATCCACTAAACCAAATATTTCATTTAGAATCTCTTCTTTATCAAATTGTTTGAAATAATCTAAAAGACGTGCTGAGGTACAACTAACGTTTTTATCTACACACTCAAAGATAGCCCTGCCAATTATTGACAGATGTTCCATATCTAATTGTTGGTTCTTGGATGTTTGAATGGGATAAAGTGACCAGAGAAATAGAGTTTGAGAAATTTTGTTTTCAATTATAGCTTTGTTAATTTTGAAAATATCTAGTGAACCATCCCAATTCTCTTTTATTGATCGAAAGGCTGTGCTAAACCATGAAATTAACTTCTGCATTCCTTTTTCAATTTCTCTTACTAAATCGGTTTCAGAAAATACATAGATTGTAAAACCATTGAAGTAAGACCCTGCTACAACAAAACCATTAAATTCAAGTTTCTTAAAACCAGTTGGTCTACCTATCATCTCTTGTCCAATGACTGATATTGCTTCAAGAATTCCAGTAATCATAGAAGAATCAAAAGGGATCGTGTTTTCAACATCTTTTTCGAATACTGGAAGACTTGTTTCGTGGTGGACTATTAGGATTTTTTGAATCATAAATACAGTTTGATAAATATCTCGCACTCTATAGCTAGGTAAATCAGATAGATTATTCTCATTGCTTATTAGTTGTGTCAATCTTGAACCCCCAAGATTAGGATATGAAATCCAATTCTGATTTGACAGTCATGTCTTAAAAACTTTATCTATGAATTTGTTAAGGTAATTGAAAAAATACCCTTGAAAATTAAAAATTATTAAATAAGATGATAAAGCATCTAATACATTGTTGGGTTCTGAGCCGTTTTAGTTAATATATCTAATAATAAGGCATCTTATTAGAGAGTCTCCCTTCTTGGAAGAAGACCTTAAAGCAACGTTTTATATGTTTCATAATCCCTTTTTCTCATATGGTAGAACTTAATCGCAAGTATTCATTCCGGAGTTTTTCCTTTTACTATGATGGTGAAAGCTTAGTGATAAGCTTAAAGGGGTCACCACCAACTAAACAATTTATACTCTAAAAATGAATGAAGAAAAAATGATTTAGAAATAGTAAAATCCTTCTCAACATTTCCTCATATTTATGCATATGCTAACTATACATGTATTGTTTCTCTCTGTCCTCCATCTACATTAATATTCTGGCCAGTGATCCATCTGCTCTCCTCCGAGGCTAGAAATACCAATACAGGTGCGATATCAGAATAAGGATCACCTACCCTTTGCATGGCATTATCTTTCATCATACCTTTGACCCACTCAGAATATTCAGGCGAGAGTTTGTCTACTATAGTGTCTGTAATGGCTATTGGACTGATTGTATTTACTCGAATTCCATCTACTCCCCATTCTCTAGCAACAACCATAGTAAGAGCACGTATCGCTCCTTTATCAGCAGCATATGAAGCATACATTTCCAAACCTACTTGATATGTTCCTGAAGTGAAATTTATAATTGATGAGGATTTCCCTTTCATGTAAGGATAACATAGTTTCATTAGGTGCCAGTGGGCATAAACCCCTGTATGTAAAGCTTTGTCTAACTCGCCTATATCTTGATCCAGGAAAAGCTGTCGGTCTGCTTCATAATTTGCATTATTAACTAGGACATCTATAGTTCCAAATCTCTTCACCGTTTTATCAACAAATTTTTCAAATCATTATATTTTGAAACATCGCATTTTTCAGCTAGTACTTCTGCTCCTTCGGCCTTGCATAGCTCCGCTGTAACCTTAAGCTTGTCCACTGATCTGGCACATATAGCCAATTTTGCTCCTTCTTGAGCAAGACGGATAGACATCTGCTTTCCGAGTCCAGCGCTAGCACCTGTAAGAATCACAACTTTTCCTTTCAGTCTCTTCGTGGCATCAGGAATTTTCTCGATGGTATACATCTTAGTTGAGGGAGTAGTTTCTTCGTCATCTTCTTGCACTATGGAAAGTTCTTCATCATCCTCTTCTATAGCTTGTAAATCAGCGTCTATATCTGGGAGTTTCTCCTTTGGGAAACCAGAGCCTGGCATGTTGGCAATAAACTTCAGAGACATTTTAAATCCCTTCTTTAGTTGAGGATCTTTAGATATACCCGGTAAATGATTCTCTAAAACAGCTTTTGCTTTTGGACTTCTCATTAAGTCCCCTAATTTTGATTTAGTAGAATATTTAGACATGTCAAAATTTATGATGCTATGTATAAAAATGTAGTTGAGATTAGATAGATTGATTATTCAGGTTAAATTATAGTAACATTTGTTACTCCTGTCCTATGTTCTCAATAAAATTCATAATGGATGTTTTGTATTAGGAAATGCTGAAAGAAAGAAAGAATAAAACAACTACAAGGCCAATTTATCTAGTAGCTGGATTGCTAGGGTTTGCAGCACTATTTACAACTCTGAAATTTACTTTAAAAAACTCGAATATGATAGAAAAATAAAGTACTTGAACAGAGTAGCTATATTCTATATATTCAAGGACATGTTTTGGGATTTTTTGCTGATGTGGTGGGTGTAATTTCATCGTTTAATACGTGTAATAAATAGTGTGATACACAGTATATTTTATCATCCCCAGTATGAATTAGATGCCTATCTGTCACATATCCACACAGATGACATTTTTCTATTAGTATCATATTTTCTTTCAT
>JAUWPI010000167.1 GCA_030611665.1 Candidatus Heimdallarchaeota archaeon | reverse complement strand
TTTATTTCTAATAAAAAAGTGAACAGTTAAAAAGAGAGTAGGAAAAAGAAAGTTGAGAATAAAATGTTGATTACAGAAAACGATGTCATACCTATCTTAAAGGAGTTAATCAAAATAAAGACAGAGAATCCACCCGGATTAACTATTGACGCTGTTAAATACCTAGCAAAAGAATTAGAAAAGTGTGGTATCCCCAGCGAAATACAAGAATATTCAGAAGGAAAGGCAAATTTAATTGCAAGATATGGGGATGAAAAAAGAAGTATAATTCTTACAGGACACCTCGATACAGTTCCAACAGGTGATGAAACTAAGTGGAAATTTCCTCCTTTTGGTTCCATAGAAGATGATGGTAAGATATATGGACGCGGATCAACAGACATGAAGGGTGCCGTAGCTGCTTTTATTGCAATTATGAAATATCTGAAAGAAAATAATGTGAAAATAAGCAAAAAAATAGTGTTTCTAGGAACATCTGATGAAGAAATTGGCATGGATGGAGCAGTTGTTGCTGAAGAATCAGGGATAATGGAAAATTGTGATTTTGTTTTAATAGGAGAACCTACGGAACTAAAAGTAGCAATAGCGGAAAAAGGCACGTTATGGATTAAAGTTAAAGTTGAGGGCAAATCTGCTCATGGTTCAACACCTCATTTAGGTATTAATGCAATTGATACAGCTGCTAAAATCATACCGTTAATGAAAACAGCTGTTCCTGACTTCGAACATAAAATACTTGGAAAGTCAACCCTTAATATTGGAAAAATTGAGGGCGGCACATTAATCAATGTAGTTCCGGAATATTGTGAGTTCAAATGTGATTACAGAGTTGTTGCTGATGAGTTAAGGGGACAAATAAAAGAGAAAATCGAAGAAATTGTAAAATCTGTAAATGAAAAAGTAGATGCAAAAGTAAGTACGGAAATTATGCATGAAATACAAGCAATTGAACTCAAAGTTCGTCCCGAATTCTTCAAAATAATAGCTAAGAAGGTTAAGCAAAGTGAAGATGATTTCATAGGGGTGAACTATGGAACAGATGGTGCTATGTTAGTTCCTGGTTATGACACACCTTTTACAATAATAGGACCGGGTAATTTTGATCAACTTCATGTTACTGACGAATATACTGAGAAAGAAAAAGTCATAACATTTGCTAACTTGATTCTTGAATCTATTTTAGAGAGTTTCTCTATTTAAGAGAATGTCTATTTTTCTTCTTATCAAAGCATTTGCAAAGGTTTTAAAGGAAAAGATGGCATAAATTCACTAAAGATACGTGCCTAAAATGACTGATGAGAGCTCATTAAATCAAGATTCAGAGGAATGTTTAGAGGATATTGAAGATATCAGCAATATAGCTAAGAGCTTTCGAAATGAAAATTATGGTTTTTCAAAAACAGAATCAGAAACATTATTGGATCTAGAATCTTCTTTGTTCAAATGTCTAGATAGTGGTTGGGAAATTGACAATATACTTGAAGATGGAGAATTGTCTCCTTTTGAATTTGACCAATTATCTATTAATGTAAACCAAATTGATGAGAATATCACCTTTCTTTCAGAAAAGCACAGTGAAAACATAGAAACTGTAAACAAAATCATTCATTTCTACAATGAAGTTGAAGGGTTAATCAAGGAATCGTATTATTCAAAAGTTATACAAAACCTTGGTAAGTTCACTGCAGTTAAACACAAGACATATTCGATAGACGAAACATCATTCTACGAGGGTATAAAAGCACTGAACAACATCTTGCAAAAGAAAAAAGCATCCTATGAAAGTAGCGAAATATCAAAATTGGAAAGAGAAATTACTTGTTTAGCAAGAATCTTTGGTACAATGGAAGAAAAAGTTGTTTTTAATATTCTTTATACAAAACCAACCCTAATTCTAAAAACTTTTAGAACTTCTTTAGAGATTATAGAAGCTACAATAATGCCGATCTATGAACTAATCAAAGAATCGTACTATTTGGATAAAATACAAGGTGCTAAAGAAGGATTAGCTAAAATTGCTGAAACTGAAGATTTTGACATCGGTAACGCAATTTCAATAAAGGGATTATTCAATAGAAAAAGAGGAATAAGTGAGGTTGAAGAACTGAGTGATGTCCTTAAGAGTTTCAATTAACAAGAAAATAGAGAAATTATTTTGCTTTTAAAACAAATACAATTTTTTTGGAAAAAGGTTTTTAACAAGTATTAAAATCTGAAATCATGCGCGACAAAACTGAGAATGTTGCTGATCTTGTTGCATATGGAATAAAATGTTGTGAAAAGAACAATGTTGAATATGCAGATGTTAAATTCATGAATACTCAGATGGAAGAAATTTCTTACAAAAATGAAACTCTGGATCGAATTAGTAGATTGGACAAAGTTGGTATTGGAATAAGATGTCTTGTAAACAAAAGCTGGGGTTTTGCAAGTACAAATGAGTTAACTAGAGACAAAGTAACTGAATTAGTTGAAAAATCTGTAAGGATAGCTAAAGCCTCTTCTTTAGTTAAAAAATTTGATATTGAATTAGCAGATGAGCCCATTTATGAAGATACTGTGAAAACTCAGATGAAGAAAGACCCGTTCAAAGTTGAATTAAGCGAGAAAATGGAAGTGCTTCAAGAGAGTGTAAAACGTATTAGGGAAGTATCAGAAAGAATAAAGGTTGCAACTAGTCACTACGTAAGCAGAAAGGATCGTATGGTTCTCTATACAACTGAAGGAACAAAAATAGATCAAACAATTGTATTCTGTGGTGGAGGAGTTGCAGCTACAGCCGTTGAAGGAGGAGAAGTACAAACAAGGAGTTTACCTGCCAGCTTCAGAGGTGATTTCCACACTCAAGGTCATGAGTATTTTGAAAGTCTTAACCTTGTAGATGTATCAGAACAAACTGCTCATGAGGCAATGAAATTACTAAAAGCAGAAAAGATGCCAAGTGGGAAAGCAACAATTATTCTTGGTCACTCACAACTTGCCCTTCAAGTACATGAAAGTTGTGGGCATCCAACAGAATTAGATAGAGCAATAGGCTATGAAGCAGCTTATGCAGGAACTAGTTTTCTTACACCAGATCTATTGAATAAAGATTTCAAGTATGGGAACGAGTTAGTTACGATGGTTGCTGATGCAACAGTAGCAGGTGGTTTGGGTACATTCTATTATGATCACGAAGGAGTAAAAGCACAGAAAAATATTCTTGTGGATAAAGGCATATTTACTGGATTCATGTCTTCAAGAGAAACAGCCAAAGCCATTGGATTAGAAAGAAGTTCTGGAGCTGCACGTTCTATGGGATATGATAAAATACCAATTGTAAGGATGACTAATGTTAATCTTGAACCTGGAGATTGGGAGTTTGATGAATTAATCCAGGATACAAAAGAAGGATATTTCCTAGAAACAAATAGAAGCTGGAGCATTGATGACATACGCATGAATTTCCAATTTGGTACAGAAATAGGTTGGAAAATTGAAAATGGTGAGATGATTAAAATGATCAAAAACCCTACTTATGAAGGGATTACACCTGAATTTTGGGGAAGTGTAAGTGGAATTTGCAAAAAGAATCACTGGAAAATTTTTGGAACACCAAATTGTGGTAAAGGAGAACCAGGTCAAGCAGCTTATGTTGGTCATGGAATTGCTCCTACTCGATTTGAAAATGTAAGAGTTGGCATATTAAAATAAGAAGGGCTAATCAAGAGAAATTGGATTTAGCAAAATCTCCAATCTTCTTTAAAGCTTTTTTACTTTCTGGTATTAGTTTACCGAATATCTGAAAAACATGAAACATGTTGTCCCACAAATCCAAATCCACAGTTACACCTTGTTCTATTGCTTTTTGAGCAAAACGAGTTGAATCATCAAGGAGAATCTCTGCTGTTCCCGTTTGAATCAGCAAAGGAGGTAAACCTGGCAAATCTGCGTACAAAGGAGAAATCAAAGGGTGTTTTACACTTTGACCCTTTGCATATATCTCAACTGATTGTTTTATTTCATTTTCTGTAAGCATGATTTCCTCTTTGGCTTTTGTCTTGATAGACTCGCCTGTAATAGCAAAATCAGTCACAGGAGAAAGGCATATACCAGCAGCAGGTAAGGATAAGTTTTCTTCCCTAAGCTTTAACAAAGAAGCTAACGTCAATCCACCTCCAGCTGAATCTCCAGATATAATTATTTTTTTTGGAGCAAATCCTTGAGCTTCAAGCAACCATTTGTATACTGTAACCACATCTTTTATTGCGGCAGGAAAAGGGTTTTCAGGAGCAAGACTATAGTCTACAGATAAAACTGAGGAGTTTGAATTAATACCGATACGTGCTGCTAGTCCTCGATGTGTTCTCAATGAACCAGCATGATAAGATCCCCCATGAAGATAGATTATAACACGATCAATATTACATCCTTTTGGTAATAACCATTCTGCAAGTATTCCCTCAATGGAAATTGGTTCAACTTTAACATTTCTAGGAGTTTTAAAAAGAAAAACTTGCCCTTCAAGATCCTTTCGAGCTTTTTCCACATCAAGAGTACCATGATTTTTCATCTTCATCAGTCTCATTATTCCAACAAAGAATTTAGCACACAAACTAACCATAATAAATATAGAAGAAATGTATTCATAAATAAATTATAGTGTGTTTTTTGACAAAAAGAAAAAATGTTTATCAAAGCAGTTTGAAATATTTTGTAAACATTTGAATGTATTTTAATCCCTTTATCTTCAGCTTTCCAGTTAGTATAGCTTTAATTGGATTAACTTTTCCCGAACCAAATCCAATAAAGGTGGCTGTAGTTGTTATTATTGCCCCATTACATAACTTTTTAGCTTGTTTGATATTTTTCTTGGAATTTTCAATTTGCTCAAAATCTATAAGGCCGTTTCTTATTTTTAGTTTAATAGCCTTAGGGTCTTCTTTAGCCACTAGAAGCAAAGAGTAGTTATCGTCTTTACATTTTTTAAGAAACTCAGGATTGGTGTTCAAAGATTTAAGCATGGCAAAAATGATAGACGCGAATCCTTCGTACACCTTACTTTGATTATACAATGGTAGCACCATTAACATTGCTTTCTTGTATCGGGAAACTATTTCATCAACAACTTTCTCATTCATTGGAGTTGATAAAATAAAAGCTGTTATTCCCCTAGATACTGCATAAATTCCATTTATTGCTAGTGCAAGCGTCAAGTATTTTGAAAAATTTAGAGTCGGTATAAGCTTGAAAACAGTTTGTCGTCCATTTACTACTGGCTCATTAAACAGATATACATATACAAGAGATTGTAAACCACTAACTTGACCTTTGATTTCTAGCTCATCCAATACTTTTCGTAGACCCTCTTTTAACCGATCACCTAGTTTTGTCATTCTTTCAACTTCAGCTTCATCGTACAATTTCATGGCTGCTTTTCCAGCTACCATAGTCATCGCGTTTCCACTAAATGTTCCAGAATGAGTAATAAATTCCTTCTTCGTTGGATTAAACTGGTCGATTATTTCATGTTTTCCGCCAAAAGCTCCTACAGGTAATCCCCCACCAATGGTCTTTCCAAGAGCTGTTAAATCAGGAGTTACACCGTAATATTTCTGAATACCACCTGTAGAGATACGGAAAGTAATAACTTCATCGAAAATGAGTAGTATGTCATATTTTTTTGTCAGTTTACGTAATCCTTGCAAATACTCTTTTGTAGCAATTGCACCCCCACCTGATCCCAGTATAGGTTCAAGAATCATAGCCGCTATTTTCTTATGATTCTTCTTCATTATTTTTTCAACAGCTTTCAAATCATTATAAGGCACAATGAAAACATCTTTGAGAATTGTTTCAGGAACACCTTTTTCCACGGTTTTTATTGGTATACTTTCTGCAGTAAGATTGGGTGTAATATTTACTTCAACGTAAT
>JAUWPI010000060.1 GCA_030611665.1 Candidatus Heimdallarchaeota archaeon | reverse complement strand
TTTTAAGCAAAGTGATACCTCTTTCTTAATGGGTTCATCCTTGACATTCCGTTTCTATTTGAGAAACTTTGGCTGCACACAAAACCAAGGGGAGGGCGAGAATATACGACAGATTCTTCTAAAGTCTAACGGCGTAGAAGTTGACGATCGATATGATGCTGATGTTATTATTATCAATTCTTGTGCAGTTAAGACACCTACTGAAGATAAAGTCATTCACTTCATCTACCAATGTAGTATGACTGATGCTGATGTAATTGTTACAGGATGCTTGCCTAAAATAAACCCAGACAGAATCAAAAAAGCATGTCCTGATGCTATCTTGACTCCACCAAATTTAGGCAAATCAATATTGAAATATGTCCCTTTACAATTATTTAATGGTGAAACATATAAACTTGCAAGGTTGCCTGAAAATCCAGCCTTCCTTCCTACTCAACCCTTAACAGTAGTTGTTCCAATTGCTCAAGGATGTTTGGGAAGTTGCACTTACTGTGCTGTGAAATATGCAAGAGGATGGTTAACAAGTTACCCAGTACAGATGGTGGTCGATCATGTTAATTGGGCCTTAGAAATGGGCGCAAAGGAAATTTACCTGACCGCTCAAGATACATCCGTTTTTGGTAGGGACAATGGTGCTCAGTTACCTGAACTCTTAGCTAATATTCTAGAAACAGAGGGAGATTATCAAATAAGAATAGGTATGATGAATCCCAAGTTCTTATTAGAAATTATCGACGACTTGTTAGATATAATGGAAAAAGATGAACGGATATATCGTTTCTTACATATCCCAGTACAAAGTGGATCGGATAAAGTGCTTTGTGTGATGAAACGTCAATATGACATTGAGACTTTCAACAATCTTATCAAGAAAATTAGAAATCGGCTTCCTCAAATAACTCTTTCAACAGATATAATTGTAGGATTTCCTGGTGAAACTAATTACGATTTTGATTTAACTGTTAAGCTACTTGAGAAAAACAGGTTTGATATTGTTAATGTGTCAAAATATGGTGACAGACCTTTCGCTGCTTCATCGAAATTCGAAAATAAAATACCGTCTGATATAAAGAAGAAGAGAAGTAAATATCTTTCAGAAAAAGTAAGGGAAATTCAATTAGAGAAAAACAAGGAATGGCATGATTGGAACGGTGATGTTCTCATTCTTAACGATACACATTCTGGACAGAAATTTGGACGTAATATCTTTTATAGGCCTGTGATTCTTTCACGAGGAAACTTAGGTGAAAGAGTATCTGTAAGGATAACAGGAAATTCTCAAAATGCTCTTCATGGAGAAATCCAAGAAGTTTCATCAGCAGTTATTGAAACCTAATTATTTTCTAATTCTTTTCTCTAATCTTCCATGAGAGACATTAAGAAAAGAATGATGCTGATAATCAAGAACCTATAGACGAAATTGGTTTTAGCCTTAGCAATGCAATACCATACTGATGGGCATTTCATTAAGGGAAGCATGGATCCAAAAATGGATGCAGGAATCAGTTTTTTACAGGAAATACAAGGGGTTACAATTATTACAAATTCAGAAAATACAATTGCTGCAATTCAAGGACAATCAGAGACAAAAATCACCCCATAATTCCTCTTTTTTTCACCTTTGACTAGACAATGATAAATTTAAACGAAATAACGTCTTATTTCACGCTCTCTTACGCTTAAAACTATCTGATATACCAATTTCTTTTTATATGATAAACTCTCATTTTTAATAGCGTATATTTAGGGGAAAACATCCGACTAAAAGCGTTAAATGGCAAAAAACTGATTCCAATTTTTGGAAACAAAATATAAAGGCGATTAGTGATAACTATGGATGAAAAAACGAGGCAAAATTCAACGAAAAAAGATAGTTATGATGTTGACACAATTAAGGTTCTAGAAGGAACTGAAGGTATTAGAAAAAGACCTGCAATGTACATCGGTACAACAGGTGAGGAAGGGTTACATCATCTAGTTTGGGAAGTTGTTGACAATTCCGTTGATGAATATATGGCGGGGTCGTGCGACAACATTCAAATTGTTATCCATCGCGAAGGCGGAATTTCAGTTATTGATGATGGCAGAGGCATTCCCGTGGGGAAACATCGTCGTCTTAATCTGAATACACTTGAAGTTATATTTACAAAATTACACTCTGGAGGGAAGTTTGACAAACAAGCTTACAAAGTGTCTGGGGGTTTACATGGAGTAGGTTTATCATGCGTTAGCGCACTATCTGAAAAATTGGTGGTTAAGGTCTATAAAGATAACAAAGAACATATCCAAGAATATAGTAAAGGTAAACCATCTACCGCTGTAGTTACAAGAGAAAATCATAGTATGACTGCTCATGGGACTTATATTTACTTTAATCCTGATCCTGAAATTTTTCCAGTTACAGAATTCACATATGAGATTATTCTTAGAAGAATCAAAGAAATGGCTTATCTTAATCGCAACTTGAGATTTTCGCTAACAGATGAACGAACTGATCCACCAAAGAAACAAGAATTTCTTTTTGAAGGGGGGATTAAACAGTTTGTTTGGGATTTAGCAAAAGGTAAAAAAAGTTTATTTGGTGAACTCGAAGAGGTATTTCATGTTGAGAGAGAGCTAAACGGTGTAATTACTGAACTAAGTATTCTCTATACTGAAGGATATAATGAAATAATTATGGGTTTTGTTAATGGGATATATACTTCAGAGGGCGGGACACATATTTCTGGTTTTAAATCAGGACTAACAAGAGCAATTAATGATTATGGAAGGTCTCGTAACATACTTACTGCAAAAGAGGATAATTTGCGAGGAGAAGATGTGCGAGAAGGGTTAATTGCCATAATCAGTATAAAACATCCTGATCCTCAATTTGAAGGACAAACAAAAACCAAATTGGGCAATAGTGATGTAGATGGCATTGTCCAAAGAGTGATGATTGATAAGTTCAAAGAATATTTGGAAATTAATACAAAATCGGCAAGGAATATTATTGATAAAGCAATGGATGCTAAGAGAGCAAGATTTGCTGCAAGGAAAGCAAGAGAACTTGTTAGAATGAAAGGTAAGCGAGTTGGTCTTCCAGGTCGACTAGTAGAAAGTAGAGAAAAAGATCCTTTAAAAAGAGAATTGTTTTTAGTAGAAGGACAGTCAGCTGGTGGCACAGCTGTAAAAGCTAGAGATAGTCAGTTCCAGGAGATTTTGTTCCTTAAGGGTAAAGTGTTGAATGTTTTCAAATCACGAATGGTTAAAGCATTGAACAACAAGGAAATTCAAAGCATGATTATGGCTATTGGAACTGGAATTGGTGATGATTTTGATTTAGAAGCTTGTAGATATGGTAAAATAATCATTCTCACTGATGCAGACGTTGATGGATCTCATATTATGACCTTATTGCTAACCTTTTTCTATCGATATATGCGAGAATTGATAGAAGTGGGGAAAATTTACGTCGCAAAACCTCCACTTTTCCGTGTGTATTTATCTCGTGGGAAGTCAGATCTTCTAGAAAGCGGAAGTTTTGAATACAAATACGCTGAAAAAGAAAAGGAATCTTTAGTTGAAAAACTAGTTGAATCTGGAATAGATCCTGCAAATATTAAAGTTCAAAGATACAAAGGTCTGGGAGAGATGAATGCTGATCAATTAGAAGTTACTTCAATGAAAGTCAATAGTCGCTATTTGATACAGCTGAAAATTGATGATCTTTCTTTAGCCGATTTGCGTTTTGAACAACTCATGGGATCTGATGTTACCTTTAGGAAGAGATTCATCATGGAAGATGTGTTCAACGTTGATGCTTCAGAATATCGGAGTGAATATGATGTTGATCCTATAGATCCAGAAGAAACAGCACAGGCAATGGACGAGATTATTGATATTGAAATATCCGGAGATGAAACTCCGGAGGATTTGGAGTTGTAATAAAGGACTGATAATGATGACAAGTAATGAAAGTCAAGAAACAATTCATCGTGCCTCTTTATCAAAAACATTGGAAGACGCTTATACTGAATATGCACACTATGTAATAAGTGAAAGAGCTATTCCTGATGCTAGAGACGGTTTGAAACCTGTTCACAGAAGGATTCTGTGGGCCATGCATCAGATGAGGTTGACATTTTCAAGCCCACATAAGAAGTGTGCTCGTATTGTTGGAGAAGTTACAGGAAAATATCATCCTCATGCTGGAGGTGTTTATGAAGCTCTTGTGAGACTAGCACAACCATTCTCTCTAAGGTATCCAGTCGTGCATGGACAAGGAAACTTTGGTTCTATAGATGGCTTCCCAGCTGCTGCGATGCGGTACACTGAGGCTAGATTAGCAAAGATTTCTGCAGAGCTATTGCAAGATGTTATACCTGAAATAGTAAAATTCCAAGAAAATTTTGACGGAGAAGAAATGGAACCTACGGTTTTACCGGTTAAATTTCCTCTATTACTTGTAAACGGTACTTCTGGTATAGCTGTTGGTCTTAGTTCTACAATCCTACCTCACAATTTATCTGAAATCTGTGCTGCGACAATACAGCTAATCGTTGATCCAGAAACACCTGTAGAAGAACTATCAGAAATTGTTAAAGGTCCTGATTTTCCAACAGGTGGCGTAATTGTCAATGGTAGAGTTATGCCATTATACAATAGCACCGGCAAAGCACCTGTTGTCATTCGCTCCAAAATTGAGGTGAAAGAGCCAACTGATTCTAGGGAACATGCAACAATAATTGTTCATGAATTACCTTATCTAACAAACAAGAGTACTTTGATGGAAGAACTTCATGATCTAATCAACAGTAAAAAGGTTCGAGGTATAACTGATGCTCGAGATTTATCAAAAAATAAGATTAGAATAGAAATTGACGTGCATGAAGAGTATTCGCATGAAAAAGGAGTTAGAGTGATTATTGGTCTGCTTTTCAAAAACACACAACTCCAAAGAGTTTTACATGCCAAGAATATGGCTTTTGCAAGAGGAAGACCTTTACTGCTTAATCTCAAACGAGCACTTACCACTTTTCTAGAACATCGAGAATATGTGGTTCGTAAAACGATTGACCACAATCTTAGTAAAGCTTTGATGCGATCGAACATTCTTGAAGGTTTGTACATTGCTCTTCAAAATATAGATGAAGTCATTGAATTAATCAAAAAGTCGGAAAATAGAACAGATGCTCAAGAGAAGCTGATGAAGCGTTTTAAATTGAATGAAGCACAAGCAAAAGCAATTCTTGCTATGCAATTAGCTCGTCTAGCTAGAATGGAAGTTGAAGCCATAGTAACGGAAAAGGAAACTCTAGAAAAGCAAATCAAAGAATACAGAGATCTTTTAGCTAATAAAGAAAAACGAATGCAAATAATTAAGCAAGAACTTTTAGAAATAAAAGATAAGTTTGGAGATGAGCGAAGAACAGAGATTAAAGATGAAGCTGATATTCCTTTAGATGCTGATATTTATGATATGCTTCATGATAGACATCTTTTGATAACAACTTCCACTTTAGGATATGTTAGGTCGATTGAGATAGATAAATTCAGAACCCAGAGAAGAGGAGGCAAAGGATTAACAGCCGTGACTTTTAGAGATAACGATTCCCTATATGATATGGTTGTGTGTCTCAACAAGGATACACTCCTCTTGGTTACAGAGCAAGGAAAAATACATTCACTACCTGCATTTGAGATACCTGAGGCTAAAAGAAGAAATGCAAGGGGAAGTGCATGGAAAACCATCTTACCTGTTGATTCTTCCGTTGTTAAAATAGTGCCTGTAAATAGGGATTCTTTTGATAAAGGTCTCTTTATCTTCTTTGTTACTGCAAAGGGTAAAGTAAAGAAAACTGTTTTATCCGCATTTTCAAATGTCCGAAAAACTGGGATTATTGGTATTTCTATTGAAGAAGGGGATCAAGTTGTGGATACATTCATCTCTTCTGGAGACGACCACATTTACCTAGCCACACAATTGGGACTAACAGCTCATTTCCACGAAAAAGAAGTACGACCTATGGGACGTACTGCTCATGGTGTAACTGGAATGCGGTTCAAGAACGAAAATGATGTAATTATCTGTGGAGCTGGGATTTGTGATAATGAATTACATGAATCCTCCATACTCACAATTACAGAAAATGGTTACGGTAAACGCACAGCTTGTGATGAATATAGATTTACTCACAGAGGTGCAAGAGGAGTAATTGATATTAAGACGGATGAACGAAATGGAAACGTTTCTGCCGTACTAATTGTTCCAAAGAAACCTACTCGAAAAGAAAGTGTTTCAATAATCAACAGCGAAGGTATTAGTATCCGAACAAGAATTGAATCAATACGGGAAATAAGTAGAAACACAAAGGGAGTAAGAATCATGAACTTAAACGAAGATGAAAAAATCGTATATGCCACTCTTATTGATTTGAGCGAAGATGAGTCGGATTAAGAGTATCCTTCTCTCTTATCAAGTTCTCCTGAAAGTATCTTTTTGAAAAGTTTTTGAAATGGTTTCTTTCCAACTGCTCCCACAATATTTCCTAAGTACTTTCCATTTTGAAATACTAGAAAATTAGGAATAGACGAAATTCCATATCGCATAGCTGATTGTGGGTTTTGATCTATGTTTAATTTTCCAATCGTAACCTTACCAGCATATTCTTGTGCTAATTGTTCCATAACTGGTTCCATAGTTCTACAAGGACCACACCATACAGCCCAGCAATCTATTACAACTATACCCTCTTGCTTTACAAATTCTCCAAAGGAGTGGTCATTCAACTCTGTTATTCCTCCGTGTGGAAAGTTTCCTACCGTTGGTATATCTTCATTCATTAATCGTGCCATTTTATCTCTTTTTATGCGTTCTAGTTCTTCATCCATTTCAAGCACCTTCACTGTGTATGGTTGACGCACACTGACTTTTAAACTGTTCCATATTACAAATTCGTAGAAGCACAACACTTATTATGTGCATGTTTCTTACACACTCTCAAGATGCATCGCTGTTTGATTAACCTTCCAGATGTCATAAATGAAGGTGGGAGATGTGACATTTTCGAATGTTTATTTGGTTTAAAACCTTTACATGTGAAAATCTATTTTTATGCATTAAAACAAAAAAGAACAATAAAGGAAATAGCAGATTTCGTGGAAAGAGATCGTTCAACCGCTGTTAGGCTAGTTCAAAGGCTTATTGGACAAGCATTATTTACAAAGGAAATTGAAATGCTTCCAAATGGAGGAATGAGGCACATTTATTCTTCAATTGCTCAAGAAGTTCTAAAAGATAGATTAAAAACGACCATTAAACAAATTGGACAATCAGTAGACTTACTAATAAAAAGAGATTGGAGATTGATTCCAGACAGATTAGACGATTAAACTGTATAGCAAAATATTAGAAATCAAAATCCTCTAATTCTTCCATTGATCCCGTAAGTTTTTCAGTTACTTTTTTCTTCTTCTTATTCCTGACAGTAGCAACGGCAGAAGAAAGTTCAGATATGAATTCTGTTGGAACGGTTCCTCTTGGAGCTTCATCCTCTTCGATTGGTTGAAAAGATGGAGCTGTTTCTTCAGGAGATGAAGAAGGTTGAGTCTGTGCTTCTGGTTCAGCAGATTGAGGTTGTGCTTCTGGTTCAGCAGATTGAGTAAATGTTGGCTCTTGAACTGGTTCAGGATTCTCTGAATTTTCACTTTGTTGATCATGTCCTGATGTAATGCCTGATAAACCTGGGTGAGATGTTGCTGCAACTTCTTGATCTGTCTGTGAAGTTCGATCTGGTACTAGGCTTCCATCTTGTAGTAATTTTACAATTTCTTTACATAGTGTCTTATTAGCAGGACTAATTTGATACAGATATCGAGGTAGATTCGTTTTGATTTGATTTAAGAAATACAGACCAGTATCGTAATCTTGAATGTAAAAAGCTTGAATTGCTTGAACTATCATTTGTTGAATAATCTTGTCGGGTGGAACAGCTGATTGAGGTTGATTATACATAAGTTACACTAATTAAAATAAGGCATGGGTCTATTTTAAAATTACGGAAAAGGAAAGGCGCTTTTTTCTTCTTCAAAAAACTGTGCTACGCAGTATGTATTACTTTTATATTGCGAATTTAAATTCAAAACAAGAAGGGGACTGAAACAACTGGAACAAGATGAAAAGTTTTTCTTGAAAGTTAAGAAATATTTAGTGAATGTTCTTTACTTGAATGACCGTCAACGTTTGTCCTTAGTTATACTTGGAACCATTGGAAGTTTTCCCCTAGTTGTATTCATGTCGTATGTAGGTCTTCATTTAGAAGATATACAAACTGCAGCTTGGTTAATTGCTCTGATTCTAGCTTTTCGAAATATCTATCAGATTTTCTTGAGAGTACCGCTTGGACAATTCTCCCAAATGGTGGGTCGTAAACCCTTGCTAATAGCAGGAATAAGCTGTTATACAGTCAGTCTTTTTTTCATGTCTTTAGCCTATCATTGGATTATTGTATTGGTAGCAATCACATTCCTTGCAATTGGTATGTCTTGTTTCTGGCCTGTTCTTTTCGCATATATAGGTGATATAGAGAAGGAAAATATTGGGCAACTTCAAGGTAGAGTATTTCAAGGAACTGATCTAGGTACAATATTAGGTTCTTTACTGGCAGTGCTTTTGCTTAAAACTTTAAACTTAAAACTCCAAGTTTTATTCGGTTGGGGTGCTGGAATCTCATTTATAGGTGTTATATTCATGTCATTTTTTCTACCAGAAGTGCTACAAAAAGAAGATAGATTGGAAACAGGTTCTAAGATAAAAGCTCTTGGGAAAGCTTTTACTGAAATGTTTAGAAATTTAGCTAAAATATCAAAAGAGAAAAAACTGCGCTTCATTTATCTTCTGCAATTGTGTGTTGCATTCTTGGAATATATAATCACTGCATTTTTCCCATTTTTGATAGTTTCTAAGGGTTTTCCTGACGACACGGTAAGTACTATATTCTGGATCAGTGCCTGTATTTTGATTTTTTTCAAACCGTTTTTCGGGAAAGTAGTTGACAAATTTAGCTACAAAGTTCCCATTTTTGTCACCTTGATATTTTCATCAACTATGCTTGTTTTTATGGTTATTATGGATACTCTGCCTTGGTTGATAGTTGTCTATATTCTATTCAGCGCAAGTAGTTTAACAAGTTATATCGGCTTAAATACAGGGACAACCATAGAGTCCAAACCAAATCAAAGAGGAATGGCTTTAGGTGCTCTAGGGTTCTATGTTTCATTATCGCGTTCAGCATCTACACTAACTTTCTCCCCTATTCTTCTCACAAAAGAAGTAAGTGCGGTTATAGAACCGATATTCATTGCAACCGCAATCTTAATTCTATCTGCAGTTTTTTACATCAACTTCTTTTACAACTTTCTCAGTAACAATAAAAAAGAATCTAAAATCGAGACACTAAAAACAAAAATAAACTAAAATAAAAAAAGAGAGTTATGAAGTTTTTACTCTTGTTCAACTTCAATTTCCTTTTTCTCTATACCAATTAAATCCTCTTTAAGTTTGCCTAAAAGTGTTGCAATAGCTGCTACAATATTTTCTGGTCTGGGAGGACATCCATACACATAGGCATCTACAGGTATGACATAATCCAAACCACCTAGAACCCATGGGCATTCTTGGAATACTCCACCTGAAGTACTACAATTACCAACGGCTACAACAAATTTCGGTAAGGGCATTTGTTCATAAATACGCTTAACTCTTTCAGCAATTTGCAGTGTTACACCACCAGTTATAACTAAAACATCTGCTTGGCGTGGGGTACCTCTTAAGACTATACCATATTGTTCAAGGTCATGTCTTGGTGTCAAAGCATCGACAATTTCGATATCACAACCGTTACATCCACCAGCATTCATGTGAATTATCCAAGGTGATTTTACAGCACAATTAACTCCGAATTTCTTTAACCAACCCATTAGTTTCCACTCCTAAACTTCTCAAGTTCTTCAAGCTTTTTACCACCTTCTGCAATCTTCTCTTCTATCTTCTTATCAGCTTTTTCGCCTTTGAAGCTACCTTTTGCAGTTAACATGGCATAATCTTGTCGTACATTATAAGAGAATAAAACTGATGTTGCAGGATTTCTGTCTATATGTATAGCATCTTTAGGACAATAGGTTTGACAATGGCCACACCACATGCATTGGGGTGTAAGAATCCAAATCATTCCATTTTCTTTATCGTCCTTTTCTATCTCTAAACAGTTAGTTGGGCAAACATTGACACACATTCCACAAAGGATACATCTATCTTCAATTATTACTGGGATAGTTCTGATGTCTTCAGGAGGTGGATTTTCTTCCAACCTTTTGAGAACATGTTTTGTGACAGGTCCTTTAGCTTGATTTTTCAGTACTTCTCCAGTCATTACTAATATTTTCTTCATTTCATTTCACCTCAGAAAAATGGACGATTATACTTCTTAGCTTTGATAGCTTTATGTGCAAATTCGTCTTGACCAATGATCATTTTCTCACCTGTAGTGTCATTAACTATCATGATTCTGTTTGTACAGGAGAAGCATGGGTCATAACTTCGTAGTATTACTGGCATATCGGCAATATATTCGCCGTCCATTCTTTTTAGAGTTGCATCGATATTTCCTAAGGAAGGAGCTCTGATTTTGTACCTTTCAGGCTTATCAGTTCCGTTTGCGATACCATAGTGAACATCTTCTCCTCTTGGAGCTTCAGCACGTGCAAAATATTCACCTGCAGGAATTCTAGGTCTTACTCTTGCTAACAATTCACCATCTGCGGTTTCAAGTTTATCTAAAATCTGATTGCACATCTGTAATGATTCTAGTGTCTCGTCAAGTCTTACAAGAGTTGTTGCTAAGATATCTCCTTCAGTGTAGTAAACAAGATTCCAATCTAGTTGGTCATATAACTCGTATGGATAAGACTTTCTAATGTCAAAAGGTAATCCTGAAGCTCTACCTGTTGGACCATTTGGAGTTGTTTTCTTTGCATCATTTTTTGTTAAGACTCCAACGTCTTCTAAACGGTTTCGAATTGATGCTTCCTCAACAAAGACTTTTTTGTGATATTCTACTTTCTTAATTAAATCATTTAATTTAGGTCTTGTTCTGTCTATTTTCTCCTTTGGAAGGTCTCTCTTCACACCACCAGGAAGCATTAGTGCAGGATTTACTCTGTTTCCACTAATATCTTCTACTATGTCCATGATGATTTCTCTGTCTCTCCATGATATATGTAGCATTGTGTCAAATCCAGCATCATGTGCAAGTATTCCATACCACAACATGTGTGAGTGAATTCTTTCAGCTTCACAACTGAACATTCTTATCAATCTAGCTCTTTCGGATATTTGATCCTCAATTCCTGCTAATCTTTCTACAACTCTGACATATATATTTTGATGCACAGCACTGCAGATACCGCAAGCTCTTGGGATCAACATGGTATTTTGACGCCATGTTCTTGCTTCCATAGCTTTTTCCATACCTCTAAAGTTGAATCCAATTCGAATATCAGCTTCAACAACCCTTTCACCTTTTAAATGAATTATAAAATGCGCAGGTTCTTCACACCATGGGTGTTGCGGTCCAATAAACATATGATAATCTGCTCCTGGAGGAGCGTCGCTACCATCAACTTCAGTTCTAAATCTTGATCTAAAAGTTTCTTCAACCATTTTAATCATTCTCCGAAATTTGTTTTGCAATGCCAAGAGTTATCTCTTTTAATTCTTCCCAACCATATTCTTTTAGCATTGGTCTAACATCATCTGGCCATTTTTCTGGAAGTATCAATCTTTGCATGAATGGATGATTCTCGAAATAAATACCAAAGAAATCATAACACTCTCGTTCATAATAATCAGCAGCTACAAAGAAATCTACAAAACTTGGTGTTTTTGGCTTATCTTTGCTTATTCCTGTTACTATAAAATTGATAGGTACTTCCCTGAATTCCTCTTCTATCCTATGTTGAATATGATAAAAGACGTTGAATTCTTTTTCTCTTTCAACAGCAGTGACTGTTGAAAGGTGATAAATTCCAGCCTCTTCTGTAAGAATCTTCATAAGATCATAAGCCTTATCTGGGGTTGTTAGAACGTCAAAATGTCCTTCCTCAACCTTTCTTACTTCCTTTACTTGATCCTTTGAAAATGTAATTTTCAATATATCCTCTAGTTCTTTGAGTTCATTACTCATAAGAAGTCCTCTTAATATGTTTAGGTAATTCATTTTGAAGTAATAAAAAAAGGTTATGCTTGCAAGATGAATAATATTTCAACAAAGAAAAGTTTAGTTAAACAAAAAAACTCGTTGGAACAAACCATAAACTACTTCTTTATGAGGACAAAATCGCTCCCTTTAAACCTCTCTGGAATTTCCTGTAGATACCATCCTCTTACTTGTAGAATAAGAATATTCCCCATAATCCATGGTGTCATGTTGTTTTCACCAAAACGGAAAATTTCTTCAGATATCCATTTACCTTCTTGTTCTTTTTGATGTAACCATTCATTTATCGAAAGAAATCTTCCAGAATAACGAACTCCAGAAGCTCTTTCTAATAACTCTGGTATTGATTTGATGATTTCTTGTTCCAGTTCCTCCTCATCTTTTTCTAACCCTTCTAATATTGCATTGAGAATAGCGCTCTTAATATCATAATTATCGGAAAGTTTGGGTTTTATAGGAGGGAAAGATTCAAAATCAGGGAAAATAGCTCTTTCTTCACAAAGAAAAACTCTTTCAGTTACAATTCTAAATTTGAACCCCCTTACTACTAAAATGAGGATATAAGAAATATCTAGATTGCTTAGTGTTTTGAATTTTCTTTTTAGGAGCAGAACACCTTTGGAAGCATCCACTTTGTTCATAGCTTCACCTGAACATTCAGCTAAATCAAAAGTATCTGAAATAGTACTAGACAAATGAGTTGTAAAATACTGATTAGATTTAGTAGAAAAATCTACAAAGTTCCTCAAAATTTGAGCATTAGCATCCTTTTCTTTGAAACTCATATGATATAAATAATAGTTGTGAATCTATTTAACTTATCGGAAGTTTTTGAAAAGAAAGAAACAAAAATCTCTACTGATTGCTTAGTATCTCATCCCAAAGCTTCAAATCTTCTTTTGCTTGTTCAGGATCTAATTTGGAAATTATAAAACCAGTATGTACAAGGACATAATCTCCAATCTCTAGTGGTTCTTCCAAAAGAGATGTATCTGCTTCCCTTCTTACTCCTGTAATATCAACCATCACTCTTTTTTCATTAACAAGCTCACAAACTAAAGCGGGTATTGCAAGACACATAGCTCTCAAATCTCACTATATTTTTGACTAATTAACTCTTTTTATCTAGCAATTTATTCTTCCCAAATTATCTCTTCGTAGGTTGCTGCGACATTGCAAGTACCTTCGTGACTAACCATACAAGCTCCAATAGGATAATCAGGTCTACAAGATTTGTTAAAGAGTTTACACTTTTGAGGTTTGGATTTTCCTATCAAGATTTCATTACAAATACAACCGTCACGAAGATCTTCAGTGGGTAAATCAGGGATATCGAATTTCTTTTTAGCATCTATATGTGCATATTTATCGCTTATCTCGTGACCTGTTTCCGGCCAAACTCCCAATCCCCTCCATCGAGCATCAGATAAGATGAAGGCATCCTCAACAATTCGCAAAGCAGCGATATTGCCCTCATGCTTAACGTATCGTTTATACATATTATCCACTCTAGCTGTTCCATCTATAATCTGGTCTAAAACAGAATAAATTCCAAGAAGAATATCAACTGGTTCAAAGCCAGCAATAGAAACAGGAAAATCATATTTCTCAGGTATAAATTCATAAGGTTTAGCTCCAATTATAGTGGAAACATGACCGGGTGCTAGGAAACCATCAAATTCAAGGTCGTCTCTTTGCAAAAGTAGTTCCATAGCGGGTGGAACGATTTTATGTGAAGAATAAATACTGAAATTAGGCAATTTAGTTCTTACCACTTCAGCAGCAGTAACACAAGAGGTAGTTTCAAAACCAACACTGAAGAAGACAAATTCGGTTTCAGGATTTTTTTCTGCCATCTTTATAGCGTCACTAACACCATAAACAATTTTGATATCGACACCTCTCCCTTGAGCTTGATACAAAGATTCAGTAGAAGAGGGAACTCGCATCATATCACCAAAAGTAGCGATAGTAACGTTATGATTATCCGCTATCCAAAGAACTTCATCGATATCTTGAGCAGAACACACACAGACAGGGCAACCAGGGCCAGCAATCAGATCAATGTTCTTAGGTAATAATGATCTCAATCCTGCTTTTACTAAATCATGTTCATGTGTTCCACAAACATGCATTATTCTAACTGTTTCACTAGATTTTTCTGCTAAAGTTTTAATTTTTTTAATCAGTATATTTACGACATCTTTATCTCTGTACTTCTGTGTTGGTTCTGACATAACTCCTCTAGCTCCTTATACTTGACGAAAAATCTATGTTAATAAATAACTTCTTCTCTTGTACAAAATACCGGTTTGCGTTATAAAACATTTAATAACAAGTTAACAATTTAGTGCTATACTTAAATCACAAAGTGAATAAAATGAAAATTTTAGTTACATATTACTCTGAAACAGGCAATACAAAAATGATTGCAGAAGCTATTCAACGAAATTGCATCACAGAATAATGATTCAACTTTGAAAGATTTCAAAGATCTTAAAGTAGAAGCGTTGGATAACTTTGATTTAGTTTTCCTTGGTTCTGCTTGTCATCATGCGGATTTAGCTCCACCGGTTTTGAAATTTGTGGAAACAATACCTGAGTCACCGAAGTTCAAGCTTGCAGGTTTTGTTACCCATTCCACTTATCCTCCTGAAGGTTCGGATAGACATGCAGAAATGTTCGAACAATGGGGGAGTAAATGTAGTAAAACCTATGAAAAGCTTCAAACTGAGAAAAATATTGATTACAAAAGTTATTTTCGATGCATGGGTATTCCTTCTAAACCCATTGAAAGCTTCATTAATGCTAAGATTGTTACAGATGACAAAGAATGGGCTGAATATATAGAAATTGTTGCTAAACATCCAGATGAGAAAGATATAGAAAACGCGAAAAAATTTGCTAAAGAAATAATCAAAAAATGTTAATTCTTTTACTTAACATTACTAATAAAAAAGGTTGTTGAGTGCAGTTTCAATTAGTTTCGAGTATTGTCTGCTAAATCAATTCTTTCAATAAGTAAATCTGCAAATTCATCTGCTGCATTAGTACACTCATCTGATAAAGGTGTTTGAAAAAGCATGTTTTTTGGTTGGATTCCAACATAAAGAGTTACCAGATCTGGTATGTCAGGTTTAAGAAATTCTTCTAACATTGTTACAGAGAGTGTATGGGTTGACAAGTGGAAACCTTTCGAAATAGCTTCTTTAGAAAAGATTGCGATAGCACCTGGTATCTCTTTCATATCAGCGGCATCTAATAATAATATCCTGTTTGGACCTAGTTTGGCTATTTTTCCAAGAAAATGTTCAGGCACACGTTCGCAATAAAAATTTGTTACCCAATCAGGAAGATTTGCTAGTTGAAGACTCATTAATACATATAATCCTACTGCATCGTCTCCATTATCCTCATTGCCGATTCCAAGAATAGCAAGTTTGTCTGCACCATTAAGAAAATCATCTATATTTTGAATGAATTCTTCTGTAAACCCTTTATCTTTTGAAGATTCTGACATCAAGATAATGCCTTGTAAAGGAGTTGATAAGTTCTTCTTTTGTAAATAAAAGAAGATGTATGCAAGATGTGATATTAGAAAGTTATTATTTAGTTTTTTTCTTGAATATTTGATATTTTGGGGGAAGATGTTTATGGATAAGAACATAAGTAAGAACAGGAACAGCTAGCCACAGAGGGAGTAAGTATAATCCAAAGAGCTTGACCCAATTATCCCATTTTAACGGATCATGACCATTGTCTACTTCCCATCCATCTAATAGACCATCTTTGTCTGTATCTGCAGTGAAAAGCGAGGTGTGATAAACCTTAGCTTCTTCATAATTGGTTAACCCATCCCCATCTTTATCCTCGTGAGCGTCATCAATAAGAGGATTACGCCCTACTTGAACTTCCCAACCATCAACAAAACCGTCTCCATCGGTGTCATCATTAGTATGGTTAGTTTGGTAAAATTCTTCTGTTAAATC
>JAUWPI010000041.1 GCA_030611665.1 Candidatus Heimdallarchaeota archaeon | reverse complement strand
AAGCAAATCAATAATCATGATGAGCTAAACTTCGATTACCTTTTAACTCGAGTTTCACCAAAATCAATTATCTTTAAACAAACAGAAACATTGTTTACTTTTAAACCAGGAAGGAAAGGGTCAGTAAAGTTCTCAAACATTGAAGAAGAAAAAAGTGTAGTTTTTGCAATTAGACCATGTGATGCACGTAGTTTTTCTATTCTTGATCCTGTGTTTAATGGAGATTTTGAAGATCCATTCTATATTTCAAAACGAAATAACACAGTTTTAATTGGATTAACTTGTAACAAACCAGATTCAAATTGCTTCTGCACTTCCTTTAACGATAGTCCAGGCTCAACAGAAAATGTTGATTTGTTATTTACAGATTTAAATGACAAGTACTATGTTGAAGTTGTAACAGAAAAAGGGAAGAATATATTAGAATCTGTGAGAGACCTTTTCAATAACTCTTCAAAGAAGGAAGAGAGTTCGAAGAAGGATATTGAGCGTCATGCTATAAAAAATATTTCAAGAAAGATGAATCTTGATGATATCGTTCTTAAACTTGATAAAATATTTGATCACGAGTTATGGTATAACACTGCACTGAAGTGTATAGGATGTGGAATATGTACCTATCTTTGTCCAACTTGTCACTGTTTTGATATGCAGGATGAATCAACTCTGCGGGAAGGGGCAAGAGTTCGAGTATGGGATTCTTGTATGTATCCAGAGTACACACTTCATGCTTCAGGGCATAATCCCAGAGATGCTCGCATGAGTAGAGTGAGAAATCGAGTATATCACAAATTTAGTTATTTTCCAAAAAATGATGATATAACCGCATGCACGGGATGTGGGAGATGCATAGATTATTGCCCAGTTAACATCGACATTATTGATGTTATTGAAAAAGTGGGGGTTATAGTAAAGTGAGTAAGAATCCATATAGTCCTTGGACTGCTACTATAGCAGAAGTTAAACAGGAAGCTGTTGGAGATAGACCTATTAGGACACTTAAATTAGTTTTAGAAGATGAAGAGATTAGAAATAATTTTGCATTTATACCTGGTCAATGTGTAATGGTAAGCTTATTTGGTAAAGGGGAGTGTTTCTTTGCTATATCTTCTTCTTCAACACAGAATGAGTATATAGAAGTAAGTGTGTTAAGATTAGGTAAAGTAACAACGGCTTTACATCAATATGAAGCTGGTGACTCTGTAGGACTTAGAGGTCCTTATGGGAACCATTTTGATGTTAAAGGTTGGGAAGGCAAAAACATCTTGTTTATAGGTGGAGGAATTGGACAAGCTCCACTTCGTTCAATAATTAACTACTCATTAGATAACCGTGATAAATACAAAAATTTAGATGTTATTTATGGAGCTAGAACGACCAAAGATTTGTGTTATAAAGAGGAGTTTGTTGAATTAGAAAAACGTAATGATATCAATATTCATCTTTCAATTGATGTAGAAGAAGAAGGATGGAAGGATTTTGTAGGTTTTGTACCAGATAATTTGAAAAGAGTCAATCCAGTTCCGGAAAATACTATTGCAATTACCTGTGGTCCCCCAATAATGATCAAGTATGTAATTCAAAATCTCATTGATCTTGGTTTCAAAGATGAACAAATCTTCACAACTTTAGAGATGAGAATGAAATGTGGTATAGGAATCTGCGGTAGATGTAACATTGGTAATCTTTACGTCTGCAAAGATGGTCCTGTTTTTTCCTACAAACAGCTAAAAGGTCTAGAAGGAGATATGTAGAGGTGTTATGATGAAAATTGGAGTATATGTGTGTGAATGTGGTTTGAATATAAGCGCCATAGTAGATGTTCCTCAAGTTGTAGAGAGAGTCAAATCTCTCCCAAATGTAATAATAAGTCGTTATAATAAATACACGTGTTCAGATCCTGGACAAGAATCAATAAGAAAAGACATAAGAGAATTCAACCTTGATAGAGTAGTTGTTGCTTCATGTTCACCAAGGATGCATGAATCAACATTTAGATCAGTTGTTGAAGAAACAGGAATAAATCCATACTGTTTCGAAATGGTAAATATCAGAGAACATGTTTCATGGGTTCATACAGATTCTGAGAAAGCAACTGAGAAAGCAATTCAACTCATCTCAGGAGCTGTAGCAAGAGCTCAATTTTTAGAACCTCTAGAACGAAAAGAGGTAAGTGTCATACCAAAATCATTAGTAATTGGTGGTGGAATTGCAGGAATTCAAACTGCTCTTGAAATAGCTACTGATGGGTTCCAGGTTTATCTTGTTGAACAAAGCCCAAGCTTAGGTGGGAGAATGGCTCAATTAGATAAAACTTTTCCAACCTTAGATTGTTCAGCTTGCATCTTAACACCAAAAATGGTAGATGCTGCTAGACATCCCAATATTGAACTATTAACCTATTCTGAAATAGAAAAAATAGATGGGTATATTGGTAACTTCAAAGTTACTGTAAAGCAAAAACCACGATATGTTGATGTTGAAAAATGTGTGGGATGTGGTTTGTGTGCTGAAGCATGTAGGCTTAAAGGGAAAATTCCAAATGAATTTGATGAGAATTTAAGTAAAAGAAGTTCTATTTATATTCCCTTCCCTCAAGCTGTTCCTCTGAAATATACAATAGATCCAGAACGCTGTAATATGCTGAGGTTCGGGAAATGTGGTGATAAACTATTGTGTGTTGAAGCTTGTGAACAAAATGCAATAGATTTTGAACAGAAAGAAAAATTAGTAGAATTGGATGTTGGTTCGATTGTTGTTGCAACTGGATATGATAATTTTGACGCATCAAAGGAACCAAAATATGGTTATGAAGAAAATGAAGCTGTGATCACAGCAATGGAATTTGAAAGAATAGTTAATGCAGCTGGTCCTACTGAAGGTCATCTTGAGATTAATGGTCAAGAGCCTAAAAGTGTTGTTTTTATTCAATGTGTAGGATCAAGAGATAAGGATGGTCATGAGTATTGTTCTAGAGTGTGCTGTATGTACACTGCAAAACAAGCACATATGGTAAGGGATAAGATTCCTGACTCAAAAATATCTGTGTATTTCACTGATGTTCGAGCTTTTGGTAAAGGTTTTGAGGAATTTTATAATAGAGTACTAGCTGAGGATATTGATTATAGAAGAAGAATGTTGGATGATCCAATTCAGGTGCTAGGGAATGACAAAGGAGTAATTGTTAAAGCTGAAGGACATCCTGATATTCATGCAGATCTTGTAGTTCTTGCAACTGGTTTAACTCCACGAAAAGATTCTAAAGAGTTAGCTAGAAAACTCAATATCAGTTTGAGTTCTGATGGTTTTCTTTTAGAGGCTCATCCGAAACTTCGACCATTGGATACTTTTACTGATGGTGTATTTATAGCAGGTTGTTGTCAGAGTCCAAAAGACATACCTGATTCTGTTGCACAAGCCAGCGGTGCTGCTGTTAGAGCTGCAACACCTTTAGCTCAAGGGAAAGTCGTTGTAGAAGCTATTTCAGCACAAATAGATGAAGACATGTGTAGTGGATGTCGTATTTGTGAGAGTTTGTGCGCTTATTCTGCTTTAGAATTTTCAAGTGAAGATAAAGTAATGAAAATCAATGATGTCTTGTGCAAGGGTTGTGGTTCATGTGCTGCTGCATGTCCAACTGGAGCGATAACTATGAAACACTATAGTAATAAACAAGTTCTTGCTCAAATTGGAGGTATTTTATCCAAATAGGAGATGATTATGATGAGAATTGGAGTTTATGTATGTGAATGTGGGATCAATATTTCAGCAACTGTAGATGTTGAAAAAGTTGCAGAAACTGCTAAAGATTTACCCAATGTTATAGTTAGCAGATATTACAAATATATGTGCTCAGATCCAGGTCAAGCACTAATTAAATCAGATATTGATAATCATAAATTGGATAGAATAGTTGTTGCATCATGTTCCCCAAGGATGCATGAACCGACTTTCAGATCTGTTCTTGAAGACAAAGATATGAATCCTTATTGTCTTGAAATGGTAAATATTCGTGAACAGAATTCATGGGTTCACAAAGATAAAGAAATGGGAACTGAGAAAGCTATCTCATTAGTAAGAAGTGGTGTTCTTAAAGCCTCACTTTTGCATCCTTTACAGAAGAAGAAAGTTGGAGTAACACCCACAGCTTTGGTTATTGGTGCAGGAATAGCTGGAATTCAATCAGCTATTGATATTGGTAATATGGATTATAAAACTTACTTAGTTGAGAAATCGCCTAGCATTGGGGGACGAATGGCTCAACTTGATAAAACTTTTCCAACCTTAGATTGTTCAGCTTGCATCCTTACTCCCAAAATGGTTGATGTTGCTCGTCATCCAAATATTGAACTACTAACATTTTCTGAAGTAACAAAAGTAGAAGGTTATGTTGGCAATTTCAAAGTTCAAGTAACTAAAAAAGCTAGGTCTGTTGATGAATCATTATGTACAGGTTGTGGAGATTGTTGGGAGAACTGCCCTATTCAATATACTGCTTACACTGATCCTCCTATCATTCCTGTTAACCTTCAAGATGGAGAAAAAGCCATTCTTGATGAGATTATTGGTAAATATTTAGGTCAAAGAGGAGCTATTATGCCAATTTTGGAGGATATAAATGATGAATTCAAATACCTTCCTGAAGAAAGTATGAAATATGTTTCACAAGAAATAGGATATCCATTAAGTACAGTATATCGCATAGCCACTTTCTACAATGTTTTTAGTCTGAAACCAAGAGGAAGGCACATCATCAATATTTGTATGGGAACAACTTGTCACGTTAAAGGAGCTCCAAGAATTTTAGAGAGAATAAAAACGGAATTGCGAATTGATGTAGGAGAAACTACAGAGGATAACAGGTTTACTCTGGAACCTGTAAGATGTCTAGGTTGTTGCAGTTTAGCACCTGTAATAACAATAGATGGTGAAGCATTTGGGAATATGAAACCCAACAAAATTGCAAGGGTGATTGATAAATATGACTAAAGCAATTAATACTATCAATTTAGAGGATATAGCAAAGAAAGAAGTTGAAAGACTATATCCAAAGAAACCAAAAATCGTTGTAAGTAAATCTACATGTGGTTTAGCTTCTGGAGCAGCAAAAATATACGAAACTATTCGAAACGAAATCGATAATCTTAATCTAGATTGGATTCTTACTGAAACTGGATGTATTGGATTTTGCCAAATAGAACCTCTTATCTATTTCTATCAACCAGGCAAACCAAAGTTATTTTATGGTAATTTAACAGAGAAAAAAACGAGCGAACTTATACAAGCATTAGCTAAAGGAGACCTAAAGAAAGATTGGATTCTTTGGAAAATTGAAGATGAAGAAAACATTATCACTGATACTAAGTTCAACTTAGGAATCGATGATGAATTAGAAGATATTGTTCATTATGAAAAATATCCCTTCTTTTCAAAGCAAAGAAAAATCGTCCTTAGAAACTGTGGTTTCATCGATCCCAATAGCATAGAAGAGTATATTGTCAAAGGTGGATATAGTGCTCTTACTAAAGTTCTCAATGATTACAAACCTCAAGATGTTATTGATATTGTAAAGAAATCTGGACTTAGAGGAAGAGGAGGAGCTGGATTTCCAACAGGATTGAAGTGGGAACTATGTAGTAAGGAAGAATCAGATATAAGATATATAATCTGTAATGCTGATGAAGGTGATCCTGGAGCATATATGAATCGAAGTGTCTTAGAAGGAGATCCACATTCTGTTATTGAAGGGATGATAATTGGAGCCTATGCAATAGGTTCCAGTGAAGGTTATATCTATGTGAGAGCTGAATATCCATTAGCAATAGAGAAACTGAAAGAAGCAATTATACAAGCAGAAGAACATGGTTTCTTAGGGGAGAACATACTTGACTCAGGATTTAGTTTAAGAATCAGTATTGTAAAAGGAGCAGGTGCTTTTGTATGTGGTGAAGAAACTGCACTTATAGCATCAATTGAGGGCAGGCCAGTTGATCCTCGAATGAGACCTCCTTTCCCATCCAAATCTGGTTTATGGGATAAACCAACAAACATCAACAATGTTGAAACATGGAACAATGTACCAGTAATAATTACTCGAGGGCATGAGTGGTATTCATCACTTGGTACTGAGAACAGTAAAGGAACAAAAGTATTCTCTCTAGTTGGTAAAATAAAAAATACAGGATTAGTTGAAGTACCTATGGGGATTACTCTCCGAGAAATCATCTATGATATTGGAGGAGGAATACTTGAAAACAAAAAATTCAAAGCTATTCAAACAGGTGGTCCTTCAGGTGGTTGTCTTCATGAGAAACATATTGATTTACCTGTAGATTACGATAGTTTGGCAAAAGTTGGATCTATAATGGGTTCGGGTGGAATGATCGTATTAGATGAAGAGACATGTATAGTTGACCTTGCTAAATTCTTTATAGATTTTACACGTGATGAATCATGTGGAACATGTAGTTCCTGTAGAGAAGGATTAGATGCTTATTATGAAATATTAACAAGAGTTACAGAAGGAAAAGCATTAGTGTCTGAACTGAATCTACTCGAAGAATTAGGTCAAACAATCATAGATTTCTCACTATGTGGTTTAGGAAAGACTGCACCAAATCCCGTACTTACAACATTGAAGTATTTCAGAGATGAATATATAGAGCATATTGAGGAGAAAAAATGCAGGGCTAAAGTGTGTAAAGCACTTATCGAATTCACAATAGTTTCTGAAAATTGTACAGGGTGTGAAGCTTGTGCAAAACTCTGTCCTCAAGAAGCAATTACGGGTGAGTCAAAGAAACCACACAAGATTAATCCCGATTTGTGTGTGCAATGTGGTATTTGTTTTGATACGTGTAGATTTGATGCAATTTCAATTTCAACAGGAGGTACAGTTTAATGATAAAGGTAATAATTGATGGACAAGAAATAGAAGCTGAAGAAGGACAAACATTATTGCAAGTAGCTCAATCTGCAGGAATATACATTCCTACACTCTGTTATCATAAAGCTCTAAGTCCTTATGGTTCTTGTAGACTGTGTGTAGTTGAAATAGAACATAATGACAGGATTTTGTATCATACATCTTGCCAATTCCCTGTTATGGAAAATCTTATTGTCAAAACTAACACTGAAAGAGTTATTCAAGGACGTAAGATTATTGCAGAATTGTTGCTAGCAAGATGCCCTGATTCTGAAAAAATCCAGGAAATGGCTAAAGAATTGGGGGTTGTTGAAACTAGGTTTAAGAAAAAAGATGAAGATTGTATTCTCTGTGGGTTATGTGTAAGAATTTGTCAAGAAAGAATGGGTGTACATACAATTGATTTCATCAATAGAGGAATTAAAAGAGACATTCAACCACCTTTTGGAAAATATTCAGATATCTGTAGAGTCTGCGGTGCATGTGCATCAGTTTGTCCAACAGGAGCAAGAGTAGTAGAACTTACAGAATTAAGTCAAAAAGAACCGAGACCAATTTTCTCTGATTTCGAAGAAGGTTTGACTCAAAGAACTGCGATATATACACCATTTCCACAAGCTGTTCCAAAGATTCCAGTTATTGATCGAAATAATTGTTCACATTTTCTATTAGGTGAGTGTCAGATCTGTGTGGAAGTATGTGAAGCAAAAGCAATAAATCATGAACAAGAAGATGAAATAATAGAATTGGAAGTAGGTTCAATAGTAGTTGCAACTGGATTTGATAACTTTGATCCTACTGAAAAACCGGAATACGGTTATAAGGAATTTAAGAACGTAATTACTGGATTACAGTTTGAAAGATTAGTAAATGCATCTGGACCAACGCAAGGACATCTAGAAATCAATGGTAAAGAACCTGAGAAAATAGTCTTCATTCAGTGTGTAGGTTCCAGAGATAAGGATGGTCATGAATATTGTTCAAGAGTGTGCTGTATGTATACTGCAAAACAAGCACATATGGTAAGAGACAAATTCCCCGATGCTAAAATAACAGTGTATAACACTGATGTTAGAGCATTTGGTAAAGGATATGAAGAGTTTTACAATAGAGTTCAAGACGAGAATGTTGAATATTTACGGAGAGAATTGGATGATCCAATTCAAGTAGTAGGAAATGAAGAAGGTGTAATTGTCAAGGCTGAAGGTCATCCTGATATTCACGCAGATCTTGTAGTTCTTGCAACTGGTTTAATTCCACGAGAGGACACCAAAGAGTTATCCCGTTTGTTGAATATCAACTTGAGTGAAGATGGTTATTATCTTGAAGCTCATCCGAAATTAAGACCCATTGATACTTTTACAGATGGTATATTCTTAGCAGGATGTTGTCAGAGTCCAAAAGATATCCCAGACACTGTAGCACAGGCAAGTAGTGCTGCATCTAGGGTAAGTAATATCCTTTCCCAGAAAGAATTAGAAATAGAAGCCACAGTTGCAAAAGTTGATGAGAGTTTATGTAGAGGATGTGGTCTCTGTATTGAATCTTGTCCCTATACAGCGATAGAACTAATATCAATTGACAGAACTGGTAACAAAGTTGAGGTTGCATATGTAAATGAAGCGCTGTGTAAAGGTTGTGGAACATGTGCAGCTGCATGTCTTAACGGCGCAATACATCATCTTGGCTACACGGATAACCAAATCCTTGCACAGATTCAAGCATTAGGAGACGAAGAGATTTGAAAACGCTAATAATAGGATTAGGTAATCCGATTGTTGGAGATGATGCCATAGGTATCAAAGTAGTGGAAAGTATCAGAGACAACCTTCCCACCTTACATAAAACAGATATTTTTGCTGATGTTTCAATTGCGGGAATAGGTCTTGCTGAATTATTCAGAGGATATGATCGAGTAATTCTTGTAGATTCAATACAAACTGGACAGTACTCTAAAGGAACAGTTGTAAATCTTAGTAAAGAAGATTTTTCGCTAGCTTCGCATACATCCGGTTATCACAATATGGATATTTTTACTGCTTTAGAATTCAGTTCAAGAATGTATAACGATATCCCAACTAACATTAAAATTATCGGAATAGAAATTGTTAATCCTATGGAATTTAGTGATGAACTGTCTTTAGCAATACAGAACAAATTTGATAAAATAGTTAATCAAGTTTATCAGATTATTATTAACGAAACAAAAAAAGAGATTAAAATAAATGCTGCATAAATCTGTGGCAGTCAGAGTAATTTAAAACGAAAGGAGAAGAATAGAATGGAAGATTATGAGCCTAATATCATAGGTTTTTTGTGTAATTGGTGTAGCTATGCTGGTGCTGACTTAGCTGGAACTAGTAGAATAAAATATCCCCCTAACATCAAAATTATACGTGTTATGTGCACAGGTCGCGTTGAACCAGTATTCATTCTTGAATCTATTAAGAGTGGTGCTGATGGGGTGTTAATTTCAGGTTGTCACTTTGGTGAATGTCACTACAAATCGGGAAATTACAAAGCAAATCGACGTGTTAAACTCATAAAGAAATTTCTTGAACAAATGGGGATTAATCCCAATAGAGTAAAATTTGAGTTTGTATCAGCTTCAGAAGGTAATAAGTTTGCTTCCATAGTAACAGAGTTTGTAGAAGAACTAAAAGAATTAGGTCCCCTAACTCTGAATCTTATTCAATGAAAAAGAAGAAAAATAAAAAGAAAGGAAAATTAATGTCTTTGCGGATCGAATGGTTTTAGTTCTCCGACATGTTCACCAGTTGGTAGATAAGCTAATTCGTATGTTTGATATCCACCAGTTAAATTTCTTGCATCGTATCCATAAGCTTGAAGAATTTTGCAAGCTAGATATGCGGTGAAACCTACCATACAGCAGAAATAGACTGGTTTATCTTTTGGTATCTCATTTAACCTTGAACGTAGTAGAGCTATTGGAATATTAATTGCTCTAGGAATGGTACCTTGTTCAAATTCTTCAGGACTACGAACATCGATTATTGTACTGTTTTCCTCAGAAATTTTATCTGCATCGTGCCAGTGCCATATTTTCAAGTCACCCATATGTACATTCGAAGCAACGAATCCTGCCATATTCACGGCATCTCTAGCACTTCCGAAAGGTGGAGCATAACTTAGTTCAAGATCTTGCAAATCATACACTGTTCCACCAAAGTAAATTACAGTTGAAATAACATCGATTCTTTTCTCTGCGCCTTTTCCACCAAAAGCTTGAGCACCAAGGATTTTACCTGTTTCTAATTCATATAATAATTTAATGTGAATGGGAAATGCTTCTGGATAGTATCCTGCATGATTTTTTGGGTGAATATAGATTTTCTCAAATTTTATGTCTGTTTTAACTAATTGTTTCTCTGTGAGACCTGTTTGTGCTGCAGTTTGATTGAAAACTTGTAAGACAGCAGTCCCTAGAACTCCCTTATATTTAACATCTCTTCCAGCTATATTATCAGCTGCAATTCTTCCCTGTCTATTTGCAGGTCCAGCAAGAGGAGCAGTAGTTAACTCATGTGTAATAAAATTAGTTATTTGGATGACATCACCAACTGCATAAATATCCTCGTCAGAAGTTTGCATGCTTGTGTTTACAACTATGAATCCTCTCTCATTTAGTTCTAAACCTGCTTCTTTTGCTAAGTGAGACTCAGGTCTAACTCCTATTGAGAGAATAATTAAATCCGCATCAATATTTTTACCACTTTGCGTTTGAACACAATATTTTCCATTACAATCAACTGAATTAACACTGAATGATTTAACTCCATCAGATAATACAAGTTTAATTCTATTTAGTGTTATTTCATTATTTATGAATTGTGCCATTTCTTTGTCAAATGTAGGTATAACTTGATCTAAAAGCTCAACAATTGTAACTCTTATTCCTCTAATAGACAAGTTTTCAGCCATTTCCAAACCTATATACCCTCCTCCAATTACTACGGCTGATGTTGGATTGGTATTGCTAATAAATTCCTCAATTTTCATTGTATCAGGAATATTTCTTAAAGTAAAAACAGGAACTGATTCTATTCCCTCAAAATTTGGTCTTATTGGCTCTGCTCCTGGGGAAAGAACCAACGTATCATAAGGAAGTTTGTATTCTTCTCCATCTCTAAGATTCTTTACATGAACTTCTTTATTTTTACGATCTATAGATATAGCCTCGTTATTGACACGAACATCAATATTAAATTTATTAAGAAAATCAGCAGGTGTTTGAAGAACTAAAGAATCTTGTTTCTCAATAATTCTTCCAATATAATAGGGAAGCCCACAATTAGCAAAACTAACATGAGGTCCTCGTTCTAAGATAATAATCTCTGCAAATTCTTCTAATCTTCTCAGTCTCGCTGCAGTAGAAGCTCCACCTGCAACACCACCAACAATTACAACTTTTTTTACCATTTAATTTTACACCTTTAATTAAGTATAAATTCGTAAAAATTTAAGAGATGAATATTTAAAATCCTACTGTCTGGACATGTCTATATAACTTTAGAAACGATTAATTAATTATTTAAGAATTTGTAAATTTAATCTATTCATTATAGTTTTAAATTCTTATAATTGAAAATAAATTATACTTTTGATAGCTATGGTAATAAAGGATAATATTTTTGAATAAGTTAAATTTATTTTATTCGTTATGACTAAGATATTAGTAACTGGAGCAACAGGATGTTCTGGTAAAGGAGTTTTACATTATCTTCTTAGTCATGGTTATACTGATTTATCAGGGTTAGTAAGGAAAATACCAGAGGATACTTATTCTAACGTTGAATATGTCTCGGGAGATATAACAAATAAGGACTCACTCACAAAAGTGTTCAAAGAAGGTCAATTTGACTCAGTTTGGCACTTAGCTGGAGCAGTTCATCCACACACAAAGAAAGAATTATTTTATAATATCAATGTTGAAGGTACTAAAAACGTTCTAGAAGTAGCTATAGAATCAAATGTTAAATCGTTTCTTTATACAAGTTCAATAGCAGTTTACGGAAAAATCAAAGAAACACCAATAAGTGAAGAACATAGAATCAAACCACTAGGAAATTATGCGCAATCGAAAGTTGAATCTGAAAAAATAGTCAAAACTTTATCAGAAGATGCTGGATTAAAAGGAGGAATAATTCGTTTACCTGTTGTTCTTGGCAAGGATGATAGACATTTCTATCCAATAGTTGGGAAGCTAGTAAATGCCAACATTTTTCCTATTTTTGGAAACCCTAATCATAATTTTTCGATAATTCACCCCTACGATATTGGTAGAGCTCTTGAATCAATACTAAATGCAAATCAACCAAAAATTGAACCTTTTAATGCAATATCCTGTAATGTTTCTTTGAAGAAATTGATTCTGGATATTGAGATGCATTTGAAAGGAAAAAACAGATTCAAGTATTACTTACCATATCCACTGGTATACTTTGGTGCATGGTTGCTTGAGCTGCTCACACATATCATTACTCCACGAAAGGATCCAATCTTTAATAGAGAGTATGCTCAACTAATAGGGAAAGAATGCACAATGAATATGGATAAGTTGAAAGGTTTGGGGTATACCCCACTTATGAATCAAGAGCTGATATTCCAAGACATGATTTATCCAGATCCTGTTCCAGTACCACTACACAAAATAGAAACTATTTCCAATCTAAGCTAAATGACAGACAATCTTTTTTTAGTACCAGCAATTAAATTCTTTGATGTCATCTGAATCTTTCATTGAAATATTGGATAATTGTATAGGGTGTAATAGTTGTGTTGAAGTTTGTCCACGTTACCTTTTCTCACTCAAAGATAAGAAAGCTGTTATAACAAATTTCGATCCTTGTCATGATTGTGGTCACTGTGTTGCAATATGTCCTGTTGATGCTATTATTCATAAAAGACTCATCATAGATTCTCTCGATGATGATTTTCCAAAGGTTGGAAAGGAACTTAATTATCAAAATACCTTATCCTTTATCAGACAGAGGAGATCAATCAGATATTTTAATGAGAAGAAGGTTTCTGATGAACAGATTAGTAAGTTAATAGAGCTTGGAAGGTTTGCACCTACTGGGCATAATGCTCGAAAAGTAGCTTATACTATTGTTAAAGAACGAGAACAAATTGAAGACATATTACATGAAATGATTTTGTTTTTTAAGGAATTACAAAAGAAAGTCAGTAGTCCTTTGTGGAATATTCTAGCTGTACTTGCTGGAAAAAGAAAATCTTTCAATCAGATTAAAAAGAACATGTATAGAATTAATAGTCATATCAATCATTGGGATAAAGGGATTGACAAGGTTTTTCATAACGCGTCAACTTTGATTCTAATTCATGTTACAAACAAAACAGCTGCCCCTGTAGAAGATTGTAACATTGCAGCTCAAAACATACTGCTTGGTGCTCCAAGTTTAGGCTTAGGTGGAACTTTCATAGGTTATTTAGTTCATAGTTGGAAACGCTCCAAGAAGGTTAAAGAGATGCTAGACCTTCCAAATTCTCATAGGTTACATGCTTGTTTAGCTATAGGCTATCCAAAGAATAAATTCAAACGATATGTACCTAGACCGGAACCAGAAGTAGAAGTTTGGGGAGAGAAATAAGTTTCTCTTTTTTACCATTTTATTTGCATCGTTTAATGAAATCTATTATATTAACTATAATAGAAGGATCTGATGACGTGTTAAACTCATTTTCTTCAGCAATTCCATCTTTACTTTTGATTATAATTGTTAAAATATTATTTTCATTTACGTAATAAGAATCTATTGTAAAAATTGGTCTAGCATAAATCTGCTTTCCAGGCATTTGAACAAAGAACCTTTCCTCTGTTATCCACAAAATACCATCATTACCATAAGCAACCCCAGAAGCAGAAGGAACATTATCTATGTAAAGTATTTTCTCGTCTCTGGATAATTCCGACATATCAGTTGTAATAGACCGATTTATTGGTGTTATTGCGAAAAGGACATCAATTATTCTTGAGAATATTGGTTCTTCAATTGCTAAATATTGCACTCTTGATTCTTTTTCAATTAGAAGGATGGTGTTTCTGTTGGTTACACCTAGCACAAGATTATCCTCTCCACCTACAATAATGTGATTATTTATTCGTCCTTTGAAGAATCTGGTATACAGATTAGTATCTTCGTCGCCTGGTTGTTCAAAAATATAGATGAAGTCACCAGCTTCAAATTTATCTGTATCACTTTTAATGGAATAATTACCGATTGAGGAATACCCATACTCAGAGCTAGGACCAGCTGAATCATATATTCTTTCTAAAGATTTAGCTAAGTCCTTAAACTGATCCAACCATGAAGAAAGCTTTTCCATCGGCTGATGTGCGAAGTAAATTGTAGGTGAGGTAGTCTTTTTTTTGCTTTGATCTCTTTTTTTATCTTTGCCTCCTGCTTTACCTACAAACCCTTTGTCGTATAAGTCATCTAAAACACCATAGATTTTAGATTGAGGTATATTCGATTCCCTAGCAATATCAGGAGCAGTTGCTTCGCCAAGTTTCACTAAAGCTAAATATGCTCTTGATGTATATTCTGTAAATCCAATTAGTTTTAATTTATCAAGTATATGTGGAGTCTTACTCATCGTCAATATAACAGTGAAAGGAAATCTTTATAAATGTTACCACTTTAGTAGTAAATAATCAAGTTACCACTGCGGTGGTATATACAAAAAGGCGATAAAAATGGCAAATAAAAGCGTAAAATATCTGAATGGACTGGCAATAGTCTCAATAGTCTTCATACTATTATCAGGAATTCCATTAGGGATTTTAACTGGCATAGCAATCTCAACTGGTGGATCATATTCCAACCAAGACACAAGTGTCGCTGCAGGTTCTAATGAAACTATAATGTTAGATGCATATGGATATAACAGGATATTTCTTGTTTATTGGATTTCTGGTGATACTTCTGATTTTAATGTATATGTGATGACCGATGAGGATTATATATTATGGCAAAATTCAAATGAAAGCATTCCAACTAACCTCCAATTAAGTTCTAGTAGTGAGGACATGTATAGATTACTACCTCGCTCAGGGGATCACTATGTATATATTGTAAATGACGGTTCTTCTGCTTTATACTATACATCTCACTTTGCTTCAGCACCAATAGGACTAATAATAGCTAGTAGTATCTTAGCAGTTATATTCGCATTCTTTATGGTGATAATGGTTCTCAATACAGTAGGTTATTTCATCAAGTATCTAATAATTTGGCCCATCACTGGTGCAGGTAAATATTCTTCAAACGGTTATAGTTCATGGAAACGCGATAGCTATGAAAGGAAGAGAGACAGATATGATTATCAATATGTAACAGCTGTTAGACCAACTTCCTCCGCTACAAAGACTACCCCCAAAACCACAACTGCTGCCGTAACAAAAACTGTTACTCCTACTACACTCTCTGCATCAAGAGCAAAAGTTCCAGCTGCAAATGCAATTGGCAAATTTATTGTTGCTGGTCAAACTAAACGATACGATAACAACAATGACTTCATTAATAAGATCACCAGATTTTGGGATCACACAAGCATTCCTGAACGTGTATTAGGGCTGATAGCTATCTTCTTCTTCGTATTAGGTATAGTAACTACTTCCTGGTTCCTTATTGTAGTCATGCCTGTTATCTTTCTAGGTATAGCTTCAATAGTATTCTTTGCTAACAAAAATACAACTGAAAAGCTGATTCGAACAGTTGAAAGTTATCAAGCTATCTACCTCCGTGATGCTGCTAGAATACTAAACACTTCAAGTGACCTACTAAGAATGAACACATGGAAAATTATTCGTTTAGGACTAGCTCCAATAGGTTTTGATACTGAAAATGGTATTATATTTGATGTCACCAAAGTTGACCCCTCCAAGAAAGAAAAACTATCCCCAGCTGCTGAAACTATCCATCAACAGTTAGTAGCTGAAGTAGACAAAAAAGAGGAGAAAAAGGAGGATAAAGTTGTTTCTTCTAATGAAATCAAATGCCCCTTCTGTGATGCGGACAACCCTCCTGATTCCCTCTTCTGTATCAAATGCGGTGCTTCTTTAAAACCAGCAAAATAATCACCTCTTTTTTCTTTTTCTTTTATTCTATTTTTTTAGAGTTTTTATCAAAAATAAAATAGAGAAGAAAAAGTTAGTTATCTAACAATTTCATTAGGACAGTTAGGTGGTTCTGTAACTTCTTTAGCTAAAGTAAGGGGGTTTAAGAATGTTTGATCATTCAGAACACCTTTCACAGAATAGAATCTAAACCATATTTGAGTTTTCATCTTCTCAATTATTTCTTTTTGAATGAATTCAAGTTTCTTTATTTTATTAGACATTAGTTCCTTATATTCAGGAGATTCACTACCTTGTTCAAAAAGGTGATATTTTGCTAAATCTCCATCAAGTATGGTTTGTTTAATTCCTCCTAACCATTTTTCAAATTCTTGTTTTTCGTTACTTGACATCAAATTCATATTCGGAGGAACATAAGTAACTGCATATCCTCTAGATTTGTCTCCCTCAACCCAACGTTTTACGTCGTATTCTGTATTGTCAATTTCACTATCAAATAAATTTCTAGTACCTTTGCTAGAAACCCCTATACATATGTAAGAAGTTTTTTTGTATTGAGAACGTTGATATACGTGATCATGACCAAAGATAGCCATATTTACTCCATAAGCATCAAATAGTGGTGATAATGTTGTTTGAGCAAAATCATCAGAATTATTCTTTGTTATACCATACATCCCAAGTGATAAAATTGCTGAATGCAGATAAACAATACAAAATTGTGGTCCTTTACCCTTTGCTCTCTTGTCTCTCCATTCTTTAAGAACGTCGTTCAACCACTTCCATTGCCTACTCTCACAATCAATTCGTTCATTGCCCCAATTTAGTCCAATAGAATCTAAATGAATCATTAGAACATTGCCTTCAACATGAGAATAGTAAGCTCCACCCTGTTGTTTGGGAGTTTGGACAAACATGTGAAAGTGCTTTTGAGTTGGTGTTTTGGTACCAAACCATGAACCTCTACAAATTCCACCGTTGAAATATCCATGGTTTCCTAAGGTTGGGAAAAAGGGCATTCTTGAGAAATTAGCACTCCCACATGTGAAAAGATCAGCCCAATATTCATGATAAGAACCATTTTCAACATTATCTCCACTGGTTGTAAAAGCTTGATACCCTTTATTGAATGTATACTCCAATTCATTCATGTGTATGTGACTCATTAGTATGTCAAGCTTCTCTGTAGTTCTCGGTTTACATCCCTTAACTCTTCCTCTCTTGAATTTGGCCTTGTTTCCCGCATGCAAATCAGAAACAGAAACATAGAAAGTAGGACTTTTTACATTTCGTACACTGCCTACGAATTGCTTAATTCTTGAAGCTCCAATGAGGTTATTATTCTCATCAAAACATTCTATCCTATAATAATAATTCTTCTTTTCCTCTATGTTTTCAATCAATCCTAAGAATAATTCAGGAGCTGAAGCTACAGGGTGATACTGGAATTCAGATGAATGTTTCATTGGAATTTCAGCAATTTCGCACAGATTATCATTAAAGAGATGAATCATGCAACTTCCTTTAGCTTTGCTTTTGAACGGATGTTTTTTATCAACATCAACTAATAAATTGACTTTGTTTGGCTTGAGAAAACCATAATCAACATAGACTGTTACAAGAACTTTTGAAGGATCTTTTACTATTCTTTGCATATAGATTTTATCTACAAAGAAATCAATTTTGGGTAAATCTTCCTTCTTTTCTTCTGTAGTATCATAAGGTCTATATTCCACTTTCTTGAAATCTTCAACTTCAAGAGCATAGAAATTCTCTTCTTCAGCATCATCTTTCTTTCTGATTTCTTGAAGCTTAGTTTTTTCTTTCCGAGTAGGACCCTTTCCAATAGGAGGAATAATATCATCATTCATTGAAACAAAATTATGCCTTTCGTTTATTAATTTTGGGTCTGTGATTAAATATTTATTCTAGAAACCAATTAGAGTTGACGTTAATGATACGATATTTGTGAATTTTGCGTTGAGGAAGATGAACTATCTTTGTTAGACTACAGTTATCAATGCTCAAATTGCTGAAAACTTCTTCTGTTGCTTCAAGAATCTTCATAATTATAATTCTAATACATCCACCATGTGTTGTAATTAGTAAATTTTCATCTTTTGAGTGGTTCCCAGTAATTTTCACGAAAGTCTCCCATATTCTCCTTTCAAAATGAATTAATGGTTCCCCACCTTCTTTTAAAATAATCTCTTCAAATTCACTTACTTCTAATTCATCCCATTCAGGCGACCATTTTGTACCATCTAATCTCCCAAGAGTATGCTCTCTGAAGTTAGTCACTAATTCTATAGGAATGTTTTGTGTATTAATGATTTCAGCTGTTTTGGTAGCTCGTTGGAGATCAGAAGAATAAATTTTTGATATTTTTTTGTCTTCTAAGACTTTTCCCACTTGTTTAGCTTGAGATAGACCTTTTTCATTTAAGGGAATATCTAGCTGTCCCATCAACTGACGATCTTTATTATAATCAGTTTCTCCATGTCTAACTAGATAAATATTCATCAGAATTATGGTAACGTTTTGATTAAAAAAGATTAGGGAATAGAGAGATTCATCTCACTATTCGAGTTAATTTAGCACCGCACCTTGCACAACTGTACGTCCCAGGTTTTATTTCAGCTCCACATGATGTGCAAAACTTGATTTTTTGTTCAAGTTTTTCATCCTTTTGAGATAGAGGTTTAAGCAAAATGCCCTCGTCTTTTAATTCCCAAGTATAAAGTAAAGAACCTTTTAGTCCTACCAAGGCTTTTTCTGGTAATGTTATTCTGTTTTGGTTGTCAATTACTAATAATCTAGAACTATCTAAATTCGACAAATCTAAACCTAAACCGTGTTCTCCTATGATTATACCATCACGGATTTCTAGTGTTCTGTCAGAGTATTCACCTACAATTGGATCATGACTACAGATAAGAAATGAGGTTTTAGTTTCATCTTTCAATTCTTGAAAAAGTTCCAGTATTTGTATAGAAGTATCAGAATCAACTGACCCCGTTGGTTCATCTGCCAGTATTAGTTTAGGATTATTTGCTAGTGCTCTAGCTATAGCAACCCTTTGTCTTTCTCCACCTGATATACGTGTTGGTGTATGTAGTCTTCTATGCCAGATACCTAATCTTTCCATGAGTTCTTTTACTTTAGCCTTACGTTGAGCTCTTGGAACGTCAATAAGTTTCATTGGCATTTCGATATTTTGCTCAGCAGTTAAGAAGGGAATTAAATTTTGTTCTTGAAAGACATATCCAATATTGTGTCGTCTAAATGAGAATTGTTCCTCCTCAGGTAACTTAGTTATGTCAGTACCATCATTGAATATTATTTGCCCAGCTGAAGGTTTCAACATTCCACCCATAGATAGTAAAAGAGTTGATTTTCCACTTCCTGAAGGTCCTATAATTCCCAATATCTCTCCTCTTTTAATATCAAAACTAACTCCTTTCAGAGCTACAACCTTGTTCTGATGTTCCATTCCATATACATGATAAATATCTAAAGCTTGTAATGCCATATGCTCAGGTAGAGGTTGAATCTTTATTTTTTGTCTTTGATCTCCATACATATTTATCACCTAAA
>JAUWPI010000097.1 GCA_030611665.1 Candidatus Heimdallarchaeota archaeon | reverse complement strand
TCCATGAATTCTAGCATCACTGGTTATATGTTGCCTAAGGGCACTTATCCCATTGAAGGTTAGTATAATTGCATCCAAAGCATTAATCCCTTTTTCAGGTTCAGCTGAAGCATGTGCAGTTTTCCCAAAAAACTCTATCTTGATTTCTTTGACAGCTAATCCTCCTCTTCCAACATAGTTTTTTGTAGCTGAAGGATGAAACATTATTGCTGCATCTACATCTTTGAACAAACCAGCATTTATCATGAAGATTTTTCCTCCTCCACCTTCTTCAGCAGGTGTTCCCATCATTACAAGTTTACCCGGAAGTTCATTCTTGATTGAACCTAAAGCCAAACTAGCTCCTAGTGCTGCTGTTGCTATCAAATTATGACCACACCCATGTCCCATAACAGGTAGAGCGTCATATTCTGCTAGAATTGCTACAACAGGACCATCACTTATATCTGGATGTGTTGCATGAATTGCAGTTTCTAGATCTGCCACACCAAGTTTTGTCTCAAAGCCTGCTTCTTGAAGTTTTTTTACTAAAAGCTTAGATGCTTTGAACTCTTCAAATCCTAATTCTGGGTTGTCAAAGATTTCTTTGCTTACTGTTAATAGTAACTCCCTATTCTCATCTATAAATGAAGATACTTTTTCCTTCAACTTACTTACCAAAAAATAGTAAAAAACCCAATATAAAAATTTACTTCCTATTCTTTTCAAACCAGGAAATTGCAAAATTTATAAGTTCCTTCATGGGAATTAACTTTGTGTCTGCTTGGCCGATTTTTCCTTTAAGTATTAGATGTTCTTTTTCAAACTCTGCTCCTAATTGGGGAAAATCTTCATCATTATAATCAAAATCTTCAAAACTTACCCATACTCTTTTGTCATTGTCAAATAATGCGGCAACTTGCTTTTTGTATGGGTTTGTTATCTAAACTTGCTTTACATTCAGCATAATGAAGTGATGTGTTGTTTTCATGACCAACACCTAGTAGGAGAATCTTCGCGTTAAGATTGTATAACTCCTCAAGAGGAGAATTATCACCAAAACAGGGTGTTAGAGCATGTCAGTCACATATTTTTTCCTTATGTTTTCCCCATGCTGCAAATGAACTTTGAGGATGATTTGATCGTAACACACCTGGATAATTACGAAATGTTTCAGATATTCTTCCCATACCTCTTGAAGTAGAATAATCTGGATGATATGCTGGCATATTGTCACGAATGGTTTGTTTCCATTCATCGGGAACTGGTGGGTTTTTCCAATTTTCTGGATCGGTATTATCTGAGGTCGTTGTAGGCATCACAAGCGTTCCTTCAGGTGATAGAACTTCCATAAGAGCATTAACTACAGCAACTGAAGTTCCAGCAATCCAGCCTATTTTACTCATTGAACTATGAACCAAAACTATTTCACCTGCTTTCAAACCCAATTTTTTAAAGTCTTCAATTAACCTATTTTGAGTTATTGGTATTTTCGTTTTCTTAACCACTTCATCCTCTTTTTTTACAAACATATGCAGAAAAATCACGTGAGCTGTGATAAGTTTTTCGAAAAGATAGAAAGAAAGTTGAGATTATTTCTTAGCCATTACCCAGTACATAAGTTCATTCCCTCTGTCTAGAATTTCATCATAGATGATTTCAAATCCAGCCTTTAGTACCAGTTCTCTAGATATTTCAGGCTTATGACAACTCCAGTACATATCTGTTCCAAGAAAGTCATCCACTCCTTCATTTTCTCGGGGATTGAAAACCAACATCATACAACCTTCTTTTTTTAGCATTCTATGAAAGTTTTTTATTATTTTTACATGTTTCTGCTTTGGTACATGAAACATAGAATAGATGGATACTATACCATCAAAATGATTATCTGGAAAATCTAAATCAACCATATTATATTGAAAGAACTGAGCTTCTGGAATATTTTCTCTTGCTTTTTTTAACATTCCTTCAGAAATATCTATACCAGTCAACTCAAAGCCATTTTCAACGAAAAAACCTGCTACTGGAATACCAACTCCACATCCTACATCAAGCACTCTTCCGTTCTCAGGAAGGAATTTAGCAAATATTATTAGCTCTTGAGAATTATCAAATTGATGTCTAAAACTTAGGAAATTCTCAGAAATCATATCGTAGCCTTCCTTGACTAGCTGTTCTTTGTCCATGGATATCTGAAGAGTGATGTAAATATTACTTTTGTGATAAGTTATATTTCTTCATGTGCAACTTACTGAAAAAATTCAAATCAGATAGAGTTTATTAAAACCAATTGCTTAAACAAATTAAGTTTTATATACCTATTACCTATCGAAGGATATACCAAATGAGTTTGCTTAATAAACAAATTAGATCAACTGATGACAGAAGTGGTAGAATGAGTGCTTTTACTTCATTTTCTCAATGGTTAAGAAAAAAACTAAAAACTGAGAAAAGAGCTAAAATACTCATAGTTGGTCTTGATTCAGCAGGAAAAACTACCCTGACAAAATACATGAATACAGGGGAATATCAAGATGATACTACTCCTACAATAGGTCAGAATATTGATTCAATTAACTTCGAAGGATGGGATATAACAACAATAGATGTAGCAGGTCAAGAGCAATTTCGGTTTTTATGGGAGGTCCATTATCCCGGTTGTAGCGCAGCTGTTTTTGTAATAGATGCTGCCGATATCGAACGATTACCAGAAGCTCGCGATATTTTGAGAACCCATGTTTTTAATAATCCTCATCTCGAAAAGATTCCAACTCTTATTCTTGCAAACAAGCAAGATTTACCTGAAGCCATCCAAGCACCATTGATGATTCAATTATTGAACCTTCATTTAGAATTGAAGGATCGCACTTTTTCAGTGTTTGATTGTAGTGCGCTAAATGGTAAAGGTGTTTATGAAGCTTTTACGTGGTTGATTTATCAATTAGAGGTTTACAAACAGTAATCACAACTCATTCCAATGTTAATTAAGTAATTATCTGTAAACATTTTAATAGAAGCTTTGTTTTATCAATTTTTATAAGAAGTGAATCATTTGAGTCCTTCACTTTCTACATTTCTTATTCAAATAGGAGTACAGATTCTAATAATTATGATGATTCTTAGATTAGTTGAATATAGGGGGAAAGGTGAAAATTTTGCTAATAACTGGCTAGTCAAGATTTTCAGAAGATGGGGGATGATTGCCTTATCCATATATGCTTTAGAGATTTTCGACCTAATTCCTGAATGGTTCCTGAATATCACTTTTGGGAACTGGTTTAACCTTAATTTCTTTGATAGAATTTTCGGTTTTGGTCAAATTTCTTATGCTTTGTATGTTGCTGTATTTGCTCTACTTTGGTACGAGGGACTAGTAAGACTATGGGCTTATTTTAACTTCAAAGGTTCTTTTGAATGGTTTCTAATAAAAATCCAAACATTTGGTTCAAAACAAACTTCGAATAGGTTGGATAGCAAACGAGTCCTAAATGAAATTGAATGGATGAATTTCAATGAAGAAACAAAAACAGATTCCATAGCTAAGAAAATATCTGATACTTGATGATTCGTTCGGTAATTGATTCTTCTTATCATTCGATTTTTTCAAGAGTATCAAAGATTGATAAGGCGGCTAACCAGCTTGTTTTAGGATTCGTTGGGGATGGATTGTTTTGGAAAGAGAACCTATACACTCCAACCTCTGACTGGATTTCAATTTCGTGTATGTTTTTGTTTATAGAAGGGTCGGAGTAGACTTCCACATTAGTGTCTTCAGGGCCTAGAGTTGCAAGTGCTAATCTTGCTCCTACATTGATGCTTCTAGGAAATGCTTCAGCTGCTTGTTTTGCATTACCTTTGAAAACTTGTGTTTTCTCGTTATCTGAAAGAGTAATTTTGTTTTCTATAATATATCTCTGATCTCTAAAAACAACTGGGGGTTTAGTTGTAGTTAGTTTTGCTGAAATAATCCCTATTTGTTTGATAGAATTTATTGCGTCGAACCCCCCAATTGCTCCTGAGGGAAATTTAATCAATTGTCGTTTTGATTTCTCTAAAGCCATGTAGCTGGAGTAGATTTTCTCGTCTGTAACAAAAGCTCCAATACTCATTGGAATGAATATTTTTTCTCTTTCAACAATTTTAGTGAATATTTCTTTTACTACTTGTTGTGTAGCTGCTTCGATAACTATATCACAATCATCGAAATCAGATAAAGAAGTCATTAACCTAATTTTGGGGTATTTTTCAGTAATCTCATCCATCTTTTTCTTATCAATATCATAAACAGCTGTTAATACTATTTTTTCTCCAAATTGATCTAAATTCTTAATTACCTCAGATCCGATAAATCCTAGACCAATAATACATAATGTTTGAGACATTCTACTTATCATCTCTAGAAGTGTTTCTTTTACACAAAATAGTTCAAGTAGTGATATAAATATTTGCACTGAAGTTTGAGTAGCAAGAGGTTACATTGTTTCCTTTAATATCTAGATTATTTAGCAAGAAAATTTGAAAATTACTTGTGAATAAATCTTCTAATCAACTAAAACGATATGGATTATATGAATAACTACTACAACGAGCAACAAAATAAGACTTCGATGATACTTGTTTAGAACTTTCTTAGCGGTTTTACTTGACCAAACAGGTCTAAATTTGAACCATATGATGAATCCTGTAATTGCATATGATATATAGACACTTGCGGTTAACCAACCAATTATGATTCCAATATCGTCGCTTCTCGTCAAACTAATTCCATGAATTAGAAATAAGACAAAAGCTATACCTTCTGAAACATAATGAATATATTTCAATGGACTTCTGATTTTTCGATAGATTGACGAAATCTTTTTCTTAGTATTACCTGCTTTACCTTCATCTCCCAGCCATTTCCTGGAACCTTTGAAAATATATAAGGCAATAATGTTAAGGGTACCAAAAGCAAAAAATCCAATAGCAATAGGTCCAAAATCTTTACCAAAATCGTCATCATCTCCTTCTGGGTCATCATCATCAGCATATACTTGAGTTAGAAATAAACTTGAAAAAATTATAATGGTAAATATTGAAGCAAAGAGTAAGAGATTCTTATTGTGAATTAGTTTGGACCTTGTCATTAAAATCTTCTACCTTTCTTTTAAATTGTAATTGCTATTTTAAAAACATCTGCTTCAGTAAAATGGAGTTACAATTTAATCAAGGTCAACGAATTCTCACATAGAACTAGTGCAAAATTTAAATTTATTATTGTTTCTTATGGCTTATAATGAGTTATTTACAAGATGAAATGCATGATAGATATGAAGGGAGAGTTGGCCCACAAGCAAAGGAAATTTGTGAACGATTTCATCGATAAAAATCTTCCACTTTGGAATGAAGACATGGTAAATAAAATTTGTATTGAGGTACAAATATCTGTCCCTCACTATAAACTCTACTACAATAAAATATAGGTACTTAAAATAGAAAGCAACACCAATTTTTACTAATATTACTGCAATAGTTTTTTATAATTAAAAAAGTATCCTTTAACGAATGAAAGTCAAAATAATGACAGATCCAACTTCTTGTTTACCTCTCGAATTTGCTGAAAAAGAAAATATTGCTTTCTTTGAAACTCTCTTTGATATAGATGGTAAATCGTATAAAGAACTTTCAGATATCAACAAAGAAGAATTTGTTGAAAGTTTGAGTTATATAGATCCTTATCCTAAATCCAGTTTAGCTAGTCCCCCCGATGCTTTAGAAATTTATGAACAGGCAATAAAAGAAGGTTATGATGAAATTTTCTATATTGCAATTAGTCCCAATATTACTAACATGATTGCCTCTGCTAAAATAGCAGCTAAAAAAGTACAAAAAAAGATTAAAGTTACTATCTATCCCACAGGTTTGATGGGACCAAGTCAGGGAGCGATGATTTATTCTGCTATTAAGCTGTTTAAGAAAGGTAAGACTGTAGAAGAAATTATTCAATATTTAGATTCTATAAAAGAGCTTATACATTCTGCAGGTCTCTCTGCTGATTTTAATACACTATTTCGCACAGGTAGAATAAAAAAGGGAATCAAAATCTCTGTTATCTCTTCTGTGATGAGACTAAAACCTTTATTTGAAATCAATTTAGATAAAGGTGTAGTTGGAATTGGTGGTGGTCTAGGTTATAAAGGTGCAATTAAGAAAGTAATAAAGAATCTTCAAGGGAAAACCCAAGAAGGTTTGACTTATGATCTTTACTTATTTGATTCTATGGCACCTAAATTAAGTAAGAAACTTAAAAAGGAGATACCAAAAGTTATTCCGATAAAAGACATATATTACTGGGATCTTCCGTCAATGATTATATGGGCTATAGGAAAAGGTGCTGCAATCGCAACAATATCACCAGTATTAAATGATTAACAACAATAATGTCAATCAAAGGGAATAATAAATTGTACTTGCAATTTTAGAACTTCTGTTTCACTAAATAAGTAGAAATTTAATGGAATCCACCGAAGTCTTCCTAAAGAACTAATGAAAAATTTAAATGGATTATTACTCCTTGTGGATTATAATGAGCTATTTACAGGATGAAATACGAGATAGATATGAAGGGAGAGTCGATCCACAAGCAAATAAGTGGACAGCATTTCGAATATTACAGAAAAATCTAGAAGAATTCGAATTTGATGCAGAAGAAATACAATTATTGGGAGCAATTATCTCTGATGTTATTAATAAACACGGGGGATCAAAAGAGGAAGTGTTTAGGGCTCTATACAAAGGTTACAAAATGTGAGAAGTATGATTATCATAGTCTTTTGAATTTGTTTAAATACGAAGAACCCCTATACTTACAAGATTAAAATGTCTTTATCTGAAAAAATTCATTTTAAAATGGTTTCTTTTGTTCATGAAACATTGTATAGTATTTTTGTCAATCCCTATAGATTACTTGAACAAACGGGGCTTAAACTTGATCATGTAGTCTTAGAAGTTGGCTGTGGCCCAGGTCACTACACAATTCCTGCATCAAAAATCGTTGGGGAAAACGGATTCATTTATGCTATTGACATTAATCCATTTGCAATAGAATCAGTTAATAAGAAAATTAGCAAATCTGGGGTGAAGAATGTTAAAGCTTTGGTAGTTAGTGCTTATGATACAAACTTAGATGATCAAAGTATTGACTTAGCTTTTCTCTTTGGTGTTAGACATGTTTTAGATTACACAAAAGTTAAGAACGAAATGTGCAGAATAATGAAAAATGAGGGGATTCTCGCTATTCAAAAATGGGGATTGAACAAAAAATTAATAGCACTTCTAACAGAAAATGAAGCATTTTCCTTAATTGAAGAAACAAAGAGAGTTTTAAAATTCAAGAAACTATCTCCTTAATCTATAGTGAATTCTTCATAGTATTGTCGGTTTAAATTTTATCTTGAATGAATTAGATTTATTAATGTCTATATTTCAATACTGCTTATGTCACAGTCAGATTTTATTCTTGATTTACTTCACAAATCAGTAGATCAAGGAGAGAAACTAGGTTTAGACTTCATTGAGGCAAGATATGATGATCTACAATTAACAACTATAGCTTTAATAAATGATATAGTAAAGCAATCTTCTGCTTTCCAAAGAAAAGGAATAGGCGTTATGGCTTACTTTAACGGTACTCCAGGCTATTCTTACACTCCTGAACTGAATTTGGAAGGCGTGAAAAATGCAACGAAAAGAGCTATAGATCTTGCGAAATCAACTGATGAAAGAAATGTCATGAAACTCGATTTTGATTCTATACCCGCAGTAAAAGACAAAATTATCGTTGATGTGAAAAAGCATCCTAAAGATGTTGAATTTGTAGAAAAACTTGACATGCTAAAACGTGGTGTTAGCTCCATAAAAGAGGTGTTAGAACCTACAAGTACTACTGGATTGTATGGGGAGATGTTTGGAGAAAAGTTTCTAGTTAACTCTGAAGGAACAGAAATTTACTGGGCACCAGTTATGGTAGATATTCGAATGGGCAGTGTTTTCATGAGTGAAGGAAAGCAATCACGATCTTTCACAGGGACCGGAGCTTCCAAAGGACTAGAATTCTTCGAAGAAAAAGAAACAACACCTGAACAAACTGGTGCAAATGCAGGAAAATACTGCAAAGAACAGATAGATGCAATAGCTGCCCCCGTTGGAAAACAGACAACTTTAGTCTCTCCTCTAATGGGTGGTGTAGTTGTTCATGAATCATTTGGCCATCTAAGTGAAGCAGATTTTGTAGTAACAGGACAATCACCTATAGCTGACAGAGTTGGGGAAGAACTAGGAAGTGAGCATGTTACTTTGATCGATGAAGGTGTTTCTAAATATGGTGGATTATATCTACCTTATGATGATCAAGGAGTGAAAACAGGGAGAACCGTTCTTGTTGAAAAGGGTATCTTGAAAGGTTACCTACATAATAGAGGTACAGCTCAAAAAATGAATGCTGAATTAACCGGAAACAGCCGAGCAATTAACTTCATGTTCAATCCACTTGTAAGGATGAAAAACACATATTTTGAAAAAGGAGATTTATCTTTTGAAGAAGCTCTTGAGCAAATAGGAAATGGTGTTTATGCAGTTGATATGTCAGGGGGTCAAGTTGGCCTTGATGGAAATTTCATGTTCAATTGCAATAGAGGTTATCTTATTGAGAATGGTCAAATTACCAAACCACTGAGAAACCATGCTCTATCTGGAAACATTCTAGAACTACTCAAACATGTTCAAGGTGCTACAAAGGATATAACTATTCGCACGGGATATTTTGGCGGTTGTGGGAAGGGAGGTCAAGGCGGTCTAGCCGTAGGATTCGGTGGTCCTAACGTTATAATGGATCAAGTTCTTATTGGAGGTGCCTAATCATGTCTTTAGATCAAGTTCGTGAAAAAATCTTAGGTATCGCTGATCAAGTCCTCAAATACGCAAAAGATCTCAATATACCCTCTACTGAAGTTTTTGTTTATAATTTATCAAGCACTAACCTTACAGATAATAAAGGCAAAGTTGATAGTCGGGATGGTCTCTCTCTTGGAATTGGGATAAGGGCAGCTATTGGGAAGAAAATAGGTTTTGCTAGCACAACTGGTTTTGATAAGGCATCTATTAAGTCAACGCTTAATCTTGCTCATAGCATAGCAAAAACTAGTCCAGAAAATCCTATGTTCAACGGATTTGTCGCTGAAACCAAGACTTCCAAAGAAGGAATATTAGACCCTGAAATCCCTAATCTAGATGCTAAAGACATGATTGAACATTGTAAAGTAATGGGGCAAGGTTTTGATGGTAGTGATACTAGACTCGTTTCTGTAACCTATGCAGTCAACATCTCTTGGGGTGGATATGCATTAGGAACATCTGAAGGGTGTCTAGCTTCTTCTTTAATTACAACTTATGATGCTAATAGCTTTGTTGTAGTTACAGAAGGAGGTGATCGTAAAACAGCTGGTGATTTTGTTCAGGGTAGAGAAATAAAATCTGTTGAAGGACTTACTACAAATGCTATGAAACATGGTTTAGAATCTCTAGGCTCTAAAGCTTTTGGAGGATCTGAGATTCTTCCAACAGTATGGAAATCTCGAGAAGCAGCTCCTTTTCTAATGTTTCCTTTTGTCACTGTATTATCGGGTTCTGGGTATGTAGAAAAGCAAAATCCGTGGAAAGATAAACTAGGCGAAAAAGTGTGTGTGGATGAATTCACATTAATTGATGACGGACAAAATCCAGAATACGGTGCTTGTAGATCAATTGATACTGAAGGAACATCAAAACAAACTACTACAGCAATCGAAAAAGGGATTTTGAAAACCTTTCTCTTTGACAAAATGCATGGTGAAGCAGCCGAACTACAAACTACTGGAAACGCACAACGAGGATTTGGATTTGGTGGAGGGATACCCTTCGAGAATCTTCCCACTGTTGGACCAAATCAAATTTTGATTAAAAACGTAGGTAAAAATTTGGATGAACAGATAGCAGAAATTGATAAAGGAATTCTTATTACTGGAACACCCATTGGATTGTTTACAGCTAATCCCATCACTGGAGACTTTAGTATAACCACAAATGATGCTTTTCTGATCGAAAAAGGTGAAATAGTTAATCCATTAAAGTCTATAAGCATCGCAGGAAATAACTATGAGACACTCAAAAATATTCTGACTATTGGGTCTGATAGGGAACCTTCTAGTTATCCTTTAGATGCTCCTTCAATGACTTTCAAAGGACATACAATATCTGATTAAACCTATTTTTTCTCCCTTCTTTTTTTTCTTTTAAAAACTCATGAACAAACATTATATACTTCAAATTTATTATCATATCAACACTTTGAGGTAAAATAAATGTCTACTACAACACAAGTATATGATAAATCATCTACTGATATGATGAAATATAGTGCATTGATAATCGTTCTCGCTAAAGCAGTAAGTTTTGGATTGGATTTTTTAGTTTATTCTGAATATATTGGTCTTATTGGAGATGTAATTTATGCAGCAGCATTATTCCTTCTTGGCTCTGCTGTATATAAAGTTGGTATGTCTTTTCCAATTGCCAGAAATGATGCTGATTCAACAAGAAAATGGTTGTTTATTTACGGAGGTTCATTGATTTTAACTTATATTCCAATTGTAGGGTTTGTGGCCGCACTTGTTGCACTTGTTTCAGGAATTGGATGTTTTCTGAAATTAAATACTTTATTTAAGAAGATAACACAATCAGCTCCCCAACATGGACGGTTGAATTCATGGGTTTTTCCATTATATGCGTTTTATGGACTAATTGCAGTTGCGGTAATATTCATAGCATTAATTGCTACATTAGTGACCTTAGGATTACTATTAGGATTCCTGCTTATTTTTGGTATAGCTGTCGCGGGTGGTGCAATATTACTATCTTTTGCAGTAGCTTTTGTTTTATATCAAAATTCTAAGAAACTAGAACTTATAAGACAATCTACAAACTTTTCACAACTTGCCCCAGCTCCTACTCCCGGTGTATATGCTCCAACTCCTACTCCAGCCGTATATACCCCTGTTCAGCCTATTCAACCGGGTCAGCCAATAGCGCCAGAATCTCAAGTACAAGAAATAAAAACATGTTCAAATTGTAGTTCTGTGATTGAAGTTACTGATAAATTCTGTCCTTATTGTGGTGCAACGACATCTTAACTCAAAAGCATAGCTCATATTTTCACTTTTTTATTTTTTCTTTCTTCTTTTTTTTAATTTTCTTTACCCATGCAATGCTTAATTCTATTAAGATGAAAGTTGCAAAATAGTATGAAAAAAACACTATCATTCCAACTCCATTTAAAACACATGAACAATTAA
>JAUWPI010000092.1 GCA_030611665.1 Candidatus Heimdallarchaeota archaeon | reverse complement strand
TAAGTTATTATTTGATAAGTAGTTTTATAGATTTTCATAAGTAATAGATTCTTAATTCATAAGAAAATTTAAAAGGATAAATAATATAAAAAAAAGAATAATTAGGAACTAACTTTAAGATCCTAATATTTTTTTCAATTCCTCAACCATTCTTTCAGTAATGTCGTTTTTTGCAGATTCAGGAAGATTGGACAAATTAGTAGATAATTCATCAGCACAAATTAATATAGTAGGCCATTCTGATGAAATTAGTTTAATCTCTTCTTCCATGTTGTTTCTTGCTATAGTAATTTCTAGTCTCATTTTTCAACCTCTCTTCTTTTTGAAGCTGTTGTTATTATTTGCTTCAGCTTATATCTTTCATATCATTCTATTTAAACCTTCCAAAACAACTTATTAGATTATGTTTGAGCTATATTATTTGCTACACTTTGGATGAAATTAGTCAACTAATATATTGTAATGACTGATAAAGAAGAAACACAATGCAATACAAAATATAGAAACTTTCAGTTGCCTATCTAAACACCAATATTACAAAAAGAAGCTGTTTTTAGTTTGGTCTCGTAAATGCAAAACTGTGGGAAGAAATAATCTTATATTTCAAATTGAACCAGGTTCAAGTCCATATTGAGGAAATCTTACCCTAAACTTACCCTTTTTCTAAGAATGTGATTCTTATGGTTTCTACGCTCTTCTCTGAATGATTTACTAGTGTATAAAACATTACTGTATCAAATATCACTAAATCCCCTTTCTTTAACAACACCTTCTCTTTTTCTCTTTTGTCAACTTTCTCAACTTCTACTTCCCCTTCCATTATAAATACAACATCCCTTATTCCCCTTAGAGAAAATCTGAATTGTGAATCTCTCGGAAGTAAGATAATTTTATTGATCTCAAAGGGAGATGTCCCGGGGAAAAAACTCTTACATTTCTCCATACACTCAGAGTACTTACCCTTGATAGATGTATAATTGCTTCTTCTTATTATTTGCAAGCTAATAACTTCCACAGATATTTACGATAGTTTCCACGAAATGTATTAAAGTGTTAGCGTTACTATATATGCCCCCTATGTCTTCTCATAAGCTTTAGTGTTTTATGATTAAACAAAAAATCTTAATCTCAAAAAGAGAAAAAAGAAAGAGAAAATTACTAATAGAATCTTCCCCTGTGGGTAGAAGACGGAACAAAGAAACTTATTATAGAGATAGAAGAATCCTATGTTTATATATGATTTGCAATATGTCAGTATGAGGGGATCATCAAAGGGGACCAAACATCCAGCTGAGCACCCTGATGGTCCTCTCTTTTCTATTAGATTTCTCGTTATATAAGGGCTGTGTTTTATATAATCAAGTCTTTTCCCAACAGCTGATGAGCGATTATTCTGATTACCAGGTAACTGATATTGAATATGAATCAGAAAAAGCCTATTATGCTAAGATCAAGAATTTGACAGAGGTTTGTATATGGATTCCTAAATCAGTAGTAGGATCAGATAGAAAAATCAAGCAATGGTTCATAGATCAGAAGAAAAAAGAATTGCTTGAACATGAAAGAAAGAAGAAACAGAAAACAATGACGGACTTCCTTAGGTGAGTGATTGTTTTATATACCACTTCGAAAATACTAATAATTGGTGATATTAATGACAAATAATTCAGAAATAGCAATACTAGAAAGCATAGCAGTGAGTCTCAAAGATTTAACAAATCATTTAGAAAATATAGACGCTGCAATAGATAGTATTGCTACTACAACATCAAAAATACCTGATGCACTTGCGTGGATTGTAGAGGCTATTAGAGACGAATAGAAGGTCTTTCTCTTTTACCTAAAACAGTTCGTAATTCAAGAATTAATAATTCACGGATCTCTATCTCTTTTTTCTTAATCTCAATTTCTTCTTCATTCTTCTTTATTTCTTCAAGTATTAAGTCTGTCATTTTTCTGCCCTAACCTCCTTGGTAGGCTTGTTCTTGCTTGTTTTCTTCTCCTAATTCTTTTAACGAACCAACGAATAACAAATATACTAGCAATAACTTCAGCAGCCATACTTTATGAGCCCCCTTTCTTCTTTTTAGCTATCTTTTCATTAATGATACTGGTTGTTCGTCCAGGTGATCCTTTTCCTTTTCCTGTTCCTTTTTTGTGAACAGCAGAAAGTTCTTGCTTGGGGGGGAAGGAGACCTCATAAGGAGTCTTAGTAATCTTGTACGTTTTGAAAACAGCCTTGCCATAACGTATAATGCAATAACAGAGCTCACAGTGAAAACCTTCCTCTAAGAGCTTAAGCATCTCACCAGAAAGCATTTTAGCAGTAGGTGTTTCTCTTTGTTCTCGTACTTTGACTTCAATAGCTTTGTCTTTATCAGGAGACATAAGATCTACTCGAGCATTACCAGCTATTCTTTTGTATCCTGCATAATATTCCCCTTGTTGAGTTAATTGATACTCTACTAAGTGACCAATGAGTTCAGTTCTAACGATTGCCATCCAACCAGAATTATTATAACCATTTGTAAGAGCACCATCAGTAACATTGAACATCTCAGCTATTTTGCTGTAAGGATGTCCTTGTAGATATTTGATAAAAGCTTCAATATGCTTCTGTTGGAGCTTCTTGGTTTTAAGATTAATTTTCTTTTTGATAGATTTCCAATCATATAAAGCTTGGATGATCATTTCATTACCTTCAAATTCTTTTATCTCAGCAAATTGATAATCCCCATCAGTGATTTTGAAATTGTTAACAGGTTCAGCTTCAGCTTCTATTTCAGTAATTAATGAATCTTCAGAAGAGATAAGATCATAAGTGATGAAACCTATATCTCCGCAAATTGTAGCAGCAACACATTCAGAAAGAGCTTCATAATTATGCTTCTTGAACACTTCATTGCTAATCTTATCTAATTTCTTCAAAGCAATAATACCAATCTTTTTAGCCAATTTTCCTTTGTCGTGATCATTAGTTGGAGCATTTTTGTAAATATCTACATGAACAGTTGAACGTAGTTTTTTAGTGATCAAGTAAATATCCTGATATCGCTTTCTTCCATGACCATAATGATCAGATATTTGAGAAGGATATCCTTCGTTTCCTCTGGCTTCTAATAAATAAAGAATAACTTCTCGGGACTTTTCTAGAAAAGAAGTGCGCCGCTTCCCAAGTATAGATGTCAGAAATGTTGTCAGAGTTTCACTTAATAAATTCTGAAAGTCTGAATCGTGAGGGATAGAGCCCCTTTTGGTAGCATCGATTACCATAAGAAAACCCCCATAGAAAAGAAGGATTGCGTACGGACAAATGTACGGGAGGACTTGGAAATTAATTTATCCTCTTTCCAAATCTATTGATTACTATAATTAAAGAGGATTTTGACTTCTAATTCCAAACAAGTTTCTTACCAAAGAGTCTAATTCAAAAGCTGATGTTTCTGCTAAATCCCCTTTGAATTTATCTTTAAATAATCCTTTAACTGACAAATGTTCTACCAATCTATGCATTTTTCTTCTTAACATATAACTGTCTCTTAAAGCTATGACCACTACAGAGAAGACGTTCGAATAAAACTCTATTAGAAGCTTATATTGTCCATGATCTATCGATAATACACCATGTTTTTGATCCAGAAATAACTCATTCATCAAGTGCCTGATAGCAGATACAAAACCTCCAAAAAGAAGGTCATCTGTAACACGAACCTCTTCTGAAAGATATGTTCGTATTGGAATTCCACTAGAATGAAATAATAAAACAGCTATTGGCTTTTCTCCTTTTGGCGCGGCTAATTTCTTTGATTCTTTACGAAGTATTGTCGTAATAGAGTCTATGTCTTCGATGAATTCAACAAGTCCAGTATCGATAATTGTATCAACATCACTTTCAATGGTTTTTTTCACAAGTTCAATTTTTTCTTTATAACTTTCTACCAATAATGGAGTATAGGTTCTAGCTAGATCCTCTCCTCTTTTTAACAGAAAGAGTGCTGTTTCAAAATCTAAAACTATTATCTTGATTTTTGATCTTATATAAAATATTAGAGAAAGAGATTCATATTTTGCTTTCTCTTCTAGGTAGGTGATGATGTCTTCCAGGCATTTATCAGCTTCGATTAGCTCTTCCAAGTCTAGTGTTATTGTATATTTTTTGAGGAATACAACTGATAACAGAACTAGAGTTTTAGAACTTAATATTTCATTTCCTAATTCATCTGATAAAAGCATAGCATTTTGTAGGAAATCTTGAGCATTTCCATAATTGTTTTTCTTATATTCTAGAAACCCTAAAAGGAATAAGAAAAACGCTTTCTGAGTTGGGGACAGTTGGTTTTTCCACTCTTTCTCTATCTGTGCTAAAATAGATTCTACTAAAGAAACATCAGCCAGATAGAGAAGAATCTCAGCATACTTCATTTGCATAAACAGATCCTTAAATTTTCCTTTTTCTATAATCTGCAGAGCCTTTTCCATTTCATTTTTAGCTTTCTCAAACTCTTCTTTAGCAAAATGAATGTCAGCAAAACTAGCATGAAGAACATAAAGTGATCTATAATCAGTTTTCCATTCTTTTACGGTAGAATAACTCTTATTATACCAGAACAGAGCTTCTTCTAAATGTCCCATCTGGAGATATATTTCACCAATGCTTCCAGCAACGTGACCTAGTAATCTATCCATTTTGATTTCTTTTGCGATGGCTTCACTTTTTAGAAATAATTGGTGAGCTATTTGAAAACTTCCTCTCTCTAACTCGATTATTCCAATTGTACTATTAATTTGTGCTTGCAAAATTCTATCTTGTAAAGCTCTATTCAAGTTTAAACATTCTTTTGTTTTATCTCTTGCCATTGAGAGAATATACGTGGTTCGAAGGTAAAATGCGTCCATTTCCAACATATATATTTGAATCAATTTGTATAAATCACCACTATATTCAATTTCTTGTGGATAGAGAACAAGGAAAAAATTGAAACAATTTTCTCTGTTCTCAAGATATTTTGTGTAATTTTGTGATAGTAAACCTTGAATTGCTTCTACATAAAAAGTGAAAGCGAGTAAAATTGAATGACTTAGTTTCTTAGATAATTCTAGAATTAGAGAATTATATTGTTCAACCTTTCCTTCATATATGAGCAATAAAGCGTACCATAGCCCCATCCCAGCAGTTTGTTCTTTCTTGTAAAGATCAGTGATTTCGCTGAATTTTGCTCTGTGGTAAAGTATTCTTCCCAGAAGAAAACAAAATGAGTTTGTAGTTTCTTTTCTCTCCTTTCGTATATTTTTCATTACATCTTCAATTACTTCAAGATCTGCATTAGCTGTTAGTTTGTCAGATTTCAGTATCCTCTCCATTTCATCATCTGATAAAGTGTGAAATACAGAAAGTATTTCTGGTGGGAGGATACTTTTCATTAGTTTTTAATCTCATCGCACATTAAAAAATTTGCCGAATATACAAGCAAATTGGTCATTCAATAAGCCTGCAATTAGCTGATTAATAACAGAAGATATTTTATAGCAGAAAAAGGATTTGTGATTGAGTTTTAATGGCACCTAGTTCTATGAAATACCAACTTCAGAGTATTCTTAATAGACTCAATAAGTTGGGAATTACTGAAAATGAATCTAAATCATTGCTATTAAAACTCTATATTCTCAAAAAATATGGTCTTTTGTCAGAAAAACATAAAGAAAATGACTTTGTATCTCTTGAACAGCTCATTAAAGTGGGGGAACTGAACATTTTTCATTTCTATCAAAAAATGGAGAGATATTTCGTTTCCAATGTTTTGATACCAAAAGATATTATAGAGTTAATATTGGATATAGATACCGTTGAAACAACCCATGACTTCTTTTCTACTTTACAAGTAGATGCTAAACAAAAGGAAATTGGGCAGTATTTTACTTCTAAAAAAACAATAAACAAAATTACAAACGAAATATTTTCTGATGAACTTACATCAAATAAGATACATTCAGTCATCGATTTTTCAGCAGGATTAGGAGATTTCATAAATCCTTTAATGAAAAAGACTGGACTCATCATATATGCACTTGAATTGGATAAGCTTTCATATGAGTATTGTATCTTTAGTTTAATCTGTGATCCAAAATTATCAAAACAGAGAAAATATTCCCTCCTATTGACAATAAAAAATGGAGATGCAATTTCAGGTTTTGATGAGAAAGTTTTTTCGGATTTGTGTAAGAACATTAAAGCAAGAAAGTTGTTGCGAGAGTATTTTGCTCTAAGATATAATTTAGTCAATAAGGCAAATTTGTTCATAGAAGAAGACATAATCAAAGTTTTTTCGATAAGAAAACAAATAGGGAATATAGATAAGAAGTTTAAGAAATTTAATTGGTTCATTGATTTTCCTGAAAGATTTCTAGATTATGAAATGAATTTTACTGAGAAGAATTACTTTGATTTTATTGTTGGGAACCCTCCTTGGATAATTTATGGCTCGTTCTTGAAGAAGGAGTATCAATCAATATTGTCCTCTGCACCCTTCTCGAGCTATTTGTTCGGAAAATATAACTTTTCACTACCATTTTTAATTCTTGCTCTTCGATTAACGAAAAAGAAGGGAGCTTTAGTCTTACCTCAAGGAATAATTTCTGAATCTTATGGAAAGAAAGTAAGGGAGAAATTAATCGAAGATAAAATGCTTACAAAAATAGAGTTGTGTGAATCCAAACAGTTCGAGAGAGTAGTAAATGACTATTGCGTAATCTATTGGAATAAGGAGAGGAAAAATGAAATTTTCCAAATTCAAGATAGCCAAAATCAGAAAACGATTCAAGTTACTTTTGATTGTGTAGTAAACTCCCATTACAACATACCACAATTACCTTCTCAACATTCTGCTTTAATCAAGAAGGTACACTCAAAATCTGTTTTACTTAAAGACATTATATTTGTGAGAAGGGGATTAACTTTATCTAAGAAGTATCAACAATTCTATTCAGAGGTTGACATTGAAAATAGTGATATTGAACAAAAAAAACTCATAAAACACAATTCCTTCAAATCCCTGAAGAAAGAGGGTGTCATGAATTTCCAGGTGTTCTATGATGGAGACAAATTTGTTTATGATCGCGAATTATTGGGGGCACCAGGAGATTTCTCTCTTTTTGAAAGAGAAAAAATTATTAGAAGAAATCGTGGAAGAATGTGGTATATAGGGTTAGATATGTCAAAGGAAATCTACGTTAATGATATTTTTGATATAATATACTCAAAAGATGATATTATCTCCTTAAAAGCCTTGTTTGGCTATTTATCTTCATCATTAATTCAATACCTAACAGAGTATTTTATTATTAGAGATATTACTTCAAATATTGTTAGAGAATTACCATTTCCAGATTTCAGTTCGAGTGATTTATTGGTAATGGAGCAGTTAGTAGAACAATGGTTAAATTCCGCAAAGAATGAGGAAGCGTTTCTGATAATGAGAAGAGAGATTGACAAAATTGTATACAAGGTTTTTGATCTGAACAAGGAAGAATTAGATTTTGTTAATTCAAACAGTAAATATAATTGGAAGTATGGGTAATAGACAAAATTGTTAAAAAACATTGATTTTAATTGGAAAAAATAACACTCTGAGGTTGCATTTACTTTCGATAAAATAACTACTTATACTTAAGAATTAACCTTTTTTCATAATGCGTAGACCAGTGAAAGAATACTTCTTAGAGAATGAAGCTGATAAGATTTTTGTTGATTTAGAAAATGGAGTCAAACTAAGAGTGCTATTTCTTTCAGCTAAACATTCTTCTGATTTAAGTATGAACATCATCTATTATACAGGTTACAATTCCTATCTCTTTGCATGGTTTGAATCAGTTGAAGAACTTCGAAAGAATCACAACATCTATTTCATTGAAACAAGAGAGAAAGAATTTTCTTTCTTACCAGAAAATGATAAAAGATATGACATATATAGTCTTGCTGAAGATTTTAACCTTGTTGTAAAAGAACTAAATGTTCCTTTAGAAACATGTATTTTTACAGGTTCATCAGTTGCATCAAATGCTGTTCTTTATGCAATGAGTAATTATTCAATCAAGCCTTTCGTTGCTGTTCTAGCAACTCCTCAAATAGAGATGAGAGCTAATCCTCTAGCATCAAAATGGGCTAGAGCATTTCCTCGCTGGTTAGCTATTTCCTTAAAACCGCTAGTAAGATTAATTAGCAGATTTGTTTTTCGAAGAGATAAGAAACACTATCAGAGCTTTTCCCATGCTATAAGCAGAATGTTTTCAAAGTATCATTTTGAATGGTTGAAAGCAGCTCCAATAATGAATGATTATTACATGGAAAATGATAATTTCGACAATATTTCATCCCCTTTAGTTATTGTTAGTCCTGAAGATGATCCAACTCATGATAAATTACTTGTTCAAAAGATCAAAGAGCTTTTGCCAAAAGCTGAATTTCAGGATGTTCCCTTTAATTCAGATACACACAATGAAACACTTGCAGAAATCATAGAAAATACATTAACGAAATTAAAAGAAAGCAATCTTTGATTGCTTTTTATAGTTATTTAACCATTATTCTACTGAGAATGACTTACAGTTACTCTGATCTACAATCTTATTCGTGTAAAGTTGATGAAGTTGATACAAGAAATATCTATAACAACCTTTACTTCGTTGCCTCATTATTTGATGAGACATCAGGACCTTTGGTTATCTACAACAATTCTCCCTTAGATACCAATACTTTAGAAAAATTAAATCTCAGAGTTTTTAGTTTTCTTATGCAAGGATCAGAATTTGGTCCTAACAATTTCGCAAAACTTCGAGGTATAGTGCATATTCCACAGACAAATTTCTATACCTCTGCTATTGATATCTTGGTTAAGAAAAAAGATTCCATAGGTTTAGCAGATGTTTATGTTCCTTTGTTAATTTTTCTGATTTTTCCAAAAGAGGATAGTGTTATTTATGCAAAAATAGTTGATGAAATTGAACATTTCATCTCAAGGTACTGGGAAAGAGGGATAATTGGAACGCCAAATATCAGAGATGTGGAGCTTCTAATTAGAAAATTTCAGAGAAGAATAAATCTTATCAAAAAATAACTTATCTATTCATTTTGCCTTATATACCCTCATAAAACAGAGAAATACTTCAGTTTTGTTTTATTGTTAATGAAAATTAACACTGGTCTTTATTCAATTATGTATTAAATATACTTCAATGCATTACTAATTTATACAACGAATCCATTAAGTAAAGAACTAGCAATGTTTTTTTTAGTATGTTTCAACTGTTTATTTTAATTGATTCAACTGTTCTTTCTCTTTTATTTTTGAATAAGAAGGTATTTCCCCATTATAATACTCCTTAGCCAGAAATTCTGCTAGAGCATCTCTCACCAGTTCACTACGGGATCTATAGTTCTCTACAGACATCATCTCGCTCATCCAGTTTATCATCGAATCTGTAACTTTGAAGGTGATTAATCTTTTCTTCATTTGTTGACCTCTAATAGTTACTATAAACTCTACTGCCCTTTCTTATATACTTTTTGTCGGTTGCTATACTTGTAATATGGTGGTATTACATATTTAGCAAAAAATATGGTCTAAAAAGGAGATGTAGAATTCATTAAGTAATAGTTTTTGTAAAATATTTGATGAAAGTATGATGTATATAATGAATGTATATGTCAAACAACTATTTGTTAAACTAATTCCAGTAATAAGAAGATAAGGGGTAGTTATACTAAGTTTGTAGTGATTAAAAATAGCAAATCAGAATTCAACTAGAATTATTCAGTATCAACCCAAAATTTGGCTAGTTCATCTTCTTCTTCAACTTTTCCTTTCCAATTAGAGTACTTCTTCATAATCTGTTCAATATCACCTGAGATCGAACGAGCTAATTCTGCACCTGAAGATTTCTCTGCAACATCTTTTGGTGTAGATGCTCTGATAGCAGGTTTGTAAGGAGATGGTGATACTGGTCTATCCTTCAATGTTTCTGCTATCTCGTCACTTATGGTTTCGACTTCATCTGGAACAGGAATGTCAAAAATCACCCCATCAATTTCCATTACAGCTTCTCCAGCAATCTCTTCTTGTTTATCTTTCTCTTCCTCAATCTCATCTAACCAAGCTTGGTGTTTATCTAGCTCTGCTTCCTCAATTTGTTGATCTTTTATCATCTGGAATATTTCAGATCGGATTGGTTTACTTGTGTCCCAAGCCATTTGCCATAATAGAGTAGATTGATATTCAGAAAACTTAAGTCCCATTTTGCTACTCATGAATTCAGTGAATTTCCAGAATTTTTCTCCTAAGATGTCAGTAATTTTTTTCTCAGCTGATTTTGCATCTGATTCCACACTCAGAATGGTTTGAATTCCTTCCAGTTGCTCAACAACATACTTTCTTATGTATGGCCACAAATTAGGTAAGTTCACTATTTCCTCTTTTTCCCTTTCTTGTTCAGTTTCTGGTGTTTTTATTTTTAGTTTGTTCTTCTTATCAATAACACTATGAACTAGTTCTTCAACAGTTTCAAATCCATTATTCTTAGCAATCATTTTGAGTGCTGTATCTATGGTGTATAGTAAGGAAGCTGGATGTTCCAATTTTGCTTCTTTTAACAAGTCTTCAACAGCTAACTCTGACCCGATAGAACCTAATGATAATGCTACTCTGCTTTTTATTGAAACTTTAGGGTCTTTCCTTAAAGAAATAAGCAGAGAGGATATTGCTTGAGGCGATGAAAACTTCCCTAATCCCCTAGCAGCTGAAAGTCGGATATTTTCTACATTGTCCATTAAGCAGAAGATGAGTGTTTCTATTGCTCTATGATCTCCTATTTCAGAAAGGGATTTGATTGCATAAGTTCTATTTTCAGTGTTATCTTGGTTTACAACTTTGATTAAAGCCTCAACAGCCCTCATATCTCGTAGTTCACCTAAAGCTAAAATGGCTTCTTCTCTCTTAGCAGGGTCATCATCTTTAAGCTGTTTGATTAGCTTGTTGATATTTGCCATTCTATGTGATAATTATAACCTAAATATATAATTTTATTGCTATTTTTTGAAATATCTGCTATAAAATTCATAGTTTCTGAAAAAGATTCTTTCTCCAGAGATAATCTCCCTTCGCAATTAGAGTTACAGCTGAGTCTTCCTTGAAGTCAATTATCTTCAAATCTGTCCCATCAATTATCTTTTCAGAGAATTGTAGAATCTTTGGAAATCTGGGCATTTGCTCGTAAGACAATCGCTTTCTTGCGTCTCCCACAGACATGAATCCTTTCGGTTCAAGAAAATGTGCTTCTGATTTCAAAAAAAGTTCAGCATATTTTTCTGGTTCTATCATATTATATTCAGGAACTAAAGTTAATCTGATCACTTTTCTAGTTTTCAACTCTGGTAGTATTTCCACAGTTCTCATAACATTTTCCCAAGAATTTTCAATTGATGGTCTAGCAGTTTTCACAAAAGCTTCTTTTGTAGGAGCAATTAAAGTCACATAAAGTTGAGTTGGGAGTGTAGTCAAATTTTCCAGAACCTCAGGATTTGTACCATTTGTTACGAGAAAGGTTGTCATCCCTCTATTATGGAACTCTTCCAGTAATTCACTTATTTTGGGATACAATGTTGGTTCGCCTGAAAGAGAGATAGCTGCGTGTTTAGGTTGATATGCTTCTAGGTATTTCTTTTCTGGTACCTTATCGTGTTTATTATACCCTGCTATCAGCTTTCTCTGTTGTTCAATCATTTCATCAACTATTACCTTTGGTTCGTCAACCTTGCCTTTCATCCCTTCTTTGTTATACCAGGATGCACTTCTCCAGCAGAAAATACATTTCAAGTTACACCATATTGTTGCGGGAGTACATTGTAAGCACTGATGGGAATTAATGCCATAGAACTGATTTTTGTAGCAAACTCCTTCTCCCTTTAATGAATGTTTTAACCAA
>JAUWPI010000083.1 GCA_030611665.1 Candidatus Heimdallarchaeota archaeon | reverse complement strand
TATAGTTGCGATATAATCCTCCCGCAGCTCCTCCTCCTCCTGTATCACCACCGGAACCACTTGGAGGTGGAATGTCCCCTGAACTTGAACTTCCTGCTATAACAATATTTGTGGTTTCAATAATTGACAAACTACTTGAGCTGAATAAGAACAAGAAAATTATAAATGTAGTATATATCCTTATGTTCTTCATTACATGCTGCTCCTTCTTTTAGTCCCGAAATAAGCTAATAACAGCTTTTCTGTTAAGATTGTTGTAGGCGCATCAATAACATCAATATTGAGTCCTCTTATACTTCGTTTAAAGTCATTGATCTTTTTAATTTGCAAACCAAGTTCGAACATAAATTTACCTCGTTCGAGAAGATTGCTAAAGTTAATGACTTGTATTTCCTCAGTGTCTGGATCTTGGAACTTAATCTGTCTGGGTTGTTTTGGGAATAAGAATTCTTCCGGATCATGAATGTGTATAAGCTTTAACTCATGCCTTTTGGCTTTAGCAATTTTAAAGCCGTCTAGTGCCCCCTCTAAATCGCCATGTAAATCTGTTAAGATGATTATGATAGATCTCCTTTTCTGTGAAAGTGCAATCTCTCTAACTGTCTCTCCAATGTTGGTTTTTCCAACGGGAGCAATTTTCAGCATTTCATTGAAAACATGATAAAGGTGAGTTTTTCCTCCTCTTGGCGGAATATAGTTGTGTACTTTATCAGAAAATGATGCCCACCCAAATTTATCTCTATTGTTCATTACAGTATAAGCAAGCGTAGCAATGGATTCAACAGCCATCTTTATTCTTGGGATTGGTTCTCCAAGTAGCATAGAATGACTAGTATCCATCATCATGATTATGTTCGTATTTCTCTCTTGTTCATAATCTCTCACAATCAGTTTGAACGGAACACGTGATGATGCGTTCCAATCAATGAACCTCAGATCGTCTCCCTCGTTATATTCTCTTAGATCAGCATACTCTGTTCCTGGTCCTCTAAAAATGGATCTACGATGACCTTGAAGAAAACTTGTGGACCTCTCTTTCGCTAATATTTCCAATCTCTTAATCTTTTTGAGAGGTATTTTTATTTTATCCTTTTCTTCTCGTACAGTCTTTTTTTCATCAGCTACAGTCAAGTTCTCACCTTGTTTTAATTACTTCATTATACAGTTTCTCTCCAATTTTGAGAACTTTTTCACCATCTTTGAGTTTATAATCATCATTCCATAGGAGACTATCAACAGTTGAGAAAAACAAATCAGCTTCCCACGTTAGATGTTTATCAGATTTTACAATCTCTTTAATTTGTTCATCAAGAGCAGTGAGAGATAGTATATTTAACTCACCTTTTACTATTCTTGAAGTTAATTTTTCATAATATTCAATGATTTTAACAGCTTCTTTACCCTTGATTCGCACTTTTCCTATATCGATGAATAAAGGTTCTTTTTCCTTCACTTTATCTTTCATTTCTTCATCTAAAATCTCATCTAAATCCTTTTCTACTCCTTTGGCTCCTCTAGATTTTTTCTTTAGAAATACAGCAATAAAAGAAAATATTGGTAAGGGATTGAAAATCCAGCTAGGTTCAAACACACCTTTTTTCTCTAAATATTGCTCAAAATGCCTGTTCATTGCAAGAATCGTAATTAGGAGTATGAGAAATAGATGGCAGATAATCATCCATGAGAAAGAAGAATCATCAGCATTAAGGAAAATCATTACAACATCAATTAGAAAGAACCAGATGGCCATTGCAATAAAATTGTAACTCTCCTTTTGCCAATATAACCAGCAACCTAATACACTTGAAGCAATAGTTATCCCATAGAACATTAGAACCTGCACCATTGTAATTGCAGACCAGAAGGTGAAATAGAATAACGATAATTCAAGTGTTGCGAGGAATATTGCCCCTAAAACAACTTGGAACATTTGTCGTGTTTGACCTTCAAGTTTAATGTCATGTCTCATTTGTTGTTTGTCTAAACTTCCTCTAAATTTCTCATAATTTTGATATAGGATTGCAAACATAATCCCAGATACAAGAGCTATATCTAATATGGAGATAAGCATTGTTGTACTTCTCAAAGCAGCTGATTCAACTTGATATACCTCTAGAAACTTAGCATAGATTTCTTCATGGAAGGATAACGGTGCAAAGATGATAATAAGTATCACATACATTAGCCAAATTAAGTTGTTGGATGAACTTACTATATCTAGTGCAACAGGTGGTTCAGCAACCATCCATTCTGCTCCACTTAAGAAACGAGGCATTCTATTCTGTATGTATCTTGCTCTTATTATTCGTTCCAGAATCTCGGACCCAACTATTACAATACTAATTATTGGTAGAATAACCCAGAGTCCAATCGGGTTTGGTGTAGGCCCTAATATAAGTAGAAAGAGATCTACTCCAGTAGCTTCTGCAATCACTTGTCCTGCAGATGGAACAAAATACTGTAAGAATGAGAATAATAGAATTATCAAAAATGGTGTTAGTTTGAGAAAAGTATACCAGATTCTTTCTAGTTGAACTCTGATTCCAACCCCTCTTGCGGTCTCGACAATAGTGGCATTTAACTCGTAAGGATAAACCTTTCTAGTTCCCTTCACAACTGCTCGAGTTTTTCCCTTGAAGATTCTAGTGCGCATTCCAAAAGATCGCATTAAAACATCCATTTTTTTCATTGATCTTTCCAGTGGTGTGGTAGTTTCTTTAGAGCTCATTTTTTCTTTCCTCCTTTTCTTTTACTTCTTATCGTTTTGGCTCTCTCCTTCTTTCCATCTTTCTTACGTGTTTTTGCAAACTCTTGGATTTTGAAAGATGCAACGAAAATAGCTGGTAGTGAGATTATTACAAATGCTACAGCAAAAATGAAAATCCACCTTAGAAAAGTTTCAATATCTGGGAATCCTGGAAGATTTATTACAGGTAGCACCAAGTCCTTTTTGATATCAATGTATATTCCATCGCCTGGAAATTCTGCTTCGAATAATTGGTTTTCTGGTTCAGAGGTGCTTCTAGCAATGATTTCAATTGTTATGTTAAACTCATCTACGTCTGAGGGAGGTCTCAGAGTGCTCAAGATTTCATATTGCTGGTTAACTCCTGTTAAATTAACTTGAGGAGTAAGAATACGAGCTTGTTGTCTGTGAGGATCATCTGGAATATTATAGTAAATTGAGACACTTACAAGAGTAATATTATCCCCTGCTGGTACTTCAGTAGAATTAAAGTAAATAGTGTAATTTGTTTGACCGTTTAATTCCCAAGTTAAAGGTGCAGTTGAATATACGGTGATAGTTGTATTTCCGTTGATTTCCAATGTCTCTTTTGGTGAAGTATATACTGACTCCTCTTGACTTATTGAAACATAACTTGTAAAAGCCAAAACTGGTATATTTACAAGTAAAATAATAATTATGATTTTACTAACCTTTTTCATGAATTCTCTTTCCTCCATTTTTCCAATTTCTCAATTAATTTCATCACTGATTCAAGGTAATCTCGCGCTTGGTGTCCTGTATAATGTATTTGTTCTTCATTCTTCCAATTATCTGAAAGGGCTTTTCCTACAGATAATAATTCCAAGGTTTCTGAGATTAGCATTGATGGAAGATACTTACGAACAGTCTTTTCATGTATCTCTTCATTTAATCCTAGCATACTCACAGGTGTAAATCTGCTAAGAAAAGACAATAATTCCCAATATTCCCCTAGCATTGCTTTCCAAGGTTCTTTTGAAATATCTATTTTTAGCGCATCCTTCATTGCCCTCAGTTGAATTTCTTCTACTGATATAAGCATCTCATACTTCTGTTCCTCTTCTTTGATTTTTTGCATCATTCTTCTTCTCATAATGAAATATGTTAAGAGAAATGCTAGTATAGGAGCAATTAACCCTAATAAACTTATGAAGATCAGATTTCTAGTAAACTCAACTATCTGCTCTGTTGTTAGTTCTATATCGACTTGAAAATGCTCAAATCTGGCAGATTGGTTTTCTATAGCTGTTATCACGTCTATATAGGAAAATGTCACTTGTGTTGAGAAAAGCTCATGATAAGGATCGATTTGTCTATCTGTGTCAGAAAACGATACTTTTCTTCTCCCCTCAGGTGTTTGGGATAGAGTCAATATATCTTCTGGAGATGCACTATATAGAATCGCTCCATCAGGGACTACGATAGTGAAATCTATGTCAGCTTTCAAGTATCCTATATCTTCTTCCTCTGCTTCTTCGTCTACGAAAAGCAACCAGAAATAATCAATATAGACTAGAATATTGCTATTATTGTAGTAAACATAAGGTTTCACTATCTCATATTTAATATATCCCTGAACATTTCTTATCAGAAAGTGATCGGTAAATTCTTGATAAGACACTGGTGCTCCCAGATTATTGTATGCTCTGAAATCAAGTACTTCTGTTGTATCAACCCAGATGCTGAAATTATCTATTGTATATGGGAGTTCCATAGTCACTGTTTCATACGCAATACCATCTTTCCCTAAATCAATTGAAGTGTCGTATAATATATTCTCACTAGAAGCTTCTAGTTCAGAATAATTCTCTATTGTAACTTGTTTATTATTAACTAAGTAAGATACATCTTGAGCTTCTGTCAAATTAGCTCCTTGATAAAGTGCAGAAGATAAAAGCAATACCAAGAAAAGAACACTGAACATTGAAGAAACCCTCTTACCAGGATCTTCCTCTTTTTCGATATCTTTCAACATTTTTTTTGGCATATTTCGTGCTTCATTTAATCGAGATTTAAATTTTCTTTTTGCTCTTAAATAACCAAGAAGTGCAGCTATAAGGCTTATTATAATGGCAAAATAAGTTATTAGTTTGAAATATGTTTTTAGTAAATCTAGCAAATTGTCTATTTGCTCTTTCTTTTGTTGCTCCTGTTGATTATTAAACATCTGTTCTGTAAACTGAAGATAGATTGGATCAAAATTGTATGTTATTTCATATGTTAATGGATCGTGGAAAGGATCCATAGCTCTTTCAGAATACTCCCAAACTATTCCAAATGAATTTCCTTCTTTTACAATTATAGCTCCATCAGTTGGAGCATAGCTTACTAATCCAGCCCCTTCTGGAAGTAATTGTTTGTTATGATAATTTATTGGTGCATATCTCTCTTCTCCCTCTGGAGTCAAATAACTGAATTGAGCCCAGAACGTATCAAAAATAACTATGAAATTTGTATCAAGAAAATAATCAGGATAATAGCTGCTACGTATTTGATAATAAAGCTCTGTTGTTCGAATAGTAATCTCTAATCTGTCTGGAAAAATTGTATAATCTGCATTTAAAGTAAGATTGCCTACACCATCCCAAAATTCTATCTGGTACATGTCGGAAGTGTTCCCATAAATAATTAACCGACCACCTTCAAGTTCTGCCCAGTGAATGTAGGCATTTGATCGCATAGTGTCATTTTTGAAATATAACTGGTCTTTTTCAATAATCACTGATAAAACATCAGCTTGAGCTTGAACATTCACTGATGCCTCGTTTAATTTGGAGTTTATAGTAAGCCCACTTGCCACTATCAATCCTGATATTTCAAGAACAATAACTAAAAGGAATATGGATTTCTGAGATAGTTTCATAATTTTCAAACTCTATGATTGAATGCTTGGTGCGGGAGTGTGTTTTAGGATTCGATCAATAATTATTTCAGATGTAGTGCCATCAAATTCGTATTCAGGCTTAATAAGAACTCTATGTCTAAGAACGTTCTTAGCGATCTTCTGTATGTCAATTGGATTAACATATGTTCTACCTTCCATCGCTGCTGATGCTTTTGCGGCAATTGTCATCCATAAACTTGCTCTTGGGCTTGCACCCATATATACTTCCTCGCTCTCACGAGTTAAATTAACGATTCGGACGATATATTTAGCTAATTCATCAGAGATAGTAACATCTTTACGAATAAGTTTTTGGAGTTCGATTACTTGGTCTGCAGCCAAAATTGGTTTGATATCTTCCAATTTATCATAAGAATCTTGCTCTCCAGTGAATCTTTCTATGATTTCTACTTCATCATCCTCTTCTGGATATGTTACTAGAACTTTGAAGGCAAAACGATCAATTTGAGCTTCAGGCAAAGGATATGTACCCTCAGTTTCGATAGGGTTCTGAGTTGCATAAACAATAAATGGTTCTGGAAGTTTGTAGGTTTTTTTCTCAATTGTCACTTGCTTTTCTTGCATACTTTCGAGCATTGAAGCTTGAGATTTGGGTGGTGCCCTGTTAATTTCATCTGCTAGTAACAAATTAGTAAAAACTGGTCCTTGTTTGAAGTAAAATTCTCCAGTTTCAGGTTTGTATGCCATAACTCCTGTAACATCTGATGGCATAAGATCTGGAGTAAACTGTATTCTCTTGAACTCAGCAGAAACAGCTTTTGATAAAGCACGCACCATTAATGTTTTTGCAATTCCTGGTACTCCTTCAAGCAGAGTATGCCCATCTGCTAAAAGTGCTGTAATCATTGCATCTATAACTTCTTCTTGTCCAACAATTACTTTGCTCATATTTTTTTTAATTTCTTTAACTTTCTTTGTAAGGGCTTTAATATTTATTTTAGTTGATTTCTTACTTTTACTAGTAGAAGATACTTTAGTCTTCGAACTCATATTTGACACTCCTTATGATGGATTGCCAAATTCCCTTATAAAGCTATTTTTTTGAAGAAATTTATTTTTGGTTAATGAATTGCCTTATTTGTAAAAAAATCCTGTTTCTTCTTTAGTAATCAATTTCAGAGTCAATGTATCCTTTATACACACAAGCGCTCTGTGTCAGGAGGCTTCCTCTTGAACAATTTTTCTATCTCCCTCAGCTTGTACAACGTCGATTTCTTCTTCATCGAATGACCATTGATCTAATGAAATTGTGAAGGTAGCATCTGTAGATCCAGGACACTCGATTCTTATTGTTAAATGCTTTGTACTTATTTCCTCTATTTCAGGATGAAGACAGCTTTCTTCAAGAATGTCCATCAAAGCAGCGATATACGTGTTTGAGATTGTATTCAAGCTTTCTTCTTGAAGTTTTTTCCCAATCTCACCAAGCTTATAACAAGTTTTTCTTCCATCTTTAAAACTTTCAATCAGATTTGCCTTCTCCATACGCAAAGTATGGTGACGAACTGTGTCATGATGAATACCCAAGCTCCGAGCAATTTGTGTTTGATGACAATTTTCACTGTTTAAAATATGTGCAAAAACCTTACGTGCTGTTATATGCTTCAAAACAACAAAAGCTTTCTCAACATCTTTGGTACGCAAATTTCGGGAATAAAAAACTCTCTTCCCTCCAAATTTCATGGAATTTATCAAACTTGCCTCTTCTAGTTTTCTAAGATGCCAGTTAACAGTTCCATGTGGAGCTGTTAATGCGCTAGATAATTCAAAAAAGTAAACCCCTGGGGTTTCACACACTAGACGATAAATCTCACGGCGCAACGGGTGAAGGAGTAAATTTAATCTTTTTTCTTTTTTCCTACTCCGTTGAACCAATAAGGTTGGCCCCTTTACACTGTTAGCGTGTCTACCTCGACACTCGATACGCCTTCAATTCTTTCAAGCTCATCTTTGATTTGATCAATACTGACTTCCTTTAATTCATCAGAGTCAATATACCCTTCATACACACAGGCGCTCTGAGTGAAACAAAGACCAGTACTGTAGAGTGTCTTAATACCAAGTCTGATGAAAATAGAACCCATCTTACGAAGGAAATCAGGAGAAAGTTTCCCAATATTGATGTTAATCTTCGCGACTTCATTTGTACTTGTTGGAATTATTCTGATTATTCGAGTGTTGGGAGCTAAAATCAAGACAGCATAAGTCTTGCCATCGGGTTTTAGAGCTGATAAAAATTCCTCGGGTAGTTCAATCGGCTTTTCAGCCTCTAATTTTACCATCTTAGCAATTGTTACGGACTGCTTTTCACTGCTCATTTTTCTAATTCTCCATCTGTTCTATTGATAATTATTTTATGTTACTACAGTATTAAATACTTTATGCCTTTCTTAAATACTTTACGCTACTTCTCGTATACTTCAAGGTGTTTTTCCTAATAATTTAAACATTTCACTTATGAACTATATCGATTTTCGCTTAAGTACACTTAGTTATATTTTCATTCTAAATTAATTTTGCTATTTTCTCCAATCAATAATTCAGTACTATCGCAAATATTTCAACAATAAATTTTAATAACAAGGCTGACACATTTCGATTATTAATTAAGGAATGATGAAAATGAGCGACAACTCATCAAATAAATCGGATGATTCTCTGGACAAAAATAATGAAGATGATTTATACACCCAAAAAAGACCCACTATTTCTTTTATTGGAATTCTAATCTCAACGTTTTTCCTAAGAGTCGCATTTGGTAGTACAACCGTATTAATGCCAATTTACATCTTTTTACACTTACAGATGGAAGGGTGGGAAGCAAATCTTGCAATAATTATTGTTGAGATAACCTACGCTATAGCTGTTATAATTAGTTCAGGATATTTCGGCTTTAGATCTGACGTGTCAGACGCTAAGCGCTGGATTCTTCTTGGAACTGCAGCAGGTGGTTTGATATTAATTGGGTACGGAATCTGTGCTCTCAATTGGCAAGGATGGATTGGTATTATTCCATTAGCTAATGGTTTGATGATTTTTGGTATGAGTCTGTTCCATTTCCTGCATGGATTAGCTGGATCAATAAAGGTGAATGCCTCTTATGGTTACATCTCAAGATTTTCTGTCTATGAAACTAGAGCAACAAAAATAGGTTTTTACAATGTTGCAGTGTCGGGAGGTAGATCTGTTGGTGTAATACTTGCTGGTGTTTTGTATAATGCTTTTGTTGGTATTAGAGAACTTACTAGAACAGAAGGAGGCAATGTTATTACATATTGGGAACCAACTGAACCTCAACGGCTTATATATCTCTATCTCCTATTTTCCTTCGCAATAATCATATCCGCGGTTGTTGTTTATTTTATGGTTGATAAAACTAAACCAGTTCTAGAACATGAAGAGTATAGCGTGAAACAAGAAATGTTAATGTCTTGGAAACTAATGACAGATAAGAATAGACGAGGAATAGTATTGCCTCTTCTTGGAACGGCAGCTATAATTGGTATCCTGAGCAACTGGGGTTTTCTTATATTATCGATCGAATCAAATCCTGCTGAAGCGAGTATAACGACGGTCGTGTTTACCTTATCTATGGGATTACCCATGGCTTTATGGGGCTGGTTAGCTGATAAAATGGGACGAAAAAAGGCACTGACTGTAGGCGTTGTAGGTTTGTTAATGTTAGCAGTGGTTATTGGAATTGCTTTCTTTGGTAACTTCATGACAGGAGGGCAGCCTTGGTATGATCCAACTTCGGAATTTGATCCAAATGGTTTTACGAATAATTGGTGGATTCTTATTTTACTTGTAATCTCTCTCTTTCTGGGCTCAGCATATTTCCCTGCAATTAGTGGTCGTCTAGGTGACAGTAGTTCCATTGGTATGAAAGAAGAAAGACACGGATCTACCATGAGCATTCAGCAGACAATCATATCATTTAGCGAAATTATCGGTATAATTCTTGGAGGTGTTGCTTTAACAATAGTTTTTGCGATCTCGAATAGAACTGACAATTTCGCATACAACCTTATAGGTCTCTTAATTCCAATAGTTCTGTTACTTATCCTTACAACTGTTGCTTCTTTCTTATGGCCAGCTGAAGAGGATTTTATTGATACATCCAAAGTGAGAAGAAAAGAGAAATCCACTAAATCTGAAGAGGTATGAACTTACAAGAAGATATAATTATCATATAAAACTTGAGCGTAAAAAAACGCTCTAACCATCAATTTTTTAACCACATGTAAATATCTTCATCAAACAATGAAAAACTCCACACTTTTCCTTAATCAGATGTCCCTTGATACTTCAATTATAGATTCTGATACAACCGTGATCTTGGGTTTTACAGGCTACGGTTCAGTGGGAACCACCGTCTTAAATCATCTTGTCGAAGAAACCGATGTTAATTCCGTTGGTTTCTGGGGAACAATGAGTTGGTTTCATAAGGATAACATAGAAGCTCCAATCACTGTTTACTCTATGAACTCAGCTTCAAGTAATGATAAAGAAAAAGTAGTGTTGGTAGCTTCACGCTTACCAATTCCTGTAGTTGGTTATGATGCTTTACCAAACGCATTCTGGAAGTGGTTAGCACAGGAGATTTTATCCTGGAATGCTAAGAGATACATTATAATTGGTGGGTTGAGGGAAGATGTTCGGGACACTACAGATGATACTTGGATAGCCTTAGTTCCTACTAACAAATATACAGAAGTTTATGGAACAAAAAGAACATTTAGAGATGATCTATCAATCAGAGGACCAATAAGTTTTCTCCTCACAGAAGGCACAGCTTACAGTGTACCAGTATTGGCTGTTCTGTCATATTGTAATACTTTTGACATTGATTATGACGCAGCTTTAATGGCTCTAAAGGAAGTAGAAACTCACATGAATAGAGATTTTCATTCGAATAAAATTATTGAATTTGATACTTCGTTTCTTGAAACCCAAATTGAATTCTACCAAGATACAGAAGAAAAAGATTTTGATGATTTTGATGATTTCGACGATTTTGAGAATGAAGAGGATTTTGAAGATTTTGAAAATGATTCAAAGGAAGGCAATTCGAAGAATAATTCTTCATTCGAATCTAAATCAAACTCAAGAAAGTATCGAAGCAATAAAGATGATTTGGAACGATATAGATAAGAGATTAAGGTTTGATTTCTGAAAATTCTTTTATTTTTATCATTTTAATTGCATTAACTGGACAAATTGATTCACAAATACCACATGCTTTGCAATATGCTTTGTTAACAATTACAGTATTATTTTTTCGGTGTATAGTCCCTTCAGGACAATGAAATACACACTTAAGACATTTTATGCAGATCTCTTGATCGATATCTGCTTTGATGTAACTCCACGTACCTGTAATCCGCGTGATTGCAGATCCTGGACCAATTGATTGTCCTGTTGAAACTGTGGTTTTTGGTAAAATTGCTCCTATAGGCAGCTCTTCTACGGATGGTAACCATGGTTGCAACTTAGAGTAATTTCTTTCTCCTTGTGACATGCCAAATTGTGTTTCTTCATATCCTATACGAGCTGCTTCAACATTTCTCCTTGCTTGTTTCTCTCCCAATTTTGCACCAAATACAGATAGAATTCCTTTTTCTAATTCTTCCATCCCAACTAATTTTGTACTCCTGATTAAAGAACCTAATATGGCACTATTAGCAAATGGTTGCCCTAGAGTTTCTTTAGCAATATTTGTAGCGTCAACCACCCCAAGGTTGATCGCTTTAGATAATATTATCTCATCAGGTTTCTTTGTAGTATTGATAATTCCGATTCCATCTTGCTTAAGACCTTTTGCTACATCTTTCAACTCAATTAGAGAATTGTCTAAAACAACAATTGTATCAGGTTCGTAGATTTGTGACTTTCTATAGATTTTCTTTGTGTTAATCCGAGCAAATGCTAGAACCAATGCCCCTCTTCTCTCAGCACTAAAAGATGGAAATGATACCGCATTCTTACCTGCATAAAAAGCTGCTTTAGCAAGCGCCCTTGAAGCCATAACAGCTCCTGTACCTCCCCTACCATGGAATCGAATCTCGTGCATAGAGTGTCACTCAAGATGATAGGGGATAGGTAATATAAAAAAAATACTATATGCTTATGATTTATTTTTGTTCTTGGAAAAATCAGCTGATTTCAACCAGTTGTTAAATTCCATAGCTAATGAATTTTCTCCTTCTCTGTTTTTTCTTTTTCTAGTTTTTTCTATTATACGTTGTCTCTCTTGAAAGATTGGTATAACTTTAGTAAAGTCGACTGCATAAAGATCAAAAAGAAATCTAATGGGTTGAAAATAAGATTCCAAGAATTGTTCAAAATCATCAAAATTTACGATAAGTTCTTTGTAGAGTTCTCGTGAGACTACGAAATTGATTATTGTTACTGTTTTATGTTTCAAACGTGAATCTCTCGCATTTAAATTTTTCAAGTTTAAAGCATAAGCAAAAAGAAAGGTGTTATTATTCATTTTTGAGGAAGCTAAACCATCTATATTTTGATTTTGCATCATGCCCATTAATGTAGGATAATTTGTCAATGTAACCTCTACTTTAGGATCTTCCAGATTAGATGTAAATAACTCAAAACCACTATCAGCAAAATAAACAATGGCATAACCTTCCAGATTCTGTTTATTTTCGTCTAGTATTGTAGTCAACTGTCTTCGTTATATCTCTTCATAATCTTATAAAAACCTCAAAAATTGAGCAACCTTAAAAGAAGGAAAGTATTTACTAGACTACAATGGATCCGAAATTGGAGAAGAGACTGAAAAAATTCAACAACTCACCTGATGTTATGAAGTTGAAAGAATTATTTTCAATATCGGAACAAGAAATCGATGAAAATAACCTGGAATTCCTTATCAAAGTAGTTGAGAAGGAGAAATATGAGAGGGTAAGAATTAAAGCTATTCTTATTTTGAAG
>JAUWPI010000099.1 GCA_030611665.1 Candidatus Heimdallarchaeota archaeon | reverse complement strand
GCATGCTTTAAGGAGAACAATGGAAAGATATGTAAAAACAAGCAGATTCACATTAATTTGTAACTATTCAAGTAAAATAATAGAACCTATTCAATCAAGGTGTGCAACATTTAGATTTAAACCACTTGATGAAGATAGCATTCGAGAATTTCTCAAATACATATGTGATAATGAAAAACTAGTGTATGATAAAGAGGGATTGGATACAGTTCTTTACATATCAGAAGGGGATTTAAGAAAAGCTGTTAACATTCTACAATCTACCGCGGCCGCAGGCAAATCAGTGGAACGAGTAACTGTATTACAAACCGTAGGTCATGCGGATCCTGAAAGGATTAAGGAGATGCTAAATCTTGCATTAAGCAAGAAATTCGAAAAATCTAGAGAGGTTTTACAAAACCTCATTCTACAATATGGACTATCTGGAACAGATGTAACACACCAAATTTATAGAGAAATATCTTTTCTCTCTATTCCTGATAGCAAAAAGTTGGAGATTACCGAATTTTTAGCTGAGATTGATTTTCGCATTTCAGAAGGTGCTTCTAGCAATATCCAATTAACATCTTTCTTAGCGAAATTAGTAAAAGAAGCTGATAAAGAATAGTAGAAATTGATCATATTTCTATATTTTTAAACCTTGAATATATCCCAGAATCAGTGTTTTTTGTACCTTTTCTTGTTTTATTTTTCTTAAAATGTCATTGATTTTTTCTCTAATAATTTTCAATGCTTTATCATCAGTAACCCATTTCACATCTTCATAATAATGTTCTACTAGGATTAGATTATTGGGGTCAGCAGGCTGTATGTTCAAACAATCAATATCTGTTCTCGTGTGAAGAAGTGCTTTTGTATCTTTTAATTCATCAGATAATTCATAATAATTCATAACATATCCTACGATTCTTCTAACCTGTTCCCATAAAAAGGACTGGGCAATAAATTCAAATAGAATATAATTTTGTTCAATTTCCCTAATGTTGATTTGTTCAATTTCCCTAATTGTATTGCGATGGTCATTTTTACAAAAGAGTCTATAGTCGTTTGTTCCTTCAAAAAACGAACAAATTTTTTGCGTTTTACTTATCGATTTGTCTACTTCGTTCTCTCTGTTCCCTTTTTCTGTTATATACCAATATTTCTTCTTCAAACTGTGCTTGGGAAAAAAATTTTCTTTGACTTTGGCATGAGACCAACATACGATTGAGTTATCTTTAGGAAGCTGAGCATTTATTTGCTCTAAAATTATCTCCTTCTCTGAATTAAAACCAATTGTATTGCCGATGGCGTTTACATTTTTATCCGTTCTACTTGCACTAATAAACCAATTCTTTTGTGCAGATACAATATGATTTGTTTTTATGAGTGCTTGTAGTAATGTTTCTTCTATTGTAGATACATTTGGTTGCCTTTGATAACCAAAGTAATTTTTACCCTCATAATAAACTCGCACTATGTACCGTATCATCTTCTACATCTTCTTCTCTATAAGATTAAAAATATAATGTAACACAAAGAAAAAAATTAAAAACCCAACTACTCTCATTAACTTACTGCCTCGATGGTGTAGCTCGGCCAATCATTGCGGACTCTCACTCCGCAGACCCGGGTTCAAATCCCGGTCGAGGCACCATCATTCCTTTTATGACTACTTTGCTATTGCTTTTCTTCCCATACTGCAAACAGTTGTTTCAAAGATGATGCAAGAATATTTTCACTATCATATTGATATATCAAAATCCGTCCAAATTTCTTTTCTTTGATAAGCCCAGCTTTGCATAAAAACTTCAAATGTTCTTTTACCGCCGAATGATTAAGATTTATGTTTCTTGAGATAGCAGATATGTTTAATTCATCTAGTTCTGCTAGTAATTTTAGGATTCTAACTCTGCCTCTTGATGACAGAACATCTTCAACAGCGAGTCTTTGTGTATCTTTCATTTTACCAATATTTGTCATTTCTTTCCCTTCTTTATCTATGCTCTATTGTTTTCTTTTGATTTTCAATTGTTTTAACCAAGAAATCTTCAATAGCTTCAACAGAAATGTCTGGGATGCTTATTAACGTGGTTTTACCTCGCATTCCTTCACCTGAAATTTTTGTACTTATGATATCTTGTTTTGATAATTCTTTCAAATATGTCCAAATCTGTGTGTGTTTTCGTGGATTTTCGTTGTATTCCTCGCATAGTAATTTGTATGAACTAATTGCATCATTTGTTGAGATATATGCATTCTTTGTATGTTTCAGTTTTCGTATTGCTGCTAATAAAACTAGTTTCTGATGTAATGTAAGAGTAAGAATAACTTCTCTTCTGATTTCTGGATGAATTAAAGCTTTGGCTTTTCTTATATGGTCAGGATATACAATTGGAGAATTCTCATCATCTGCACATTGCCCCGCACCCCATAATAATTCTATTGCATATCGAGCATCTCCAGATTTACTCGCAATGTCAGCTATTAATTCTGTCGCATCTTCTGTTATTACTCCATCATAGAATGCTAATTCAGATCGAGATTTTATTATATCCCGTAGATCTGCTTCGAAATATCTATCTAACGATATGTGACTTGTTTGAAAACTACTTTGTGTACTTGCATCAAGACTATGAACGAAGTTTAGATTTCTAGCAATGAAGATGTAAGATATCCATTGTTTTGTTGTCATTTCACTTATTCTTAATAGAGTGTAGAGAAAATCTGTTCCTGCACGTGAGATAAGATAATCAACTTCGTCCAAGATTAGTAATATTTTTTGTGAGTAGAAGTCCAGCAAACGAATTAAGAGGTCTTGTAACTCCTCAAAAGAATATCCTCGTGGTGGAATTGCCTTATTCAACTGACGCGCTAATGTGCTAATAATGAGATAAGGACTCTTGTAGATTCGACAATTAATGTAAACTAAACGAAAATTCTTCTGTTTGGCTATATTTTCTAGTAATTGACCAAACCGTTTAGCTAACGTGGTTTTACCAGAACCTGTTGGCCCTGTTATACTTATTTTTCTTAAAGGCTCATCCTTTTCTTCAAAAATTGTTTTGAAGTATTTCGCTAAAGTTCTGAGTTCTTCCTCCCTGTGTGGTAAATGTGGTGGGATGTATGTAACAGATAAACAACTTATGTTCTTAAACACTGTAGGTTTTTTCAGTAAGGAATTAAAAAATTCCTCATCGGATGTAGGCATCATTTTCTCTCTAATTATACCCAAGGGAAATTACTATTTATATTTAGCAGACAGACATCTCTGAAAGTGATAATTAAAACCCATTCTAACATCAGTCTATATTCAAGCTTCCTTGTTCCTAGCTACAATTTTCAGATTTGATAAATACAAAATTTGAATTGTAAGTATTCATTTTATTAAATAATGTATATTTTTAACTGTGTCATATTGAACATGTGCCGATAAAGTTAAAAATCAACGTTATCGGTTTTATTCACAACATGCGGAGATTGCCGAGTGGTCAAAGGCGCTAGAATGAGGATCTAGTCCTTAGTGGTCCGGGAGTTCGAATCTCCCTCTCCGCACCATTTTAAAACAATGCTTTTGTTATCTCCATAGCCTAATTATGAGTTGCTTTTTTAGCTAAACAAGTCCTCTATAGAGGTGGTAGACCAGTCAATTAGATTTAAAATCACACCAAAAATGATTGCGAAAATGAAGATAGCTATACCAATAAGTAAAATTTCTTCAAGTATTGGAGACCCTCTCTTTTTGTTAAATCTGAAACTCTTGAATAATTGAAATATCATCCACATAATTCTCAATATTTAACTCAAGCTTGTTATTTAAACTCCACAAAATAGTTGTAGATATCTTACAGCTTCGATATTTTCTCTTTCATTTACAGAATTACTATAATAATAGCGAATTTAAAAATCATAATCATCAGTAAAACAGTATTTAAAATACTTGAGTATGGAAAACCTTTTTTATTATCATAAATCGGTGCGATATAGTATTAACCATTCCTAGGTGCCACTATGGATATAGAGCTTGTTGAGATATTTCCAAATTCAGTCAAATTCATCCTTTCGGATGTTTCATTATCATATGCTAATGCTCTTAGACGCTTGGCTTTAGCTGAAGTACCATCATTAGTAATTGAGGATGTTTATGTATTACGAAACACTTCACCACTTTTTGATGAATTTATTGCACACAGGTTAGGTTTAACCCCCTTAAAATATGATATTGATGAACTTGATTTGAATTTCAGAGACAAATGTGATTGTGGAGGAATTGGTTGTAATTTGTGCACAGTGACTTTAATGCTCTCAAAGGAAACAGATGCTCAAACCACAACTGTTGTTTACAGCGGAGACATTGTATCGGCCCAAGAAGGAGTAGAACCTATATCCTCAAAGATTCCAATCGTTAAATTAGGACCAAATCAAGCTCTTGAGCTGGAATGTATGGCACAACTTGGAATTGGAAAAGAACATGCCAAATGGCAACCTGTTTCTGCAATGGGATATCAAGAATTCCCAATACCAGAAATAAATAGAAGTAAATGTACTAACTGTCTTGCTTGTATTGATGCTTGTTACAGAGGAGTATATCAAAAAGTAGGAGACGAGGTTCAAGTCACAAATCCTTTAAGTTGTACCTTGTGTAATTATTGCCTTGATTTTTGTGAACCCGGTGCTATTAAAATTGGAAGCAACCCTTCCAAAGTAATTTTTTCATTTGAAACAAATAGTGGCATTCCTCCTTCAAAAATACTTTCGAAAACAGGAGAAATACTTCTCACAAATATCGACGAATTCAAAAAGACATTAGAATTATCGTTATTAGAAAAAGACGAAAAAGAATAAAGTGAGATTAAATGCCAAGAAGAACAGGACCAACAGATCCAAACATCATACAGTTAATTAACCAGCTTAAGAAGAAATCAGCTGAAACAAATGTTTCCATTTGGAAAACAATTGCTGAAAGAATAGAGAAACCTAGAAGAAAAAGGGCCACTATTAATCTCAGTAAAATAAACAGATATTCAAAAGAAAATGATATCATTATTGTTCCGGGTTCAGTTCTAAGTTCAGGAAAACTTGAACATCCTGTAACTATTGCAGCTCTTAAAACCACTGAACAAGCAAAGGAAAAAATACGCGCAACAAAAAGTAAATTTCTTACCATTCATGAACTATTAGAATCTAATCATGAAGTTAGCAAAATGAAAATAATTATCTAATCAAGGTGAATCAAATGGTAAAAACTGACAAAAACATTGAAACCCAGTTAATAACCCCCAAAATTATAATTGATGCAGATAATGCGATTTTAGGTCGTTTATGTTCTGAAGTTGCAAAACACCTACTAGATGGTTATGCAGTAAACATTGTAAATTGTGAAAATGCTATAATTTCTGGTAAAAGGCACTCAGTTTTAAATGAGTATAGAGCTATGCACAAAATTCACACTCATACTAATCCCCGACGGGGACCTTTTCATCCTAAACGACCTGATAGATTAGTTCGACGCACTGTTCGAGGAATGCTTCCTTGGAAAAAGAGCAAAGGTAGAAACGCATATCATAGACTATTAACATATATTGGAATTCCAGAAGAGTTTTCTGGTTTAGAAATTATTAAACCTAAACATGCTGATGCAAACAAACTGGACTGTAAGAAGATAACCGTTGGAAATCTATGTAAAGAATTTGGCTGGCAAGAATAAAGTGATTAACATGGGTAAAGTTATTGTATCGTCTGGAAAGAGAAAAACTGCAATCGCACGAGCAACTATTAAAAAAGGAAAAGGAAGAGTTAGAATCAATGGTGTTCCCTTAGAAGTTATACCAAATGAGCTGAAACGAGTAAAGATAAATGAAGTATTCGTACTCGCAGGAAGTGAAAAAAGAGATTCTGTTGATGTTAAGGTTAAGGTAAAGGGAGGCGGATTTATGGGTCAAGCTGAAGCCGTTCGTACAGCCATTGCAAGAGGTTTAATTGAGTTTTTTGATGACATGGGTCTAAAAGAGGTTTTTGTTGCTTACGATAAAACAATTGTTTCTGGTGATCCAAGGAGAACTGAACCTAAACACTTTGGTGGGAAAAGTTCACGTTCAAGATTTCAAAAATCCTACCGATAACTTTTTCCCTTCTAGCATTTTATTTTTAATGAAGAAGATGTCGACTGTTTTAGATTGTTCTATGGGTGAAGGGGGTGGATCAGTTGTTCGCATTTCTGTTGCATTGGCGGCAGCGACCAGATCTCCATTAAAATTGACAAATATACGATCTAATAGATCAAATCCTGGTTTACGAGCTCAGCACCTTGAAGCAATAAATGCCTTAAGACAACTATCTGGTTTTGAAATCAGTGGTGCTGAACTGGGAAGTAAGAAAGTATCCATTTACCAATATGGAAAAAGAAGAAATGAAGCAACTGTAAGAATAAATACAGCTGGAAGCATATCTCTCGTAGCACAAGCAGTTCAATACTATGCACTAACTAGGGAAACGGAAATAAGATTAAACATACTAGGTGGAGCTACTCATGGCAAATGGGCTCCTTCAGTTGAATTCATCACAAATGTTACTTTTAAAATTCTTAAAAAAATGAACAAAATAATAGATGTTAAGATAGACCGACATGGTTTTTTTCCAAAAGGGGGAGCACAATCCTATTTTATATTCCACCCTCATGATAAGATATTACCACTGAATTTAATAGAAAAAGGTATTTTAGAAGAAATAAATGTTTTTTCAACAGTTTCCTCCCATCTCAAGAAAAGAAAAGTAGCTGAAAGACAGATAGATTCTTTTGTTAAATTAGCAAAACCAACAGTAAACACCATACATCACATAAATTATGTGGACAGTGTATCTCCTGGCACTGGTTTAACAATTGTAAATAAGTATTCAGCAGGAACTTTGAAGGGATGTTTTGTTCAAGGAGAAAAATCATTAACTGCAGAAGATGTTGGTAAAATGTGTTGGAAACAATGGGAAAACTTAGAGCAAAACTCAGCAGCTGTTGACATTCATACAGCTGATCAACTTATTGTCCCAATGGCCTTAGCTGAAGGAAATTCCGTAATTACAACAGCAAGATTAACCAACCACACTAAAACAAACATAGAACTAATTCAGAAATTTACTCAAGCAGTTTTTAATGTAAGTAAAGAAAATGGACATTATCTCATATCCGTTAAACAGCCTTAAACTAGCTGACTACCCGTTTCTCGTGATTTCTTTCTTAACGACATATTTATATGATGCTATACAAGTCGGAGTACGACATAAGAGTATAATTTCTGTAAAGAGTTACTCTATTGGATACGTTTAGTAATATAAACTAATTAAAGAAACTTATGTGAAACATTAAGGACGTGAAAATATGGGGCATAGAAGGGTAAGCGCTCCCCATCGATCATCTTTAGGATATCGACGGGTAAGAGCGAGAAGAATAGTACCTGCACCTCGCGCATGGCAATCATACGAGGGTGCTCCTAAGTTACTAGGTTTTCTTGGTATTAAAGCTGGAATGACACATTGCGAATATCTTGAAGATAGACCAAGAAGCCATTTAGTAAATAGGGAAGTTACTGTAGCGGTAACATGTATTGAGACACCACCAAATGTTGTGTTTGGTTTACGCGGTTATAAAAAATCGCCTTATGGTCTCAAAATTGTTGCTGATTTGATTACAACAGAGACTAAAGACGAGCTTAAGAGAAGGGTTAAACCTCCTAAGCAATACGATCTTGAGAAAGCAAAGAAGAAGTTTGAAGAACACCTTGAGGAAATAGTTGAACTACGAGCTATTATTCATACCCAACCTTATCTTACAGGAATTGGTATGAAAACTCCTCAAATTGCAGAAATAAAAATTGGTTGCTCAAAAATCGAGGAAGGATATCAGTATGGTCTTTCTCTTCTTGGAAAAGAAATGCTTATTCGAGATGTATTCAAAGCTGGTGAATTTGTAGATACTATTGGTGTAACAAAAGGAAAAGGTTTTCAAGGACCTGTAAAACGACACGGAATAAAAATTCTCCAACACAAATCCAAAGGAACTAAAAGGGGTGTTGGTTCAATCGGTCCATGGACTCCTTCAAGAACAATGTGGACTATTCCACGATCTGGTCAGATGGGTTTCAATGTTAGAACCGAGTATAATAAAAGGATAATGCAGATTGGTTCTGATGGATCACAAATCGTTCCTAAAGGAGGATTTGTAAAATACGGCGTTGTGAAAAACAATTACGTTTTGCTTAAAGGATCTGTTCCTGGTCCTAAAAAGCGTACAATTCTACTAAGAGAACCTGTTAGAAAAGCTCCACAACATGAGAAAGAGCCACAAATACTCTATATCTCGACAAGGAGTCAACAAGGTTAGGATTGAGGCGATAAAGATGAATACAAAAATATATTCCATCAAAGGAAAAAAACTTTCAGAAACCATAGAACTACCAGACGTATTTCAAACACAATTACGACCAGATATGATTAAAAGAGCTGTACTTGCTGAGCAAAGCTGGAAGAGACAACCAAAAGGCGTTAGTCCTCTAGCTGGAAAATTGGTTGCTGTTGAGAATTGGGGACCTGGTCGAGGTGCCGCAAGAGTTCCAAGAATAAAGGGTTCTAGAACACACAGTGCTCAACGAACAGCTTTTATTCCACAAGCACGAGGTGGTCACAGAGCCCATCCTCCTAGCGCAAAGAAGAATATAATAGAAAAAATCAATCGTAAGGAGCATTTGCTTGCTTTGAAATCTGCGATAGCATACACAGCACAAAAAGAATCAGTTGGTCAAAGAGGACATCGTTTTGATAGAATAACTGACTTCCCAATTGTTGTTGAATCAAAAGCAGAAGAACTGGCAAAGACTCAAGAGGTTGTTACACTGTTAGATAACTTAGGTTTATCTTTAGAATTGCTAAGAGTGAAATTTGGTAAAAATATTCGTCCTGGCAAAGGTAAAGGAAGAGGACGTAAATACAAAGTGCCTGTTGGTCCTTTGATAGTTGTAAGTAATAGTGAATGCTCTTTGGTTAAAGCAGGAAGGAATATTCTAGGTACCACAGTTGTTACGGTAAACAAACTTACAACAGAACTTTTAGCTCCAGGAACTCATCCTGGAAGACTAACAATCTGGACAGAAGATGCAATAAAATCTTTGAATGAACGCTTTATTTCAGGTGATAAATAATGGATCCGTACAAAATAATAATAAAACCCCTTATCTCTGAAAAAGACTTTGAGTTAATTGAGAAAGAGAACAAGTTAGTTATCCAAGTTGCTCTGCATGCTACTAAACACCAAATTAAAGAGTCAATGGAAAGATTATATGAGGTTCAAGTTCTCAAAGTAAACACCTTGATCACACCAAGAGGAACAAAGAAAGCTTATGTAAAACTAAGCGAATTCGATGATGCTGCAGATATAGCTTCACGAATGGGGTTATTCTAAAGGAAGTGAATTAGATGGGTAAGAAAATATTAGTCCAAAGACGAGGTAGAGGAACATCACAATTCCGAGCTGCTTCCCATAAGAGAAAAGGTAGTGTCAAATATAGAAAAATTACCAAAATTGAATATACTGATGAAAAAATAATCGGTTCAGTTAAGGATATTGTACATGATCCTGGAAGAGGAGCACCTGTAGCAATAGTTCTTTTCCAAGATGGATTGAAAAAAGTGATACTGCCCTCTGAAGGATTAAGAGTAGGACAAACCATTGAATATGGTACTGGTGCATCAGCTGTCATCGGCAATACAATCCCCTTACAAGCAATTCCTGATGGATCTCCTGTCTTCAGTATAGAATTAACTCCTGGAGATGGAGGTCGATTAATCAGATCTAGTGGCGGATATGCAACTATCTTAGGTCGTGATAAAGGAAAAGTAACTCTTCAATTACCAAGTGGTGAAATGAAAGAAATTCCTCAAAGGTGCCGAGCAACAATTGGTATTGTTGCAGGTGGAGGAAGAACCGAAAAGCCATTTGTTAAAGCAGGAAATAAACATCATCTCAAAAAGGCAAAAGGTCATTATTATCCAAGAGTGAGAGGTGTTGCAATGAATGCGGTTTCTCACCCACACGGTGGTGGTGCTCATCAAAGCCCTCCGCGTGCAACAACAGTGTCAAGACATGCTCAACCTGGAAGAAAAGTTGGTCTTATTGCAGCAAGAAGAAGTGGAAGAAGAAGAGGCAAGAAATAGTTTGCCCTTTTATTTTTCATTTTTACATTTTTTAATAAACATAGTCATTAAAAACTCAAAGCTAAGATATATTGATAAGGAGTATTAGAATGCAAAGTAAGAAAACATACAGTGATGTCGAGTTTATATTTGAAAAACCTCAAAACTTTGAAGGCTGTGTTCTATTAAACGGTTGGCATGGGATCGGAGAATGTGGTTTTATATCAATGAGTCATTTAGTTGAAAATTTAGGACTAGAACGAATTGGTTTCATCATTACAAACAACTTACCTCAGTTTATTTCTATCAAAAACGAACAAATTACTTTTCCTTTTGAAATTTATCGTAAAGACAATTTGGTTGTAATATTACCCATTTTTGAACCAATAAAATCTGAACACTTGCTTTTTACCAAAACTATTGTTGAATGGTCCATTGAAGAGAAGTTCCAACAAGCCATTCTTATTGGTGGGTTGGATAAGCGTTTGCAAGATGAACATGCTGTCAAGGGGATTTACACCCGTTCTTTCAAGAGGAGTGATTCTACTTCAGCTATCCCAGTTCTTGATGAAGGCCTATATGTAACTGGACCCTTAGCTTATATGCTCATGTTTTACGAACTCAATCAATTCCCAGCTTTGGCTCTCTTACCATATGCAGAAAGATCACGGCCTGATCCTGTTGCCGCAAGTGTAGCAATAGAACAAATAAATCTCTTACTAGGAATAGGAATTGACACAGAAGGATTGCTAAAAGAAGCAGAAAAGATAGAGAAGGAAATCGAGTCATTAATTCAAGCAAGCA
>JAUWPI010000183.1 GCA_030611665.1 Candidatus Heimdallarchaeota archaeon | reverse complement strand
TTACAAGCCCTATACACCTCTATTTTCTCTTTGTATTACCGACAAAATAGGCGTTCGAGTACTGGTACAAATTCTTTAGAAGTGCCTATGGCACATCATGGGGATGTCACATCCCCTCCTACACCGCCCACATCTTCTTGCAAAAATGCTTACGGTTCGCTTTTGGTTGTTTATTGGATGTAACCACGAGGATCACCACAGACATGGTGCTTAGCTACAATCCTTCAAAGTATACTTAACACCACAGTATTTAAGCACAAAAAAAATGTACAAAAAATTAGTTATAAACCCTATCTACTCTTTCACGTAACTATTGAATATTTGAGATTAATTGCATTGCATTGAAATAAGAAAGATTAAATATGAAAAATACAAAATATATTCTATGTCTGAAAGTCAAAAAGAAGTAAAGAATCTTAAAGAAGAAAATATTGCATCTGTTAGTAATATACTTTTAATATTTGGCGTTTTAGGTTTTATAATGTCTCTTATAATCCTTTTTGTAAATCCTTTACACTCAATAACTGTTGCAATTATATCAGCAACTCTGATTATTTCCTCAATTCTGATACGAATGAATTATTCTGTTAAAAAGTAAAGAAACTATAAACTATTTCTTGTTGAAGTTGATAAAATAAACTGAAATAAGATTTTACAAACAGAGAATAAAGAAGACCTTAAGAATAGCTTCCTATATTCTGACATCATCATGTCTAAACCTATCAATTCTTTCAAACATATCGAGATGCCTGAATTATTGTCCCTTGGACAAGGTATGCTCAAGTATCTACCTGAGATTATAGATAAAGTTGCCTTAAGAGGGAAAGGTTTGCTCATTACTGATGCTTTTCTTAGGGATAAATATGCCACGGAAGTTGAAGCAATAATGGAAGCAGAAAAACGCGAGATTGTTGTCTCTGTTATTGAAGATAGTACACTTGCTGAAGTAGATAAACAGCTTCAATTATTCAAAGAAATAGATGCTGGATATGCTATAGGTCTCGGTGGAGGAAGACCTATTGACGTTGCAAAATTGACCTCTTTCAAAGCAAACAAGCGATTCATTTCAATTCCTACAATTGCTAGTCATGATGGTCTAGCCAGCTCAAGAGCTTCATTAAAAGGAGTGGATAAGAGACATTCTATTGAAGCTCGTCCTCCAATTGCAGTTGTTGGAGATACAGACATTCTTGATAATGCTCCCTACAGATTTACAGTGGCAGGATGTGGAGATGTTCTTGCAAAAAAGACTGCGATTAAAGACTGGTTATTAGCTCATAGATTGAAAAACGAATTAATATCGCCTACTGCAATTTCTCTATCAGAAATGACAGTAAAATTAATTACAGAAAATGCAAGTTTGATAAGAAGCCAAGCAGAAGGGTTCAGTAGGGTTGTGATGAATTGTTTGATTGCTAGCTCGTTGGCAATGTGCACCGCAGGCTCTTCCAGACCAGGTAGTGGATCTGAGCACTTATTCAGTCATGCTCTAGATTCATTTGCAAAAACACCCGCATTACATGGAGAGCAAACAGCTTTTGGTACTATTTTGATGGCTTACTTACACGATGGAATTGAAGGTTCAAATGATGTAAAAGATATAATGAAAATACTAGGTCTCCCAATTACAGCCAAAGAATTAGGTATATCTGCTGAAGAAGTGATTAAGGCCCTAGAAATTGCCCATACTATCAGAAAACGTTTCACAATTCTAGGATCTGAAGGGTTAAGTCATGAAGCAGCTACAAATGTAGCTCTTAAAACTGAAGTAATAAACTAATTATTACCCACTTTTTTTGCATCAAGCTTGATGATAAAAGTAAATTCGAGTGTTTCTGAGGATTATGTAATTGGAATTGTAGATAACGGATAAAGGTCTTCTGCATTAGCATCCTCGTTTGATACTACACAGACAGATCTGCCAATATTAATAGGATCAATAGCCATTTTGAGTTTAGCCATAATAGTAAAAAGAAAGAAAAAGAAGGTAGAGAAGTTTTTCAATTTTTCAAAACACTAAGAAACTTTTAAATAATTTTGAAACAAAATCTTAAAAGTTAATATAGGAAAGGATATTCGAATGGTTAAGCAAAAAAAACTTGAGATTTTAACAAACTTTTAAAACAGATAGTTTCTTTTCAATTTATCTTTAATCGAGGAAAGTGTATGTTTCCAAACAAAGAATCTAAACCAAAGAATCCCTATGTAAAGTGGTTCTTCATTCATGTGTTGAATCACAAAATACTTTTTGTAGTAAATTTCATTGGGATAGTTGCAGTAACATACACACGGACGATTATACCTCTAAAAATAGGCGAAATTGCAGATGATATTATTCTCAATGAGGTTTCTGAGGCAATCTTGCTTACAATGTTAGCTCTATTAGGATTTTACTTTCTTAGAAATATAGTAGAATATACAACATGGATGATTGGCCATCAATTGGGTTCCAAAACTGAACAATCTATGCGTAGAGAATTCTTCGAAAATATCCAAAACAAACCTCTAAGTTTTCATGATAAAATTAAAACAGGAGATTTGCAAGCTTTAGCTACAAACGATCTTCGTGTAGTTAACACATTAATAGCCCACGGATCATTTTACATCTATCCCTTTATACAAACCATAGTTACTCTTGTACAGATTCTGACATTCAGTTCTATCATGGCTTTACTTACAGTACCCTTTTTTGGGTTGTATATCTTCTTTGTACTGCGATATCGAAAGAACCTGCTTCCCTATTCTAAAGATTCTTTAAGAAAGCACGCTGATGTTACAGTGGCTTTGCAAGAAAGTCTGAATAGCGTACAAGTTACTAAAGCCTTTTATGCAGAAGCTGTAGAATACAACAAATTTAGAAAAGCTGTACAAGCATTTCGAAATAACAGGTTAGGAGAAATTAGAGAGCAAGCTCGATTCTATCCGTTGTTGACTCTTTACGCTGCTATAGGTTCTTCTCTAGTATTAGGAACAATTTTAATACTAAATGATTTGATGACTGTTGGTAATTTAACTGCTGTACTCCTATTATTCATTGCTCTTATTCATCCTACAACAATGATTTTTTGGGCTACAAGAGATATGATTAGAGGTTTTGGTGCTAGTGAGAGACTGTTTTCTACCATATCAACTGGCAAGGTTGAGTTATTACCAGGTGCAAAAACTGCCTATACATCCGTTTTCAATGGTTCAATTGAATTTCAAAATGTTTCATTTACCTATCCTAACGGTAATCCCAAGAATCTTTATGTTTTAAAAAATCTAAGTTTCAAAATTGAACCAAATCAGCGCGTAGCTTTAGTAGGACCAACTGGTTGTGGGAAAACAACACTAGCTAAACTTTTGTTAAGATTATATGATCCTCAAGAGGGGACCATTTTACTAGATGGCAAACCAATACAAGAATATCCCTTAGAACTAGTTCGACAACAAGTATCTTTAGTAGAGCAAGACATCTATTTATTCTCTCAAACCATAGGAGAGAACATAAAATTTGGTTTTCCTGAAGCATCTGAAGAGAAAATAATAGAAGTATCAAAACTAGCCTTTGCTCATGAATTTATTGCTGGTTTTGACAAAGGTTATGATACTGTAGTTGGAGAAAGAGGAATGACTCTTTCAGGAGGAGAAAAACAACGTGTTGCTATTGCACGTGCATTTCTCACTGATCCTGATATTTTAGTTCTTGATGATTCTATGAGTGCTATTGATAGTGAAACTGAGGAAAATATCGCTAAAGCAATCAAGAATATCTTGAAAGATCGAACTACCCTAATTATTACTCACCGACTTCATACTATTAGAACTTCAGATTTAATTTTAGTGATGAAGAATGGCGAGATAGTAGCTCAAGGAGAACATGATGAGCTGTTAAAGAGTTCTAGAGATTACAGAAAAGTTTTCGGTGTGCATTTAGAAGACGGTAAGATAAAACAGGGGGCAAACTAAATGGGTCTATTCAGTAGCTCTATGAGAGAAAAACATAAACGCAACTATAGCGATAGAGAATTATTCAAACGCTATATTCAGCGACTTGTCCCATTCAAGAAGAATATTACTTTTATTGCTATGTTCATGTTTATTCAAGCTATAGCTGCAGTGATTGCTCCTCTTTTAGCTGGGTTTGTTACTGATGAATTGATCCAACCACAAAATCATGTTTTGGATTTTCTTCAATTATCAGGTTTTCAGATAATAGTTAACACTCCACGTTATGGGTTAGCAATTCTTGCAGCTTCAGTCTTTCTAGTATTATACTTGATCAATTGGGGAGCATTTTCTATGCAACAAGTACAATCTGGAAAATATGTTCCTTTCTTCTTAGAAAAGTTGCGTCTTGGGTTATTTTCCAAATTACAAGAGCAAGATATGACTTTCTTTGATGAACATATGAGTGGGAAACTTAACAGCATTGTTGTAAACGATACGTTGGACTTTAGTAATACAGCTATACTCATTAGCAATACCATTGGAAGTTTGATTATTAGTATTGGTACATTAAGCATTTTGTTTTATTTCAATTACATTCTTGCACTAATTACTCTTGCAGCTATTCCAGTTTTATTCATACTAATGTTCGCACTTCGTAATCTTGCTAAGCGTGTGAGTAAATCTTATCGAGAAGCTATTGGTAGTGTTAATTCAGCCATGGTCGAAGCTATTGAGGGGATTCAAATATCTAAGAGCTTTGGTCAAGAGATAAGCATTGCAAGTCAATTTGAAGATATCAATGAGAACTATTTCCGTTCATGGATGCGTTTGACTGCTACAACTCATTTCTGGAGACCATTGCTAAACACTGTAGCTTCGGTTATCCTCTGTCTTGTCTTGTACTTTGGAATAAACATGGGAGTAACTGCTGGAACATTAGTAATCTTTGTATTGTATCTAGAAAGTTTCTTTAGTCCTGTGATGCAGTTAGCTCGTTTCTTCCCAGAATTAAGTGCTGAAATGGCAGCCTTTGAAC
>JAUWPI010000015.1 GCA_030611665.1 Candidatus Heimdallarchaeota archaeon | reverse complement strand
CCCCAAGAGGAGCATTAAAAGTTCCAGCTATTCCTGCTGATAAACCACAAACAACTAGAAGTTTCTTTTGTTGTGGTTCGAGTTTGAAGATTTGTCCGATGTATGAACCAATGGTAGATCCTATTTGAGCTATTGGACCTTCTCTTCCTGCGCTTCCACCTGAGCCTATGGTTATTGCAGAAACTCCTATCTTGAAAAATGCAACTCTTTTTCTTATATTCCCTTCTCTCAAAGCAACAGCTTCAAGCACTTCAGGAACCCCGTGACCCTTTGTTTCTTTTGCAAATTTTACGATCAAAGGTCCAATAATTAACGCTCCTATGAAAGGTAGTAAAATATATCCGAGATTATATTTCCCAACTTGAATTGATATTAAAGGTAAAAGAATTTCGAAAAAGAATATTTGAACATATTTGATTATATATCTAAAAAGAACTGCTCCTAATCCACCAAAAACACCAACAACAATTCCTAGCAAATCTATCAATAACCAGCGTTTTGCGACTGGAGAAAGGTTGATAATCTTCTTTAATTTGAGGCCTTTCATTCTGTGTCAGTGTTTGCAAGAAAAACAACTATATTAATTTTTCAATATTTAGGTAATGCTCTAACTTATCAAATAAGTGCTATTGTTATCAAACAATTCTTTAATGGTATTAAATAGTTCTTTAATGACATTAAATGTAAATTTGAACATTAGTCTCTAGGAAATAATTCAAATGTTACTCCTTGTCCTTCATACTCGAAAACAGTTACAGTAACTTGATTAATATTTTCTTTTTTAATCTCCTTGTTCCACATTAATTTATCAGCTAAATAACGGCTTATTTCTTCTACTGTTGTATTTTTGATTGGGAGAATCATAACATCAGATTTAGGAAATTCATATTCTTTATCATAATTAGGTACCTTGACGATTACTTGATCTCCTGATACTGTGATTTCAAGGTGATTGCTATCTTCTGGGATTAGAACCTTATGATCCAAATTATCAACTATGGGCTTGAGTACTTTCTTTATATCGAAGAAATTTAGGATCATATTCTCCTCATCTTGATTGCCATAAATATTTATGAGAATCTTATAGTTATGCCCATGTAAACTTTCGATAAACTTCTCTCCTACTACGAAGTGAGCACTTGAAAAAATCATGTAGTCTCTGCTAAGGAACAAGTCGTAGCTCATTACTTCTTCAATGTTTATTAGAATTAAAAATCCTTCCTTCAAACAGAAATCTCTATTCTGCACGTTCTAATTGGAATGATTCTAGCTCTTGAATACCGAGATCAATGTCAACAAGATAAACTAAAAAGTCAGATAACAGGGAGGCAAATTCGTTTCTTAGTTCCTTTCCTAATATAGTCAATTCATCATAGTTGTTAATGTCATCTAACCCCCAAGATAGCACGTCACACAACTTCCCTATCTCATCTTCGCTTAATTTGTCCTTCGATTTATTGTCTCCGATTTGTATTTGTGCAATAATTTTCTCTGCACTACTAATTTCATCCTCAAAAATCATGACTAAAGGATTAATGCAGATGTCTAGTAACTCGTGTAATGTCATTTGAGCTTTATCAGCAAGATCTATCGCATCATATGAGAGATTAGTGACCTGACTGATTAGATCTTTTTGATTCTGATATTCTTCTAACTCTGAAATGTTGGTTTTGTATATTTTATTGTACTCTCCTTGTTTGGATAGAACAAGGGATAGATCCTGCCTAATGTTTTGCTCTGTGTTAATTTCTGGTGAGGTTCGATAATAGAGATTTTGCCACCTATTATTGACTTCTTCTTTTACTTTAAATAACTCGCTTGCTCTGGTCATGGTATTTATTGTTTTCTGAATAATAAGCTCCCTTTCATTCATTCCCTTCAAGTAAGCTCTTTCAATCTCCTCTTTGAATTCCCGTTCAGTTTTCCCACCTGACCGTAGATAATCGACTATAGATGTTTGATAAAAAGTACGAGCAAGAAGTGACATAGATGATAGGAGGGTTGTTCTCATATTATGTAAACTATCTTCATTAGAACTTAGAAAGCGGTCTATAGAGTTAAGTAAATTGTTCATTATTGTATATATCTGGCGAAGTGTACGATAGTTTAATCTGTCTAGAAATTTACCTAGTACAGTTTGCCTCTCCAGAACCGCTTCTACATCTTCTTGCATTATTGAATAGGTGAAATAGGTACTTGAATAAAAGACTTGTCTTTGGGAATATTCGAAGTATGTAGATTATTATGTAAATCTATCAATCTTATGATAGAATAAATAGAAAAAGAAAAAGTGTTATTTGCGTTGTATACACTCATTACAGCTAAACTAGAAAGGATCATTACTGTAAAAAGCATCACTTTTATATTCAAATTTTTCACCTATTTTATTATAAAGCATTATCTCTAATGCTTCAATCCTTGACTAGTTACTGCACTTATTATGCTGTTTGTGTATTGTCCCACACAGTAAATAATCCTTATAAGTGCTTGATTTGCACGCTTCTACTTCTTCTTCATCCTAGCTCACAATTTTTATATAATCTATCTCAACTCTTTTTTGTCCTCATACAGTCAACGCTCGATTGCGATATCAGCATTAAAGATGTGATTCATGGTATGAAGTCTTTCTCAGAAATCGTCAAAACACGTGCTTTTTCTATTTTCCAGGCATTTTTTGTGACAATTCTGTGGTCTTCATCTTGGCCAATAATGAAAGTCGGTTTGCAGGAGATTCCACCCCTCTTTTTTGCTGGATTACGTTATTTCATTGCTTCTTTGATTTTAGTAATTATTGTCCTAGCTACTCCTAAACATCGTAAAGTAATAAAAACTATCTCACGGAGATGGTGGATTAGATTAGTGATATACGGACTTATTTTCTATTCTTTTACTCAAGGTGCCCAGTTTGTTGCCATTCTCTATCTTGAAGATACAATTACTGTAAGTCTACTTCTCAGTTTTACTCCCATACTAGTTTTGGTTCTGGCCATTTTCCTTGTTAAGGAAAAACCTAATTTGGCCCAGATTCTATTCGTTTTTACTGCTCTTGTTGGCGCTTTAATGTACTTCTATCCATTTGTAGAAATTCAAACTTCAGTGATGGGACTCATTGGGTTAGTCGCAGCAATTGTTGGGCTTGTTACAAACGCGCTGTCAACAATTATGGGTCGGGGTATCAATAAAACTCAAGAATTTAGTCCATTGGTTGTAACAACAATCAGTATGTTGATTGGATCAGTTGTTTTACTAGTATCAGGACTAATTATAGAAGGGGTTCCAACACTGTCTTTAACATCGATTGGTTACATTCTTTGGTTGAGTTTTGTAAACACTGCTTTTACATTTACTTTATGGAATAACGTTATGCAAAAACTACAAGCTGTTGAGATTTCAATAATCAACAATACAATGTTAGTGCAAATAGCTATTCTCGCACTAATCTTTCTTGGTGAAAGACCAACTGCTCTTGAATGGATTGGTGTAATTATTGTAGCTGTATCAGCATTGTTACTCCAAATTTTCAAACCAAAAAGTGATGTGTCGCAGCTTTTACCATTCAAAAAAACTGAAGAAATTTCTTTAGTTGAGAAAGATTTTCAATCTAATGATACAAAATAAAAAAAAGATAAGAAGTTATTTTCGTTTTCTTCTTACTACTACTATTATACTAAAAACAACTAATCCCGCTACCGCAAAAGTCCATTCATAAGATGAACTGGTTGGTAACTGAGTGCTTTCTATTAACAAGTTCACTCCTTCAACATCATTATCTAATGAACCCTCAACCTCATGTATTCTATGCCAGTTGTAAGTATATTGCAAATATGTTGCTAATCCTGTTTCTCTGTTAAATCGTAGCTCTGCAACTAAAGTTTCAGTAGTAAAATCTTTGAACCAATTTTCAGGGTCTCTGAAGTTTTCTATTGTCTCTTCATCAGAATAATCAATCTTAATTGACCAAGTATCTTTACTTAGTTTAGTGGAAGTAACTACTTTTTCAATTTCGAGTTCATAGTATGCATACTCATTAATCTCTGTTCTTTCTTCGTAATTAACTTCAGAATAACCATTGTGGTAAATCAGAAAGTTGTCATAGGCACCAGTTGAATTTGTGTATAGTGTAGGTTCCAGGAAATAATAATTCCCTAATCCCATCCAAGATAAATCAAATAAACCAATGTCATATACATTTGTAGATTTATTTTCACCATTAAGATAAAATTCAATCCATACATTTGAAATGTTTAACAGTTGAAGCGGATCTCCTATTACTGTTTCATTTACATCTGAAAGTATCTTTGCTGATAACGTATCTCCTTGACTAATCGTATCATCTCCATAGTCCAAGAACGATGTGCTTGCTGAACCAACCACGCTAAGTGTAGTTACATTCCATTCATACTCAACATCCGGGACTAATAGTAATGAATAACTATATTCTTGACCTCTTACTATATTATTTGAGTTCAAAGAACTAATAATGATTAAGGAGAAAAATACTCCTAGTAGAATCATTTTTCTAGAATTTCTCATCTTTTCTCACCTAAGCTATTTCTTTATACAAGAATGCTTGTAATTATATAATCGCTTTTCAAATAATATAAACCTTTGGAGAATACTAGAGGTGGAAAAAATAGGGAATTAGGCGTTTATCCTTAATTCCTTTGTTTATGCTCTTTCAGGAGTTTAATAAATTCAGGAATAATTTCGTGCATATTCCCAACTATTCCAAAATCTGCTACTTTGAAAATTGGTGCATCCGCATCATTATTTACTGCTACAATGGTATCAGAGGAAGACATTCCAACAAGATGTTGAATCGCTCCTGAAATACCAAATGCTATGTATAGTGTTGGGGCTACAGTTTTTCCTGATTGACCTACTTGTTGTGGATGAGGTAACCAACCCAGATCGACAAGCGCTCTTGATCCAGAAACAGTTCCATCTAATTCCTTGGCAAGGTTTTCGACATCTTTGAAGTTCTCTTTGCTTCCAATTCCACGACCTACTGAAACAAGAATTTGTGCTTCTTCAATGTTAATTCCTTCATCATGGGAAATGATCTCCTCAATGATTTTAGTCCTTATGCTATATGGTTTGAGATTAACATTAACTCTTTCTATTTCTCCAGTTTTATTCTCATCTGAATCTGGTTTTGGAAAAACATTTGGTCTTACTGATGACATTTGTGGTCTTGTATAAGGCGATAGAATGGATGCCATAATGTTACCCCCAAAAGCTGGTCGAGTTTGAAGTAACTGTCTGTTTTCATTTATGTCTAAACCGGTACAATCAGCTGTTAAACCTAATGCTAGTCTTGCTGCAATTCTTGGGGCTAAATCACGACCATTAGGTGTTGCTCCATATAGGACCACAGAAGGTTTCTCTGAGGCAATGACAGATGATATAACTGTTGCATACCCATCTGTAGAATACTCTTCCAGCAGCTCATGTTCACAAAGATAAACAATATCTGCTCCATGATGGATAAGACTTGGTGCTAGATGCTCAACCTCTTTACCAAGTAGAAGAATCGCAAGTGATTCACCCAATTTATCAGCAAGTTCTCTCCCCTTACCGAGTAATTCTAAAGCTACATTTTTGATAACAATCTTTCCATCTTTTCTCTCCCATTCTCCCCAGACAAAAACTTTGTTGAATTTAGCTAACTCTTCTTCAGAAACTGCTTTTCTTTCAATACTCAAAGCATCGAAATTACACGCACTTACACATGCACCACAAAGAGTACAATTATCAAGAACTTTAGCTTTCTTTGTTTCAGGAACAACTACAATTGCGCCAAAAGGACAAACTCTTTCGCAAACTTTGCAACCTGTACATGCTTCTATATTTACTTCCAACATATTTTTCACCTTTTAATATAATTATTTTCTACTAAATAGTTTAGAAGTTTCTGAGCAGCAACTTTAGGATCGCTCCCATCAACTATTTCTCCCCCGATTTTAGCTGGTGGCGCAAATATTTTATCTACTTGAGTGGGGGAAGCTTGTAATCCTATTTTATTTTCATCAATGTTCATATCATCTGCTGAAAGAGTCTCAATTGGCTTGCTTCGCGAATCTAATACTTGTTTCATTGATGGTATCCTTCGAATATTTGACCCTTTACTCATTGTTACTAGCGCAGGCATTCTTGTTGAAAGAATTTGGTAACCCGTTTCTGTCTCGCGTTTGACTTCTACTCTTTTTCCATTGAGTTTCACATCTACTCCGTATGTGATTTGTGGAATACCTAACTGTTCAGCTGTTTCCGCTGGAACTTGCGCTGTATCGCCATCAATGGCTTGTTTTCCTGCAAGTATCAAATCAAAATCGGGTTCTATGTGTGCAACACCTTCTTTGAGAGCAGTGGATGTAGCCCAAACATCAGAACCGGCAAACTTTCGATCAGATAGAAGATAACCTTTATCGGCACCTAATTCCAAACATCGGTACAAAACCGCTTTAGCTTGAGGGGGACCCATTGTAATCGCTGTAATTTCAATGTTCAATTCTGGATACTCTTGTTTTAATTTAGCAGCTTGATCCAAAGCATATTCACAGTAGGGATTAAGTATAGAATCTACACCTTCTCGGATTAGTGTTCCTGTTTCAGGATCAACTGCTACTTTGTCTGCTTCTGGAACTTGTTTAACAAGAATTACGATTTTCATACACATCTACTCATAGGGAATATATTACCACAATTGATTAAACAATGTGGATCGAATTTACACTTAATCGCTTTCATTTGTCCAATCCCTTCTTCTCCAAACATTATTTCTAAGTAGTCATGTTTTATTTTTCCAATACCATGTTCAGCTGAAACAGAACCACCATAAGAAACAGCTTTTTTAGCAAATTTCATATAAAGTTCTTTACCTTTCTTCAGCTCTTCTAAATTCCTTGGAAGAATGTTAACGTGAACATGATTATCCCCTATGTGACCCCAGACAACGTACTCGAGCCCTTCTTCCTTAAGAGAATCCTGATAAAACTTCATTATTTCTTTTAGATATTGATCTTCTACGGACATGTCAGTACCGAGTTTGTGAATTGAGGGATATTGCTTCTTTCGTTCAGCTATAATATTATTGACTATTTCAGGAACTGCGTGTCTGAAATGCTTTATACGATCTAACTCTCTGTCCTCATATACACACCATGTATCTTCAAGTGATGAATTACACTTTTGTAGAATCCCGTTTATTTGAGTAAATACCTTCTCCATGTCTTCTTCAGAATATGACATGTCAAATGATATAGCGGTTCTAATATCTTTTGCAATGTTGGGCATATTAACGAATTTTGGGTCTATTTTCTGTTTATCTCTCAACAAATTCAATGCATTATTATCAAAATATTCAATGAATTCAGGAGATAGATTCACATCATCTCGAAGAAGTTTCACAAAATCAATAGCATCTTCTTCATTTTTGAAGAAACCAACATTTGACATTTGAGCGTTGTATTCCTTAACCCAAATGTCTGCTTCTGTAATTATACCAAAAATTCCTTCAGATCCAATGAACAAATCAATTAGATCCATGTTTGGTTCAGTAAATAAACCGGCAGCATTTTTTGCTCTTGGCATTTGATAATCAGGTGTTTTAATTATGAGTTCCTTTCCAGCTGTTTTTACTGTAAAAACACCCTCTTCAGCTATATACTCACCTCGAGTGATGTTTAAAACCTCACAAGTACCAAGAACCACCCTAATACGACGAACCCAATCTCTTGTGGGTCCATATTTGAAGGATCTGGCACCAGATGCGTTAGCACATATTGTACCACCTAATGAAGCGGTCATTTCTGTAGGATCCATTGGATAATACATTGTGCATTCTTCCAAAAATTTTTCAGCCCAGTCACTTTCAGGTGGGATGCTTTGATTCTGACCACATTTTTTGAATTTTACAAACTCATTTATCTCATCAAGAGATATACTTGGTTGGCAGCGTAAGAACCAGCGTTGTGCATCTTCATCAAAGCCAATGCCAATAACCTCATTCATCCTTTCTAAGGACATCACGGCTCCACCGAAGGGAACAGCAGAACCTACTATCCCAGTTCGAGCAGCAGAGATTGTGATTATGTTGTTTTCTTCTTTCATCTTGTTAATGATGGAAACAATTTCATTTTCTGTCGTTGGGAAAAATAACCACTCTGCGTTACCTGCACTGATTTTAGATTCATCAACTAAATAACTAGGATAAGACTCTGAAATGATCATATCACCTTTAACTGACTTAATCTCATCAAATGGAGCAAATTCTAATTTTTCTGCAAGAATAATATTCGTGGGCATTTTGATGCTCCTATAATAATTGTATTTTCTGTTTTGTGTGATGACGGTTTTCTATATAAAAGATTAACTAAATACGTAAGGTAGGAAAATTGCTTTGAAAAACAATTATGCTCAATGTTCGACAGATAAATTAATATGTTTCACTGTGTTGTATTTGATAGACAAGGGAAAAAATATGCCAGACATAACAAATCCAGAAAAAAACCGAATTCGTTCTACTGCAAAAAGGTTAGTACAAAAAATATGGGCATCCCCTTTTAGTGAAGGAGTCTGGATATACACTGAACTGTCTGAAGATCTGTATATGAAATCAGCAAGATGGAGAATCTGTCTAAGATGCGGAACTATTGAACAAAAAGAAAAAATGGTTGAAGGGGAACACTCTTGCGATTTTAACCCAAACAACTTTCCAGTATTAGTTGCAACATCTTGGTACAAGTTAAAAGAATACTTTCTGGAGGGTGGTTTAGTGAAATTAGTAGAAAAATATGATCTGAAAATCAAGCCGCCACCTGTAGTTATAACTAAGGAAATTCCTCTGGCTATTGAGCAATCATCAACTGAAAAAGAAAAAATTGAAACAAAAAGCAATTGAAGTTTTTTCTAATATACTCGAATTTGAAACACTTTTTGCAAATTATTCATAATCATTTCTCATAAACCTTATATGTATGTCACCTAATATGGTACATGAGACGTTCCTTTGGTGAAGAAATAAAGGAGATGAGAAAATGCCTGATATAACAAAAAAAGAAAAATATCTGATTAAGCTTATTGCTGAAAAATACAGCAAAGTTCTCTCTCGTCTCAAATTTAGTAATGGCTCTCTGGTTTATCAAAAAACATATGAAACTCTCTATAAAAAATCTGCTAGGTGGAAATATTGTCTTCTATGTGGGAAAATAGCTGCCGCTGAAGATTTTACTCGTGCAACGCATACTTGTCCACATCTTTTATTCCAGAAACAACCAATCTGTTGCTCTACCTCTTGGTTCCAGTTGAAAGGATTTTTCCTATCTGACAAATATCTAGATGTCCTCTCTGAAGTTGGAGCAGAAGTTATTGCTGGAAGTTGACTTTTAAATATTAGAAAAGAAAAAGAGCTCTCGGCAAGGTAGTAATTTATTCTGCAATCTGTTCAATTTCAGAAACCTCTTCGTCAGAGCTTTCTTCAATAACCTCAATTTCTGCTGGTGGTCGTATAATTCTCTCTCTGACTGGTTCAGGTTCAACGCCTAGTTTTAGCAAAGCATCAGTGTATCCTTTTCCTAGGAAGAACTCTCTCATTTTTAACCAACTTGTAGTTACCAAATAGGGGATTGCTAGTTTGTCAAAATCCATAGTACATCTATGAGTGTCTTTTGTAAGCTTTGAGGTAGTATTAATGTCTCCACATTTCAAACAGATCCTTATTCGTGCTTTACCATCATAGAGTTCATTAACTGTTTCTTGATAAATTTGTAATCCCTCTCCCAGTGGTGCATCCAAGAGATCGAGAACAAATCTTCTTGCTCTGGATTTAACCTGACGTTTTTCAATATTAGTTATTTGATCCGTTGGACCTTTTTTGATAGTATTATTCTTTTTCGATGTCATGTGGCACCTCTTTATGTAATCAATACGCCTTTAATGTATATTATATTCCTACATATATAAATGTATGTCCTATGGTAAAGCCTGCACTAGTCGTTTTAATCCCTTGTTTCACGGCTTAATATCCCCATTACTCTCCCTTATGTCGGAAGTTGCGGTAAATCTTGCCTCTTTCTAGTTCTATTATCTTACCCCTATAAGTTCGTTTTACTGTCTGTGTGGTGCATTATATGCTCATCTCATCTGATTTCTACACGTTTAAAATGTCGGAAATATCCCGACATATGCGCAACCCTTAAATATGATGTCGGAAATTATCCTACATAGAAACAAAATTCCGGTGAAAAAAAATGAAGCAAAACGAAATAAAAAAACTGCTTGACCACGAGTTAAGAAAGATCTACGAAGATTTGGAGGAAATAACCTTGACCTTGACACTGAGGTTATCAAGCTACCAGGAATACAAAGATCCCTTCAAGCTTCCTTCTTTTTCAGTTGGTTTTTTGGAATCTAACCTGCGAAGGTCAAACAAACTAAGGTGAAAAAAATGAAAAGTTACGAACTAGATAAATATTTGGATCAACAAATAACTGCACTCGAACGCGAGTTGAAAAGGCTAAAAAGAGCCCGACGTGCTAGACGAGCAAATGCTCAAGCTAGCTTCAAATTTGGGGGAAATCCTATTTCAGGATAATCCCCCTTTTTTTAAGGTGAAAACAAATGGCAACAAAAATACAAACAAAAACCGAATTCATTACAATCTTCAACAATTTGAAAACTTTATACAGTTTCGAATTTATTGATGAAGAAACTTTCAATTAGGTTTTTAGAGGTGACAAAGAGATGATCTCTTCTTCCTTTTTCTTTAACTTGAACTCTAACTGTTTCATATGTTCAAGTCAACCGCTAATTTATCTCAAGGATTACGCTGATAAAGTATTGGTGAAACACCTGCCTACACCTATATATCTGTCCATCAGGAATCAGAATGGTTTGGAAAAAAAACTGCTCTTGCTAATTCTCCCTTTGATCAGTAATAACCATGATCGTTCTGATTCCTCTATATCCTCTTTGCTTCTAATTATGCAGCCAATACTAGAAAAATCCTCTCTTAGCACTACTAATAACATTGCCAAAGAAATAAAGGAGGTGGAAAAATGAGAAAAATTAATTCTGATGCATTAAGAAGACTGTTAAAAAACAAGGCTATTATAAATCTATCAAGATTCTTAATCATACTTGTTTCAGTATCTGCAGTATTCTATGCAGCTTTAGCATCAATATCAATAATCTATTATTTCGGAGCATATTAATCTGAGCTCCTTCTTCTCTTTTTCTTTTTTAGTCATTTTGCAGAAATCTTTTATTATGCCCTCTCTAATATTAATTTACTGTCTGGTGTAGAAGCATGTCCACTCCCCCTAAAGACGAGCTAATTTTTGTTGAAAAATTACTTAGGGAAGGGAAACTAGAAGAAGCGTTACAATTGGCAAGAGATTTGGAAAATGTAACAAATCTTGATATAAATGATAAAATGGAAGCCAAATCCTTACAGTTAGAAATATTATGCTTGCAATGCGATCATGAAAGAGTACTGAAATTGGCTGATATTGTAATTAACTTAAGCATAGAGCTAAAATTGCCTTATCATAGACTTGATGGGTTTATCTTTAAGGTATTATCTCTTGTTAAATTGAAAAAATTCAAAGAAAGAGATGAAGTAATCAATCAGTTAGAAGTTTTATTAGAACAGGTTAGAAAAGATGAAGACACTCAATTCATAAAGCGTGAAATTCGCTTTCAAATGATTAAGGGAGAAGTGTTTCTAGAAGAGTATGAGTTTGAAAAATCTTTAGAAGCGTTCAATAACTCTCTGTTATTAAATGAGAAATTAAACAACATGTATCAGAACGCTGTAATCATAAAGAACATTGCAGACGTGTATTTTTATTATGGGCATTTAGACATCTCTATGCAGAATTATGAATCGAGTTTATCCATAGCTGAAGAACTTGGTTATAGACAAGTTATCGCACTTATTTATCATATGATAGCTGGATTAAAATTCAAAGAGGATAAACTCAAATTAGCATTAGAATTTGAGGAGAAGAGTGGAGATATCTTCAGAGAATTAAATGATGAATATAATTTAGCTTTTAATAATCAATATCTTGGTTTTCTGTACAAAGGATTAGGCAAATTAGACCAATCCTTGGAACATCTTTTAAATGCGAAAAATTATTTCAAGCAAATTGGTCATAAGGCTCGAGTAATTAACGTTTTAATTAACATAATTGGTCTTTATAAAACAAAAGGGGATTATGATAAAGCACTTTCAACTCTAGATACATATTATAATATGAATGAAGAGATGGGGGACGAACATTGTTTAGGAATTGCGCATAGATGGTATGGAACAATTTATTGTGATAAAGGAGAACTCGACGAAGCGTTAATACATTATCAAAAATCGTTAGAAATATTCCACAAGTTCAAGACACTTGACACTCTCGGTGGTCTCTATTATAGCTTAGGAGATCTTTATCTAAAGAAAGATGAATTAGACAAATCTCTAGAATACAACCTACTTGCTTTAGATTTTAGAGAAAAAATGCAGATGGGAGACAAAATTAGTAAAATAGCACTATCCTTGAAATCCTTAGTGGTTCTACATTTGAACTTAGAAGAAAACGAGGAAGCTTACAATTATCTTGCGAGATTAGAGATTCTTAGTTCAGAAACAGATAGTGTTGAGATTGAACATCTCTACCTCTTATCAAAATCTATTTATCTAAAACATCAAGGAGAAATCGGAACTGCTAGTGAGTCTAAGAAGATTCTACTTGACTTAATTAATGAACAAAATATCGATCACATTATCTCAATAGAAACTATTCTGAATCTTTGTGAACTGCTATTAATTGAGCTTAGTACAACAGAAGATATGTCCATTCTTATAGAAACAAAAGGATATATCGCTCAACTTACTGAGATTGCTTCTTATCAAAATCTATATCCTTTATTAGCTGAAACTTATTTATTGCAAGCACAACTATCGCTTATAGAAATTAAAATTGATGAAGCAAGATACTTTATTTCTAAGGCTCAAAAACTTGCAGAGGAAAGAGGATTGAGAAGATTAGCTATCATCATTTCCAATGAATATGATTTGATCCTGGATAAATTAGATCAGTGGAATGATTTTACAAGGAAATTACCGACAATAGCTGAAAAACTTGAATTAACACATATAGAACAAATACTTAATCAAATGATAAAGAAGAGAATGATAGATACTTCATATGCGGTGAAAGAAGAAGAGTATCCCCTTATGCTGTTTATTCTCAATACATCAGGTACAATCCTTTTCACTGAAAATTTTGATGTACAAATAGAAGAACAAGATTTAAAGCAGTTTCTAGAAGTACTTCTGGAAATAAGATTAGACAAAAGCAGTGATATGATCCAAAGAAATAGATTCCAGGAATTTACATATTTAACTAAAAACATTGATTCCTTTCTATTCTCCTATGTTTTTGAGGGTAAAGCATATTCTGGTATCAATAAAATGAATGCGTTTATTGATGAAATGAAAGATCCTTCCCCCATATGGGAAATACTCAAGAATTCTGCAGATACTGGGCAACCAATAAGTGTACTTAATCGAATGGCATTATCTCAAATAGTAACTGATATATTCACAAGAAAAAAATAAATATAAGAGAAAAATCACTTTTTACTCTTACGTTTTCTAAGATTAAGTATTATAGTTAGAATAAAAATACTTGATAAAACTGTTATTAAGAGATAACCTGAGGTTTCTATTGGACATGAACAGTCTCTACACCCAAATAAATTTAGTTCGATGGTATCATCTAATATTATAGCAGATTTGTAGAAATTCCCATTTTCAGTTAATACTGTCATAGATAACATATTTTCAGTTTCATTGTAAGAAATGGTAAAATTAACAATTGGATTTCCATTAGGTTCTATTACAGGTTCTATGTAGCCACAGCAATAATAACCTGTCATATCAAAAACCATTATTGGTATGCCTGTTTGAGCCAATGTATTTGTTGGTGTATCAACTGTTAATGATCCACCTCCTCTTCCCCAGCAATCCACTGTATTACAGAAGGACGTTGTAGTAGACGATATTGTATCATCTAAGTTTGCAGCTTCTACACGTATATTGTTATGGTCACCCGATAAGAAAATCTCATCTATGTCAATTTCGGCATCATATGTATTACTACTAGTCCCAGGTGCTGCATCATCAAATGAGCTTTCACTATCTTCAGTCGTCACAGAAAGCGTGATGTTAGAATCAGTGTATAACATGTAAGTCCATGTTACATTGAAACAAACCTCTGAAGAATTAAGCAGTGTTGTATTCCAATATACTGAAACTTCACTAAGATTAGTCTCATTATCGTAAACTTTGATTCTTAAAATGCCCGTAGATGACATATCTGTTAAATCAAAAATAATAACTGGAGGTGTTGAATCACTCGCATCGAGGATCGGAACATCATTCTGTTTATCAGAAAAGGAGTATAAAGAGTTAGCAGATGTAATTAGAGCTAAGCAAACTGAGAATAAGAAAAGTATTTTGTATGCTTTTTTCATAGTAAGTAAACAATTCTTTGACAAATTACTTAAACTTTACCCAATTGTAGTCTAAAAGAGTGCATATATGACATATTTACGTAAAGAGGAGCACATCGAATTAACTGAATCTTCTCTCAGTTGTAATAACAAAGTCTTTTAAAGACTTGGGGAAAATTGTAATCAGAGATGAGGAAGATAAGAAAATAAAGTTATTCTATTTTTTCAACATTTCAGAAACTATGCTATTAATTGAAAAGAATCAAACATTCGCAACAATAATACTTGGTTTTGAATCAAAAATAATTATAGATGAAACCAATGAAATTTCAAGATTATAACTTAAAACAAGAAATAAAACAAGCTTTAGACGAAATGGGAATACATACTCCAACAGATATACAGGAAAAAGCAATTCCAGCAATAATAGAGGGAGAAAAAAGTCATATTTTAGCTCAAGCAAAAACAGGGACAGGGAAAACATTAGCATTTGCTATCCCCTTAGCTGAGAAACTTGACCCATCACTACGAAATGTACAAGCAGTGATAATGGTCCCAACAAGAGAATTGTGCAAACAGGTATATCACGTAATAAGTGATGTAACAAAATATCGACATCTCAAAGCAGTAGAAGTTTATGGAGGAGTATCTATTGATCGACAAATACGAAACATTCGATCTGGTGCTCAAATAATAATTGCCACTCCCGGAAGACTAATTGATCTATACCATAGAAAAGCGGTAACTTTCAAGAAAGTCAAGTTCGTAGTGCTAGATGAAGCAGATAGAATGCTCGATATGGGATTCCTTCCGGATATCGATTTCATTTTATTTGACGCTATGAAAGATGTGTTCCCAAGATTGTTATTATTCTCAGCAACATTATTAGAGGAAATAAAGGAAATCGCTTCTGATTTTAGCTGGGGACAAGAACTAATTGAAATAAATGTCAGCAAAGATGATATTACCGTTGCTAACTGCAAACAGTATTACTATGAAGTTGATGATTCTAAGAAGAAATATAATGCTTTCATCAAAATTCTGCAAAAGGAAAAACCCAAGTCTTGCATCATTTTTGTAAATACAAAAAGATGGGCAGCAATGCTGAAGAAAAGGCTCATTAACGATAGAAGAATACAATTAATAATAGATACACTCCAAGGAGACATGACTCAAAGGCAAAGAGAAATAACCATGAGTAATTTCAGGAAGAACAAGATTACATGTTTAATTGCTACTGATGTTGCTGCAAGAGGTTTAGATATCCCTCACGTATCTCATATTTTCAATTATGATTTACCTGTCGGAAATGCTGAAAATTACGTTCATAGGATTGGCAGAACCTCCAGAATGGAAAGTGTAGGAAAAGCTATTTCAATTGTAGAAAGTGAACAAATGAATATGATTCGTCGTATTGAAACATTCATGAACAGAGATATACTAAAATTATATTTAACAGAGAGCGAAAGGAAAAACGATCGTGATAGGACTAATTATTCTCAAAGAAAAACAACTGAACAAACAACCTACAAAAAGGAAAAAAAAGAAGAAGATGATGATCCTTATTTAGCGGATCTTTCCCGTTATTAATTCCTTTTTTTTCAATTTTATCTGCTTTTTTTTATACAAAGAGGGATTTTCTACGAATCTGTTCAATCGAAGTCTTTTAAAACACTGTCAAAATTCACACTTGTAGTTGAGGAAGATTTAGAAATAAGCGATTATTTTGTTAAAGTTTTTTTCAACGCCCTAAATAATTGCTTAGAATCATGTCTTCAACGAGTTGATACTTGATTTTAAGTTAGACTATAGTCATTTTAGGTTAAACTATAGACAGTGATATCAATGAAATTTCAAGATTTAGATATAAATAGTAATATAAAACGCGCTTTAGATGATATGGGAATTGACACTCCAACCAAAATACAGAGTAGCGCAATTCCTAAACTCCTTGATGGGGGTAGAACACATGTTTTAGCTCAAGCTAAGACGGGAACTGGAAAAACACTAGCTTTCGCTATTCCTATTACTAATCAGATTAGCCCAAAAGAACGCTCGGTTCAGGCAGTCGTACTAGTACCTACTAGAGAATTATGTAAACAAGTGTATAGTGTTGTGACTAAACTAAACAAATATAGAAAATTAAAAGCTGTCGAGGTTTATGGCGGCGTCTCTATCGACCGACAAAGAAAAGAGATTAAAGCTGGAGCTCAGATTGTTATAGCTACTCCTGGAAGGTTTATGGATCTTTATAGAAGAAGAGCTATTTCTTTAAACAAAGTAAGATTTGTTGTTTTAGATGAAGCAGATAGAATGCTTGATATGGGTTTCCTACCTGATATACAGTACATTCTGTTTGACGCAATGAAAGGTGTCTCTCCTCGCTTATTATTATTTTCCGCAACAATGCTTAAACAAATAACAAAGATTGCTCGTCAGTTTAGTAATGGCGAAAAACTTGTTGAACTTAATGTGAGCAAGGATGATATAACAGTAGCTAGTTGTAAGCAGTATTATTACAAAATCCAAGATGCTAGTCAGAAATATGCAAGTTTTGTTACTCTTCTCAAAATGGAACAACCCAAATCTTCGATTATTTTTGTCAATACAAGAAGATGGGCAGACAAACTTAGAAAGCGTTTAATAAAGGAAAAAGGTCTCAATATGGTATTCAGCACATTGCATGGAGATAAAACACAAAACCAAAGAGAACGTGTTTTGGCAGATTTTAGAAATGAGAAAATTGACTGCTTGATAGCTACTAATGTTGCAGCAAGAGGATTAGATATCGTTCATGTAACACATATTTTCAATTTTGATTTACCAAGAGAAGGACCGGAAATATATGTCCATCGTATTGGAAGAACTTCCAGAATGGAGAATGACGGAAAGGCCATTTCACTTGCTGTTCATGACCAAATGAAATTGCTTCGAGCAATAGAAAATTTCATGGATAAACCTATAGAGCGGCTTTATTTCAGTGATAATCAGCAGATTACTATAAAAGCAAAATCAAAGAAATCCACATACACTGATGGTTCCAAGAAGAAATCATCTAATTATGGTGGATCTAAAAGAAAATCATCTAACTATAGTGATTCTAAAAAGAGATCTTCAAACTATAGTGGAACCAAAAAGAAGAGTCCAATTGCTGTACCCGCAAGTGATTGAATAGAGGGTTAAATTTCCAAAATATTAGCCTTACTCCTTTTTTCTCCATTTTACATTCTGATTCCGAATCACCCTGTTTCTTCATAATGTCTAATATCGAGGGAACAGTTCTGTATTCTGATTCTTATTCTTCATTGCCTTTTGATCCAGAAAAAGTCTCTAATATTCAAGGAAAGATTCAACATATTTGTGATGAAAAAAGAGCTGATAGCAAAATTATTAGATTCTATTTTCAAGAATATTTGTGTTTGCTTAAAACTGAGCAAAATCTCAATCTTTGTTATGTCTTTATGGGAAACTCTTACTTACCTCTAAAAAAAATGAGCAATTTATTAAGTGATTTAAACAACTTGGAGCTTCTGCCCAAGATAATTACAGAAACTGAAAAAAACAATAATTTGTCACCCCAAAATCGTATCGAACTATCAAAACTAGTAGATCGCTATTTAATATCTCAAGATACTATGAATAGTAACAAAAAAATGAAAAACATTTGATTCTTTTTCAAATCAGAGGTATTTTTTTAGTTGATCAATTAATTTATCAAAACTACCTTGTATTGTTTTAATGTCATTATTTTTTAGTTTGTTTACAAATCCGCTATTCATATACACATGTCCTCTCCTATTCATACTAGCAAGAGAAATAATTTTTACTCCATCTTCTTTCATTGAAATCATATTATTGAATAAGTCATCATAGCTTCCACCTTCATAGTAGTCCGTTATTAGGACTAACGCAGTGTTTTTTGGATCTGTTATGCTTTTTTTTGCTTCCAGAAGAGCTAAATTGATGTGTGTCCCCCCTCCTAATCTGGTCTGCATTAAAGCTTCAAGAGGGTCAGTAACATATTTGGTAAGGTTAACAACTCTAGTATCAAAAGCAAATAGTTCAATATCTGTATTTGGAAGACCAGAAAACACAGAAGCTAATATTACTGATTGAACCATAGCATCAACCATAGATCCACTTTGGTCTACAACGATAATGATTTTTGTTGGAAGTGTTTTCTTTCCTGCTCTATAATAAATCAGTTTATCTACAAATAAGCGTTGTTCCTCCTCATCCCAATTTGGAAGATTCTTCCAGATGGTTCGTTTAAGGTTTAGATTTCTGAAAATCTTTTTAGGTACAATGTCGGGATTAGGGATTTTACGAATAGCTTTCTCAACCTTTTGTTTGAGAACTTCAGCAACTTTGAGCACATATTTTCTTATTAGTGCTTTTGCATGTACTAAAGAAATACCACTGAGCTTATGTTTCTCATAAAGTAATTCCTCAACAAGATGTATAGATGGATCAATGGTTTTATGCAACTCCTCATCTTTGAGAAGTTCTATCACACGCATCTTTTTTACCATTTTAGCTTCTAGAAGGTAGAAAACATCTTCGATGTCTTCTTTGTTAATCGAAAAACCAGAGCCAGTGGATGTTCCACCCAATTTACCTGCTACTCCTACCATTTCTTTCCATTTCTCTGTCGTGTTCTTCCATTCGTGCATATCAGCTGCTCTTACATTACTTTGCTGACTTGGAGCAAATAAGTCTTGAATATTTTTAGATTTCATCAGCATTTCCCTAATTAGTGCGGTTTCCTCTGAATCTGCTGATTCCTTAAGCTTCTGTCCTTCCATCATCTCATCTGTAATTTCAGTTTGAATTTGCTCTTCCTTATCTTTTAGCTGATCGGGAAATTGTTTTTTCAAGCCCTTCAAAGATTTTTGAGGGTTCATAAGTTCCGAAGGTAAATTATTACTCTTTGAAAGATCTGACATTTGTTTCTGTAACGATGATTTAGAGCCTAGTGACCCGAGTAGGGTGTGCCAATGTGTTAAAGCTCTTATGTTTGGGTTAAGTTTTGTCGTGCTCATTTTTTATCTCTCAGGATTTTGCTACTTCTTTCTTTTAATATGGAGTAAACGGGGGTTTCAGCAGTGATTTTTTCGGATATTCGACCCAAAAATACATTTGCTGTGCCTATAGAAGTTAATGGTTTGAAAAACCACCCATTATCAAACCTTAACTCCATTAACATTTTTGTATTTAGAAGCGTTTTTAGAACCTTTTTCGTGGGTTGAAGTTCAAATCGAATCGGGATTTCTTTGTCGTCTATCTTAACTGATTGATTCTTTGAATCCTCTATCTTCATTAAACAAGGAAGTTTAAAATGGATCGGGTGTCTATCTATAGCTTGAATTTTCGAGATAAGCAAGGATTTTTTATTTACTGATTTTTCTACAATATCTAAAAGGTCAAACGTTTCTGTTGATAGTTTAAAATCAGTTAAAACAAGATTTCCGTTTTGTTGAAGGACGCCATCATTGATCGTAATAACTTTAGATTTGAGTAATCCATCAAACAACTTCTGATTTTCTTTCTTGAACTGGAACCAAAATTCTTCAATAGGGATAAGATCTATGATGAATTTTGATTTTTCAATCTCCACATAGATATTCTCTTTCTTATGTTCTAGAATACCATTGAATATAATTGTAAGGAAGTTCCTATGAATATGTGTTTGTATAGTTATTAGTTTCAAATTTCCTTTTATCTTTGTTCCTTTAGCTGGTATCGTTTTCTTTAAGGTGAGAATGTAAGCTTTACACCATAAATCCATCCATCTTACTTGAATGGAATAATCTTTATCTTTAGTATCGGAACGAACTAGAATAATCTCATTACTTAATCCTCTCAAAATCACACCTAAACGTTGCAATTCCTTGTGATTCTCAACCGTCTGCAATACAGGTTCGAAGGATTGAATTGATTCCATATCCAGGTCTGAAAAGCCTCTTATAGCTATATCAATTAACCAGTTTTGGATGTTGTCTAAGAGTGTTTTCACTTCGTTTGAGTGTTCTTCAAAAGTAGTATCATTTTTGTGTGTGAAAAAAGTAATATCTTTCTTCAGAAACTCTCCAGCTTTCTCATATAATGCATCATGAATGCTTCCATATATCGAGGTTGTCGCTAATACTAGTGCGGTGAAATTATCTTTACGGAAATCTGATTTTTGTAATTTTTCTATTCCTTGTGGGACAATATCTCTTAATGGGCTATTTACAAATCCTTTTGCTAGCTGATCTAAGACGTCTTTCTCTTTCTGAATTATTTTACTAAAACCATTGTTGAATAATGAGGATAAATCTTGTGTTAATTTAACTACATTATCCAAGTTTCCTATCAAATTATAGAAATTTGTATTTTTATTACTCATTTCTTCACCCCCATCCTAGTGTAAAACCATCTTGCTTCAGGTATATACTCGTCTTTTGTATTGTTTAATTCCAAAAATCTTAGTTTCTCTTGAAAACGAGTGAAAACTTCAGAGTACCTTGCAGACCCATCTTGAGTGAGGCCATACGTCTTATTTATAATTTCAAGCCCTCTTATGGAATCAACCGTTCTTGCATTGGTAAGTAAACTATTCAAATGACTACACATTGAACCGCGTAATCCTCCACATGGTCTATTATTATTAGTGTGACAAGTAAAAGTATTTGTGTTGAAATCTAGAACACATACATATACTCTTTCTAAACTGCTCCCACTTGAGACTACACCTTGGATTTTATTATTGTAAAATTCTACAAATGGTACTTTCTTTATACCTCTATTCCTTAATGGCGGTGGGTTCAAAATGCCTATACTTTCTAAATTTTTTATGTCAATCATTCTCTTTCTTCTCCTATTTTTTTCATTTCTATGATCGTATCATCATATTCATTCACCAGTGTAGAAACTTCATTGCCCCCTTTCTCTATATTTTCATCCTTACTCCCATTCTTAGCTGTTAAAAATTCTAATTTTACACCTTTCAAGTGTTTTAAACAATTTACACTTTCAGGAAAACGACTAATTAGTTCTCCAAGATAATTGATTTCACTAATACTTTCTACTATCTGTTCTTCGATTTCTTCTTCGACTTGTTCCCAACCCTTATGTCCTCCAACCATAGATGATAACTGAATAATAGTGGTTGGATTCTTTTGTAAAAAACTATCAAGTTTGGAAGAGGTCTTCTTTTGAATTTTGGTTTTCTTTTCCACATTTGATATTCTTCTTTTACCTGCTACTTCATCGTAATAATCTTCATCATACCAAAGCTGAAGTGATTGTATTTCTTTGCTTGACCCTTTGTAGTATCTTTTAATTATCACTTCAATTCGTTTAATATATTCTCGTTTTAACTCTGAAAAACTATCTATGAGTAAAGGCATCCATTGAAAAATAAGTTGGTCATCTAATTTTCTAAAACACTGATCAAGAAGCTCTATTAAGATATTAACTGCATTAGGTGCAAAATTCGTAGCATAAACTATTCCTGTTAGTAAATCTGATAAAGTTTGTATAGTGAGGGGATTCCAGAACGTTTTAGCTACCATTAATTTCAGTTCTTTTTCTTTTTCTTGGTTTAAGATAGATTCAGCTGCCAAAACTACAGCTTTCTTGCCTAAAGGCAATTGTAATCTTTCTATTAACAAAAAAGCAACTTCAAGTTCATTTCTTGAAGCACCTTGAGCAAGAGCAATGGATTCAACCTTGAAAACAAAGTTAAAGATTGTTGCAATACTTTCTACTGAAATTGTACTATCATCCGCCGCTGATGCAAGTTCTTGACAATATGCTCTATAAGCAGCTAATACGTAGTTGTTAAACCACTGAGGTATGCCTGTTTTGTGTGATCTATAATAATTAAGGATCTCGATTGTCAAATTATAAAGCTCCATAGGATTTTCAAAACGTAAATCGAAAGTGCATGCAACAAGCATATTTGTCAAATAATTTAAAGATACATCATCATTTTCTAGATAAGTTAGAATAGTACGAATCGCCGTGAGTATTTCAATAGGTTTGCTTTTTTTATCAATTTCCTTCATAACTCTATTTCTAAATACATCCTCTATTGTAATACCCTCTAAAGCTAATCTGATTAGGACATTTTGTTGTTTGTAAATATATAGATCCCATGATTCTTGGTTATCTTGACTTCCAAGTTTCTTTTGTCCAACGATTGGTGTAACATTTACTCCAAGGAATTTTAGTAACCATAACAAATCAGATATTAGCTGATATTGCGGTTCTTTCTTTAAATCGTACAGAATACGTTTTATTTTCTTATAATTACTTGGTACTTTTAAGACGGCTAACCTATCCATAACGTCCTGTGCTAAAGGAGGTAAAGCATGGTATCCAACCTTCCCTATTTTGTTAGAAAATAATACTTTCCCAACCATTTCCTCAACTTTAGGAAGGTAAGGGTCATCTTTTTCTATACATGTAGTTGCTGCTTCAATAAAATCAAATTTTGAGATGTAAGCTTTATTCCTCAATTCTTTAAATCCGTAGGTTGCCTTGACTATTTCTATACTGTCCGCTGGACTTGTTAAGTATCCTTCTTGCCTTGCTTTCTTGACAACATCAATAGACCATCGTACTAATTGATCATGTTGAGCAATGCTATATTTCTCTAATAAACCTGAAGGATTTTGTTGTTTGACTCGATACATTTTAGATTTGATAGCATTCCATCTTGCATCTATTTCCCCAGTTACTCCTGGAAGTTGACCAAATTGTGCATCGACTATTAAGAAATCAGATTGAATTATACCATACTTCCAATTACTAGTATCTAATAACTCATTCTTGCCTTTCTTGCCACCTATACCCCATTCTTCAACCATTTTTATTGCGTGTGAAGCTCCACAAATGAATACTGCATCAGTAGGCTGAATCTTCTTACTCCTAAGTATATTTTTCACTTTATTCCACATGAAAACATCTCTTTTTCTAGTGATGTTTTCAATATGGTCTTTAGCTCCTAATCTTCGAAATACGCTTCCTATTAGAATCATAATTTGGCGAAAATTCTTGTAAGAAAGATCTAAAAGGGTGTTTTCTACAATCTCTAACCACCATTCGGAAAAATGATGTACATTTGCCTTAGATAATAATAACTCAACAAATCCTTCTTTAGTAGGATAGATATCTGCAGTTTTGAAGTGAATTTGATGACCATTCTTTCTTGCTTCTTCTGATGTAAGGTCTTCCTCAATTGTATCTTCTTTGAATTTCTCTTGCCAAATTACCCTCTGTTCACAAGGCGCATCAACAAAAATAATCTCTGTATCTTTATTCTCAGTTGCATATTTCATTGCTTGATATTCAGCTGAAGCTTCAGTATTAACACAAAAACTTGCAATAGGTAGTTTCTCTTTTTTAATATTGCTCGATTTTTTAACATATCCTTGAAAAGCTACAGGAAGCGTGCAATATTTTAAATCTGGTAAAAGTTTTTGAAAATCTTCAGAAACCTCAAGAAAGATGATTTTTGGTTTCTTCTCAGTTAACCTCATCCTTGTATGGATTGCCGAAGCTAAAGAATGATGAGACACTGGGATAACTTCTAATTTCTCCTTTTGAAGAATTTCTATGTCTTTTGTTATTATTGTAAGTATCTCTTGAAGGTTTTCGCCTTCTTCTTGAATCACTTCGGAAAGAATATCAAAGAGTGTATGATTTTTAAGATCATCTTTGAATTTGCTCTCTTGAACTGCATCGGTTGTCATATAATCACTCCTCTCTTAATGGAATGACTTCATGGTTTTTTGACCTTCTGTGTAGTAATCTTTCCACTCATTTGATTTTGTTTTGTTCTTTTCAATTACTGAATGCCAAAACCTATTCATTACAGTTAAATCTTCAGGCAACCTTCTTGTCAACCCGCCTATAAGTGATTGAGCCAAAGCTTTCTCTGGAGATACATCTTTGAAGAAAGTGTTTTGTAGCAACGCATCCTCTAAGATACCTATTTGTTCTGCTGTTGATAAAGACGATTCTAGTCTGTCACTATCACTTCTAGAAGAAAGACTTACATCTCTTAATTCTTTAAAAGTCTCCATCAAAATACCCAGTAGTGATGCTGGTATCTTTTTAGATAATCCTTTCTTCTCTAGTAAATCTTGAATTCTGAATTCTATAATCTCCTTCTCTGTTTTCTGATCTGTAACTATTGGTATAGTAACAAAATTGAATCTTCGTTTCAGAGCAGAAGATAATTCGTTCACTCCTTTGTCCTTACTGTTTGCAGTTGCAACAACATTGAATCCTTCTTGAGCGTAGATAACATTACTTTCTGATAATTCAGGAATTGCAATATACTTCTCTGAAAGGATTGATATCAAAGAATCTTGAACATCCGAAGTACATCGTGTTAACTCTTCAAATCGTCCTATTTGTCCTTTTTCCATTGCTGTCATAATTGGTGAAGGTATCATTGTTTCCAGTGATTGACCTTTTGCAATTACTGCTGCTATATTCCATGAGTATTTTATCTGATCTTCTGTTGTAGCAGCTGTTCCTTGAACTACTAAGGTAGACTTTTGACTTATCCCTGCAGATAATAATTCTGCAAGCCATGATTTTCCTGTTCCAGGTTCCCCTATTAATAAAAGACCTCTGTCACTGGCTAAAGTAACAATGGCTCTTTCTACTAAATTTGGGTTGCCATAAAACTTTTTCTCTATTGTTTGACTTAACTTATCTTTAGAAGAACTACCTAAAACAAATATTTTTAGCATGTGTGGAGACAAAAACCAATTCTTAGGTTTTGTAAACTTATCTATAGACTGTAAAAATATTAGTTCTTCTTTGTAAAGTTGTTCTACTGAAGGACGTAAAATGGTTTTGTCTTTCTTCTCTTTCTGTTTGGAGGTTTTTTTTTCTTTGATTGTAAGCTCAGAACCAGTTTTTTGTTCAGATTTCTTCTTTTTATCCAAGTTATTTCACCTTTCTTTTTCGTCATAAATTATACAATATTAGGCTATATAAACGCCGTTTAAATGGTTTTATGACTTTAAATAGTGAAATAATATTTATTTGAAATATAAACAAAATAAGGTTATTACAAATATTATTAGATTAAAAAAGAGTGGTTGTGAAAGAATGTTAAATCTCTGTGAAAAGGAGAAAATTGTCTTTTAATTCTTCCCTTTCCTTCTCTTCGTTTATCGTCTAAACATGCTTATTAATTCTCTAATTTGGATCAACTTTACTTGAACTTTAATTTTCTAAATAAGATTCTTTGACTTGTTAAATAAGAACCTATTCAAAAAGGGAAGATATGAAGAACTTGAGCAAAATGAAACACAAAATAATGAAAATAACTACAGGAACTTTGTTTCTAATCTTACTTGTCTTAACACAAGTGAGTGCAGATGATCAAGACTTCTTTTATGAAGAAAATAGCAACCAAGTGACTTTCAAATATTATGATTTGGAATTCATTTCAAAAGCAGGTGGAAGCGTACCAAAATTCCAGTTTCTAACAGAAACAGGATTCGAATTCTCTGAAGGCTTTTCCTTTAATATTCAGTTCAAATCGATAATTGAATATATGGATTATAACGAAGATGGTGCATTCCAATACGATGAAACAGGACTATGGAAAGATACAACTCCTTCAGGATCCGTTTATTCTAATGTTCTCGCACTATCAGCTGTTCAATTTAATTTCAGCGGTTTTAGATTTGATTATATTGATGTTGAAGGACAGACAGAAGTATCAGCAGTTCATTTCGATTATACTTCTACATCAGTCAATGTTCCCAACTATACAGATTTTGAAATCAAACTAACTGTTCATATGTATTTAGCAAACCAAACCATTGATGGTTATGATATTATGGGTGGAGCTGAGATGAAATTCGATGTTACTATGAACAATTGGCCATGGCAAAGAGAAGATTCCAATCTTGCTCTTAGATTTGATATTTCCTCAACAACTAATACTCATAGAATCAATGACACAAATGGTCAGCTAATAAATAATTACGAGAATAGTACTGGAAGTGAATATAAGGTTCAAAGTCAAGATCAAGTTAAACAACAATTTACCATTGGTGATGAACACTACCAAGCATTCTTTGCTTATGCAAACCAAGCCAAGTACAACATATCCAACACCTATCAATACAGAACTGTTAATGCATCATACTCAAGTGTAGGTGACGGAACAGTGCAAACATATCTGAGTTTTGAACATTTTGATGAAGAAGTGATATATGATCCTTCAATTGGTTCCCTAATTGGCGCAAGCATAGAGGCGGAAGAAACTGGTACATTGGAACTAGTTGCAATAAGTGCGGTTACTGTAGCAGTAGTTGCCATAATAGTAAGAAGAAAGAGACAATAACAGAATTCTTCCTTCTTTTTCTTTTCTTTTTCATTCTTAAACGAATTTTAAGCCAAATTACTTAACTGCCTTTCTTAAGGCTGCAAGGGCATGTAATGTTGTCGTATCGAACACTGGTATAGGGCTATCTTCTTGAGTGATCAATAGAGGTATTTCTGTACATCCTAAAATTACTCCTTCTGCTCCCTCGGATTTTAGCCGTTCAATCACTTCAGAATAGCCTTTTTTTGATTCTGATGTAAGAACATGGTGTGTTAGTTCATCCCAGATAACAGTATTAACATACTCTTGATCTTCTTTGTTAGGTACAATTACTTCTATACCATATTTGCTCAAAGAGTTTTGATAGAAATCAGATTGCATTGTGAAAATTGTTCCAAGTAACCCAACTCTCGTTATACCCTTCTTCTTTATTGCTTCTGCAGTTGCATCCATAATGCTTATCATTGGAGTGTTGATTTCCATTGTTAATTTATCGAAAATCTTATGGATAGTGTTAGTTGCAATAATGATAATTTCAGCCCCAGCATCTTCTAAATTTCTAGCTGATTTAAGGATAATCTGATAAACCTTCTCCCAAGAATTATCAACCATCAAATTTCTCACAGTCTCTAAGTCTAGACTATCGATTATAAGTAAAGGAGATGATGCTCCTCCTTTCATCAAATTATACTCTTTAATTAGAATTTTGTAATATTCAAGAGTAGATTCAGCGCTTAAACCACCAATGATTCCGATCTTTTTCATCAATACATAGTTTATAGTCCTTTATTAGAACATTTTCTTATCTCTGGGGAAAAATATTTGTCCCCTTAAATGATTATATCTTATCTGCTATTTTATGCTTCTTCTAGTTCTTCAAATTCTAGACGGAAATGAGTAGAACTAAGAAATCGTTCAGGATCTTTTTTGAACTCCTTCAAACAAGATTTGTCACAGAAGTAAAGTTTCTTACCTTTATGATCAGTTGAAACCTCAGAATTAGGACGATTAGCTGCACAGCAAGTTAATTTGCCTTCAGTTTGTGTTAAATTCATCTTAGATAATCATATCATATTGACATTATTTAT
>JAUWPI010000192.1 GCA_030611665.1 Candidatus Heimdallarchaeota archaeon | reverse complement strand
AGAAAAAAAGGAAAGAACAAATGGCTGATTGTCTGTTAACCAATGTTGACATTCAGATTCTTATTCATTTCAGAAGTATGCTGCAAACTTGGACTTCTAAATTGTAGTTCCTTAATCCAAAGAAGCAAAGCATCAAGTGAGTATATTTGAGGGATATCCAACTCAAATGTTGCTATTTTTTTTGTTTCAGGGTTTATTACTGCAAGTTTGAGAACTTTGATTTGAGTTCGAGCTGGAGGAGAGTTGTGCTTTATTGGTCGCGTAAACAAGAAGAACGGTATTCCAAGCAAAGCTATGAAGACCAAAGACCAATGAACAAACCCAGCAAGAATTGCACCCAGTATTATGGGTATCAGACTAAAAATCCATAATCTTTGTTCTGACATAAGAGCTCTAGTTGCAACACCGTTTTTAATATCACAAGTAAGTCCAAGGATGTCAGGATAGCTGATAGGTATGTAGGTAAACGATGATGTTATGTGGTGACTGATTTCGATTTGTTTCTTATTGTCAAAGATGGAATTAGTATCAACCGTCTTTTTGGTCATACGTGGAGTACTAGATACATCAATATCCAAGAAAATTACACGATGACTAGTCATTGAAGCTTCTAATCCATACACAACTTGAGTAACAACAGGTATTACTCTCTTAGTTTTAGGATCAACAAAAGTATTAGAATCAACAACACGCATTTCAATAATTGGTAATGGTGGTACCTCTACTGCTTCTTCACCCTTGTAAAGTAATTCAGTTTGTATGTCTTTGACACCCCTTATTTTCTCAATTGATGCCATCATGTGATTTGCTTCACTTTCACATTCCAAAGATATTTGAGCAATAAATTCTCTTATTTTCAATTTTGTAATCTCATTGTAAGCAAGCTTCGTTGAAGGCATAACTTCCAGTTCGCTCATTCTTCTTAACACAGGATCTACTGGGGCCATCTCTCCTATAGTAGGAGAAGATTTACCTAAATCCTGCTTAATAACTCCTTTTTCTTTTGTTTCCATAGTGGTTAATTGGAGTTAGTTAGATTATAAATCAATTATCAAAAACATTGGAAATAGTAATTTCTACACAATAAATTACCAGCGATAGATTTTTACCAAAACTAAGATTTGTCGCATATAAGTTAGGGGAAAACTGAATTCAGCAAATTACTTATACGATAAAAACAATCATATTCTTTGATATTATGAATTCTAAACTAAAATATGGTATTGGGACACCCAATGTTGGAGAAAATTTCGGTTCAGTAAAAGATCTAGTAGAAATAGCTAAGATGGCTGAAGATTCTGGTTGGGATGGTCTTTTCATTTGGGATCTAATCCACTCCAGACAAGATCCTGTAGTTCCAGTGATAGATCCTTGGATAGCATTAACTGCTATAGCAGGAAAAACGGAGAAACTTAGATTAGTAACATATGTGACACCCTTAGCCAGAAGAAAACCATGGAAAATTGCAAGAGAGACAGTCTCGCTGGATCATTTCTCAGATGGAAGACTTGTTTTGGGAGTAGGTCTAGGATATGATCCAAAGGTGGAATTTGAAGCATTTGGAGAAGAAGCAGATAGTCATATTCGCGCTAAGAAATTAGACGAAAGCTTAGAGATTATACAAAAATTATGGAGTGGTGAGACTTTCAGCTATGAGGGTGAGTATTATAAAATTAAAGATGTATGTTTTAAACCAAAACCTCTGCAAACCCCCCGGATTCCAATATGGGTGGGGGGATCGTGGCCAAACAAGAAACCCTTCCTTCGCGCTGCTAAATTGGATGGGGTTATGCCATTTAATAGTAAATATATGTATCTTGAACTAGATGAAATAAGAGAGATAAAAAGATTCATCAGTGAAAACAGAGAGGAGGGGATGGATAATTTTGATATAGTATGTCTTGGTAAAAAAGCAACCGATGACATGGAAAAACGCAAGGAGAGAATAAGAGAATTTGCCAAAGCTGGGATAACTTGGTGGTTAGAGGATGTGAGTCCTGGAACAAGGGAAGAACTATTTGCAACAATAAAAGCAGGTCCCCCAAAAATTTAAATTAAGAAAAAACAGAATTAAGTTTTTTCTTTGAACCTCTTACAATGGTGGGATATTGTCATGATATAATCCTATCAATTTAAAGGAAACAAAAAAATTATATCAGAATTAGATGAATTAATAAGTTTAAAACTGGGTTATAATAATGTATATGAAAAATGGAACTCAAGGTGAAATAAATCATGAATGAAAATGATAGAATAATCATTGATTCTGAAACTCTAGTTGGTAAACCTGTGATTAAAGGAACGAGGATAAGTGTAGAATTCATTCTAGAACTTCTAGCTAATGAATGGACAGTCAATCAGATTTTAGAAAATTATCCTCAGCTTAAAAAAGAAGATATTTTAGCAGCTTTAGATTATTCAATTGAGGTCTTAAAAACTGAAAAGGTCTATATTCTGGAGTAGAATTTAGATGCAATTCATAGCTGATGAGAATATTCCAAACAAAACACTTGAAATTCTTAAATCAAATAGAATTGATATCATATCAATCAAAGATATTGCTATTGGTTTAAAAGATGAAGAAATATTAAGAATAGCAAATGAAAAGGATAGAGTACTAATTACTTTTGATAAAGATTTTGGATTTTTAATTTATAATGTGAAATTAGAATCAGTAGGAGTAATTCTACTAAGAATAGCACCAAAGAATCCAGAAATAATTGCTCAAAAAGTCATTCAACTTTTGTCAAAAAAGGAAATTACTTTAACAAAACACTTTACAGTACTAGAAGAGGATAGAATCAGAATAAAAAAACTCTAAATAATTATTTTATTCGATAAAAAAGGTTTATCTTTAACATATAATGAAAATTATGTGAAAAATAACAATAAGCCTTTCTATATGAAGAAACTTACTGAATAATTAACAAATATTCTGTAGACACACCAAGGGTAATAGTTTATTCAATTCTCCATTCGCAATTTAGTGAAATCATGCTAATCACCAGGTCAGTATGTACCTAGTTAGATATTATCATAATCTTTTTCTATTTTTCCAATTTTCCCATCGAACTAATAATCTTTTTCACTACTTCCCAAATTATTTGCACACTTTCCACGTCTATATATTCTTCAGTTTAAGATTTTTTCAATTTGACAGTCTAAATAGAAGAAGATATTTAAAATAAAGTACTGGCAAAGACCATTGAATGGTGTTAACTCAACTAAGATCGGTTACACTTTTGGGCAAGATATCTTTGGGAGCTTGGTTCATAAATCTTTCACCAGGGTTTGCATGCCTATTCCTTGATGAGGGCGGAAGAAGTTATAGTAGTCCTTATAGCGCCGGAGGTCAGCGTTACAATATTTTAACCTTAACCTCTTCAGTTCTCTGACGGTTGTCCCATGCTGACGCTCGACCTTCCCACAGGTCTCAGGGTGGAAGACACGGCTACGAATATGCTTTATTCCTTCCTGAGCTAGCACTCGAGTGAAAGTACTTGTCCCTCCTCGCATAGAGTGGAACTGGGCACCATTGTCCGTTAACACCTGTTGAGGACGACCATAGCTCTGGAAGCAGTGCTGTAATCTTTTCAAGATCTCTTGCTGGCTGATAGGGTGGGGATAGAGTCTACTCTCCAGGAGGAAGCGCGAGTGGTCATCTATAACCGTCAAGAGGTAAAGGTGCTGTCCCTGCTCTTCTACCCAGAAGGGTCCCTTGATATCCAGTTGCCAGAGGTCGTTAGGACGAGGTCGTTCGAACCTCTTTCTCGCCTTCTTTTTGTACGGTTTCGTTCTCCAAGGAGGTTCTCCTTCTTGTTGGAGTGTCTTCCAGATAGTGGTGTGTGAGAGCACCAACCCCTTCCTCTTGAACCATGCTTCTATCTGCATAATGTTCAACCCATACTCTCTTCTCAGGGTCAGGATCTTCGCTCTTATAGCAGGTGTTACCTTCCTCCTTATGCTTCTTGGTCTCCGAGAGCGTTCTTCCCACCATGCTCCGTTGGTGTTCTCATGATAGCGTCTGAGCCACTTATAGACGAACTGTCTCGAGACCATATAGTTCCTAGCAAGGAGAGTGACAGGTGTTCTTTTCAAAGCCTTTTTAACTACACGTTTCCTTATAAGTATCGGGTTACTGTTTGGGTTCATTTAAC
>JAUWPI010000105.1 GCA_030611665.1 Candidatus Heimdallarchaeota archaeon | reverse complement strand
TGCTGTGATCAAGTAAATCTATTTTATTAACAACTAAGAAAAAGATGGCTTTCTCTTTTCTAGCTTTTCTTTCAGCTTTAACAACATCATCATCAAGTGTCATTAAGTAGTAATTTGAAACTTGTGTGAGAGCATCAATCTGAATCTTTGCATCCTGAGTGGGATCTATAATGAAGATAATTCCATGTGTTTTATAGTCTACTAAAGCTTTCTTCCAGTATGGCCACAAACTCATATCTCCAGGACAGTCAACTGCTAATACCTTATAACTTCGGTATTTCTCAAGGCTAAATGCGGATTTGTATGACTGACTCTTCAAACGGATAGTTTTTTGATGAACCTCTATGTTGGTTGTAGGGCTAATATCTTCAACCGATTCTCCTTTAAGACGTTTAATCAAAGTAGTTTTTCCTACACCTGTATTACCCATTATTGTAATTGATAAATCTCTTGACAACATTTTCAACAGATAGAAATATTTCTTTAAACTCTTTAATATTTCTCTAATTCTAGTATAATTTGTATTAATATTCTTATAATAATTAGAATCAAGAACGAAAATCATGAAAAACATTCTATATTGAGCACAAAGCAGCAAAAATATTCAAGATTTTCAAAAGTGATTCCATTTTTAGACAAAAATGGTAAGTTGTTATTTGTTTGCACAGTTGAAAAAATAGTAAGTAACGACAAAAATCACACAGTGAAAAGATGTCTTTCCTTTATATATAAGCACGGCAGAATAAAGAATAGCGAAAAGCCTCATAAGTGGAACAAACTCCATTAAAAGTGGAATATCGTGTCCTTTTAACAACACTTATAAGAGTCGAATATTCGTTCCCTCAAACTGAAATTAATTAATGGTTTGCGGGATTCATTGATGAACTATAGTTTTAATCGGAAAAAGAAAAAAGCAGAATGGCCTGCTTTTGTAGATATTAAAGAATGGAAAATAATTACACCAGAGATTCACATTATTTCCTCTAGATGCAAAGAATGTAGGTGGTGTATAGAATTTTGTCCAGAAGAGATATTGGAGATATCCGATGAAATCAACGAAAAGGGATATCACCCACCTAAACTTATTGAAGGAAAGACATTTGAGAACTGTGCTGAATGTCATTTTTGTGAGCTAATATGTCCTGAATTCGCTATATTTGTCAAAAAACCTGTAGAAGAGGAGGAAATGAAAGTTGAGTGATAATAAAGAAAATACACCAATGGTTAACACTGGAGAATATTTTACTAGTGGAAATTTAGCAGTAGCTGAAGGGTCACTTGCTGCTGGATGCAAATTTTTTGGCGGGTATCCCATTACTCCTAGTTCTGAAGTTGCGGAACATATGTCCATCAAATTACCTCAAACTAAAGGGCATTTTGTTCAATTCGAGGATGAAATTGCTTCAATAGCCTCAATTTTGGGTGCAAGTTGGGGTGGTTGGAAATCAATGACCGCTACATCTGGACCAGGTTATTCCTTAATGTTGGAAAATATAGGTTTAGGAATTATGACAGAAACACCTTGTGTTATAGTTAATGTTCAACGTGCTGGACCATCTACAGGATTACCCACTTTAGTAGGTCAACAGGACATTCAACAAGCAAGATGGGGAAGTCATGGAGATTATGAAATTATCGCACTTTCACCAAATAGTGTGCAAGAATGCTTTGACCTTGCAATTACAGCATTTAATCTGGCTGAGGAGTTTCGAGTACCTGTAACTATTCTGATGGATGAAACAATTGGTCACATGAGTGAAAAACTTGTTATTCCAGAAAAAGAGAAAATTGAAATTGTCAACAGAAAGAAACCAACTGACGAAGCTGACGGTCATCTACCCTATAAAGCAGACGAAGATTTGATACCTCCTATGGCTGTTGCTGGTGAGGGGTATAATGTTATTACAACAGGTTTGACTCATGATGAAAGAGGATATCCTGCTCTTGAAGCAGACGCACAAAAAGTTCTACTTACAAGACTTCTAGATAAAATTAGAAAAAACAAAGATAAGATAATCAGGCTTGAAGAGTACATGCTTGATGATGCTGAATTTGTGATTATCTCTTTCGGCATAAGTTCGAGAGCAGCTAAGGGAGCTGTTAATCTTGCAAGAGAAAAAGGCCTAAAAGTAGGATATTTGAGGCTAATTACTATTTGGCCATTTCCAGATGAAAGAATTGCACAAATAGCTGAAAAGGTTAAAGCTATTTTCATAGCAGAAATAAACTCAGGACAAGTTACAAAAGAAGTTCAAAGAGTTGTTAAAGGAGAGGCAGAAGTTCACGGACTACTCAAACTGGGTGGGGCAATTCATACACCATCAGAGATTGTAGAAGAAATTGAGAGGCGATTGAAATGACTGAAGAAGAAATTGGTTTGTTAGAAGCAGAAGAACATCCACTTGATGGTTATCTAAGAAAAGGGAGAATACCTCATATTTGGTGTCCAGGATGTAGTTTGGGATCAGTCATGACTGTGATTATTGAAGCAATAAAAGAAACAGACATTGACCCAAAAAATATTTCTGTCATTTCAGGAATCGGTTGCACCGGTAGGACAGCAGGATATTTGAATTTCGATTCTTTCCACACAACACATGGAAGAGCAATACCTTTTGCTATTGGTCTTGGTTTGACTGATCCTAATAGAAAAATAATAGTTATCTCAGGTGATGGAGATCTCGCTTCAATCGGTGGAAATCACCTGATACATGCAGCAAGAAGAAATGCTGACATCACGGTTATTTGTGTAAATAATTTTCAATATGGTATGACAGGTGGGCAAGTTGGTCCAACTTCATATAAAGGTCAATTTCAGACTACAGCACCTTATAGTAACCTCGAAGAGCCTTTCAATTTACCAGAACTTGTAAAATCATGTGGGGCCACTTATATTGCAAGATGGACAGCCTTAGATGTTAGAAGAGTGAAGGAATCTTTTGTTGAAGCAATAAATCACAAAGGGTTCTCTTTTGTTGAGGTTTTAGGTGCATGTCCAACAACTTATGGTAGAAGAAACCAATTAAGAGAAGGGATAGCAATATTAGAATCATTCAAGGAACGTGCAGTAATTGAACATGGAATAGATACAGAAAAGGTCGCAATTAGTAAGGAAGGACCTATTATTGTAGGTAAGTTTGTAGATATTCATGATAAACCTACTTTGACAGATAATTTGCTTAGTATTCAAAGAATGGCGACTGCATCTAAAGATAAGGGGGCATAAAAATGAGTGACAGAATTGAAATTCGTTTTGCAGGATTTGGTGGGCAAGGAATTGCTCTTATGGGAAGACTTGTTGGAGAAGTTATTAGTCTTCACGAAAAAGGCAAGCAATCAGTCATGACACAAAGTTATGGTCCAGAAAGCAGAGGAGGAGCTAGTAGTTGTGATGTTGTTATCGATACTCAAACAATTGATTACCCTAAATCTACTGAGATTGATTATTTTGTTGTAATGTCTGAAGAAGCATATCACAAATATATCCCTCGTTTGAAAAAAGGTGGAATTATATTTGTTGAGGAAAACCTTGTGACTTTAGATGACCAAGCAAAGAAAGCCAGTAAAATTTTCAAACTACCCGCAACCGCAATAGCAGAAACACTTGGAAGTCGTTTGTATGCAAACATAGCAATGCTAGGCTTTGTATGCGCCAATACTGATCTGTTCTCTGAAGAGGCTTTTATTCAAGTCATGAAGGCTAAAGTACGAGCAAGGTTCATCGAGAAAAATCTTACTGCTTTCGAAATGGGAAAGAATCACAAATGATTATTCAAAAACACATGGAATTAGGCGTTTAACGATGGAAGACTTCGAACCTAACATTATTGGTTTCTTATGTAACTGGTGCTCGTATGCGGGCGCTGACCTAGCTGGTACTAGCAGAATTCAATACTCACACAATGTCAAAGTTATTCGGGTTATGTGCTCAGGAAGAGTTAACCCGATGTTTGTCATTAATGCATTACAACAAGGTGCTGATGGAGTTTTAATTGGTGGTTGCCATCCTGGAGATTGTCATTACCAACACGGAAACTATCTTGCAAGAAGAAGAATATCTGTAATGAAAAAATTGCTTGAATTTATGGGAATTAACCCTGAGAGGGTTAAGATGACTTGGGTTTCTGCAGCTGAAGGAAGAAAGTTCGCTGATGTTGTTGATGAAGTAACTGCAGAAATCAAAAAATTAGGACCTAACACTAAAATTAGGAGGAAGAATGAATGGTAGATCAGAAAAAACTTGTTGAAGTTGCCAAAGAAACACTTGCAAGAAAAGATGTTAAGTATATTATTGGCTATAAAAAAGGATCATACGGATTTCAAACAAGTGCAGCTTTCGCATATACTCCTAAAGATGTAGAACAATTTATTTTTACACCTCTATGTAACAAAAATCTAGCAAAATATCCACTTAAAGAAGAAAAACTACCTCTAAAAAGAGGAGAAGAAGAAGATAAAAGAAAAATAGGTATCGTTGTAAAAGGATGTGATTCCAGAGCAATTACTCAAATCATTCAGGAAAATGGAATGAACAGAGAAGAAGTTGTATTGTTAGGTATTCCATGCCCAGGTGTAATTAATCAAAAAGAGATAGAGAAGAGATTTCCAAACCAATCAGAAATTACTGAAATAAATGAAATTAATGATGAATATGTTTTTACAATTGAAGGGAAAGAACATAAAATTCCTAAACAAGAACTCTTAGCTGAAGTCTGTAAAACTTGTGATTATCCAAATCCAGTATTATATGATGTTATGATCGGAGAAGAAGTTGAAGTTAATCCTAAGGAAGAATATGAAGGAATTAAAGAATTGGAAGAAGCATCATTAGAAGATAGATGGGAATATTGGGAAGAACAATTTCAAAGTTGTATCCGTTGTTATGCTTGCAGAGAAGCATGTCCTTTATGTTATTGTAGTACATGTATGGCTGATTTACTTGAACCACAGTGGATTAGACGTTCCGTCAATCTTTCTGAAAATACAGCTTGGAATATAATGCGCGCTTTTCACCTTGCGGGAAGATGTATTAACTGTGGAGCATGTGAAAACGCATGCCCAATGGATATCCCTCTAATGGAACTAAACAAAAAACTAGGGAAAGAAGTAAAAGAAATGTTCGAATATACACCAGGGTTAGATATTGATGCTAAACCATTACTTGGTAGCTTCAATCCTGATGATCCCGAAGAATTCATAAAGTGAAGTGAAGAAATGGAAAGTCTAGTAATATCTAAAGAAAAATCCCCCGAATTAATCAATACAATAATAAAAAGCTACAGATTATTCGCTCCCACAGAGGAGAAAGGGTTCTCTGGTTTTAATATTATAACAGATAATTCAGAAATAGATCTATCCTATCTAAATTCTAGAATGCCTCCCAAAGCAATATTGTTTAATCAAACTGAAACGCTCTTTCTAATGGAACCTGGTGCCAAGGGAACTATTAAACCAAAAGAAATTAGAAAGGATAAAACTGCAATTTTTGCGATTAGACCATGTGATGCTAAAGGTTTTAGCATACTTGATCCGGTATTTCTTGGTAATTATGTTGATCCATTATATAAAGCTAATAGAGATAATAGTGTTCTAATTGGGTTGAGTTGTAATCAACCAGATTCTAGTTGTTTTTGTACTTCATTTGGTGATAGTCCTGCTTCTGGCAAATATGTTGACATCCTATTTACAGATATAGAAGAAAACTATCTAGTAGAAGTTATGACTGAAAAAGGGAAGGCTTTTGTTAACGATTTCAGCAGATTTTTCTCACCAGCTTCACCAAAACAAATAGAAGCTAAGGAAGCTAAGGAAAAGGAAGCAATCAAATTAATAAAACGAAATTTGAAAATAGAAGGCATTGAAGAAAAAATGGATAAAATGTTTAATCATCCAATTTGGGAAGAATATGCCAAAAAATGTATAGGTTGTGGAACTTGCACCTATCTTTGTCCGACTTGTCACTGCTTCGACATGCAGGACGAAAGTACACTAGAGAAAGGAGCTAGAGTTCGTGTCTGGGATGCATGTATGTTCCCCGAATATACAATGCATACATCAGGACACAATCCACGTCCAGCAAGAATGCATAGAGTGAGAAATAGGTTTTATCACAAATTCAGTTATTTTCCAAAAAACTCTGATGTTATCGCATGTACAGGATGTGGTAGATGCATCAGATATTGTCCTGTTAATATAGATATTATTGAATTAATGAACCGAGTAAGTGAGATGGTACTATGACAGAAAATCCTTACCAACCTTCGTTGGCAACTATTGAAAAGATAAAAGTCGAGGTTACTGGCGAAAGAGCGATAAAGACATTTCGATTAGTAATGCAGGATGAAAATGTCCAAAAAGAGTTCAGTTTTGTTCCTGGTCAGTGTGTAATGATAAGTAGGTTAGGCAAAGGTGAAAGTATGTTTGCAATTTCTTCCTCACCTACAGAGAAAGATTATCTTGAAGTAAGTGTGATGAAACAAGGAAAAAATACCTCAGCGTTGCATGAAGCAGAAGAGGGAGACACAGTTGGAGTAAGAGGACCTTATGGGAATCATTTTGACGTAGAAGGATGGAAAAACAAAAATATTGTTTTCATAGGAGGAGGGATTGGAATGGCACCATTAAGATCCATAGTCAACTATACTCTTGCTACTAAAAATAGAGATCAATATGGCAATCTAGATATTATCTATGGAGCAAGAACATCAAATGATTTGTGTTTCAAGGATGAATTTGCTGAGTTACGATTACGCGATGACGTAAACGTACATCTCTCTATTGATGTAGTAGAAGAGGGGTGGAAACATTTCGTAGGATTTGTTCCTTCTAATCTACTCAAAGTTAATCCCCCGTCCGAAAATACGATTGCTATTACGTGTGGTCCCCCAATCATGATTAAATTCGTCATTCAAAACCTACTAGAATTAGGATACAAAGATGAGCAAATTTATACAACCCTAGAAATGAGAATGAAGTGTGGTGTTGGAATTTGCGGACGATGCAATATAGGTAATCTTTATGTTTGCAAAGATGGTCCAGTATTTTCGAATGCTCAGTTAAAAAATCTTGAAGGAGATATGTAAAGGTCGTGAAACTATGCGTATAGGTGTTTATGTTTGTGAGTGTGGAAAAAATATATCTGCAACTGTTGACACTGAAAAGGTTGCTGAGTATGCAAAATCACTTCCTAATGTAGCCAGTAGTCGTGTTTACAAGTATATGTGCGCTGACCCTGGTCAAGAAATCATTAAGAAGGATATAGAAGAACTAAAACTGGATAAAGTTATAGTTGCAGCATGTTCTCCCAGAATGCATGAGCCTACTTTTAGAGCTGTGATTGAAGACAAAGGATTAAATCCGTATACATTAGAAATTGTCAATATACGTGAACAAGTTTCATGGGTTCATGACGATAAAAAGAAAGGCACTAAAAAAGCAAAATCATTAGTAAAGAGTTCTGTAATGCGTTCAGCTCTAATGGAACCTTTGGACAGGAAAAGGGTAGGTGTTACTCACAAAGCTCTTGTAATAGGTGCAGGAATCGCAGGAATACAAGCTGCATTAGATATTGCAGGATCTGGTTATCAAGTCACACTTGTTGAAAAGAGTTCATCCATTGGAGGAAAAATGGCACAACTAGATAAGACTTTTCCAACACTAGATTGCTCTGCATGTATTTTGAGCCCTAAGATGGTTGAAGTAGGACGTAACCCTAATATCACTCTAATTGCCAATGCTGAAGTGGAACAAGTTGATGGTTATGTTGGTAATTTCAAAGTCAAAATAAAGAAAAGACCACGCTATGTAATTGAAGATAAATGTACAATGTGTGATGATTGTGTTCCTGTTTGTCCTGTTATTGTTCATGATGAGTACAACGAGAACTTATCACCACGTAAAGCGATATACATTGCATTTCCTCAAGCTATTCCAGCGTCATATATTATTGACCCTGACGATTGTTTAGGTATCGACCCCCTCATATGTTCTAAATGTAAAGATGTTTGTGGTCCCGAAGCAATTGATTTTGACATGAAACCTGAAATAATTGAGGATGAATTTGGAGCTATTGTCGTTGCTACTGGATTTGAAACATATCCTATAGAAAATCTTGGAGAATATGGGGCAGGCAACATCCCTGACGTTATTACAGGCCTGGAATTCGAAAGACTAATATCCCCCGGGGGTCCATCAACTGGAGATTTGCGAAGACCTTCTGATGGTAAATTAATAAAAAATGTTGTTTTCATTCACTGTGCTGGCTCTAGAGATCCCGCAAAACACTTACCATACTGCTCGAAAATTTGCTGTATGTATTCCACCAAACAAGCTTTAATGTTCAAAAATGAAGTACGTGATGGAACTGCTGTCAATTTTTACATCGATATACGTACTGGAGGAAAAGATTACGAGGAGTTTTATCAAAGAGCAGCAGAAGAAGCAAAAGTTGTTTACATTAGAGGAAAAGTTTCTGAGCTGATACAAGATGGAGCTGAGATATTAGTTAAAGGTGTAAACACACTAACTGCTGAAACAGTTGAACTACATGCTGATGTAGTTGTACTTGCTACAGGTATTATCCCAAGCCAAGGAACAAAGGATATAGCAAGCGTATTAAGACTCTCCCTTGGTATTAACGGGTTCATCAAGGAAGCTCATCCAAAATTAAAACCAGTTGAAACTTCAATTACTGGTGTTTTCGTTGCTGGATGTGCTACAGGACCTAAGGATATCCCCGAGACAGTGTCACAAGCAGGAAGAGCAGCAGTAAGAGCTTGTAATATTATAGCTCAAGATGAGATTGAAGTCGAAGCAACAATTGCTCATGTTGACGAAATATTGTGTCGAGGTTGTGGTATTTGTGTGGGAACATGTCCTTATAGTGCAATCACTTTGATAGACACTAAACGATTTGGAAATATCTACAAAGTAGCTTCAGTAAATGAAGCACTGTGTAAGGGATGCGGTTCATGTGCAGCTGCATGTCTCAACAGCGCAATAAACCAATTTGGTTTTGAAGACAAACAAATACTTGCGATGATACAAGCTTTAGGAGAAGAATAGAGGCGAAAAATATGTCTTATGATTATATAGAATTTGGAGAAACTGAAAAAGAGTTCACTTCAAAGATAGAAGAAATATCTGGACAGAACATCTTTAGTTGTTATCAATGTGGAAAATGTTCAGCTGGTTGCGCATTTAGTAACCTTATGGAAAAAACAATAAATCATACTATTCAACTTGTACAGTTAGGAAAAAAAGAGAAGGTTCTACAATCAAATACCCATTGGGTATGTGCAAGTTGTTTAACATGTACTGTTCGATGTCCAAGAGAGATTGATGTTGCAGCCGTTATGGAAGCTATACGTGAGTATACCTTACGCTATGAACCAGAAACAATTGAGAGGCTAGATTTACCGGAAGAGTTGTTGAAGAAGATTCCCAATATTGCATTGGTTGGGAGCTTCCGTAAAAAATCAGAGTTATAAAAAGGTGAATAAATGAAAAATTCCTACTTTCCTGGATGTAATTTAAAAACTGAAGCCAAAGGATTTGAAGAATCAGCAATTGCTGTGTCAAAGGCATTAGATGCAGAATTGGTAGAAATGCCTGAATGGAATTGTTGTGGAACAGTTCAAACCATGACAACTGATAATTTAATGAGAAGGATTGCTCCAGTTAGAGTTTTATCTAGAGCATCGAAACATGTTAAAGAATTAAAGGACTCTCAGAATCAAGTTACCACCTTATGTTCAATGTGTAATTCTACTCTGAAAATAGTCAATGCAGAAGTGAAAGAGAATCCAAATGATCTTGAGAAAATTAATTTTCAACTAGAGAACGATGAATTAATTTACGAAGGAGACATGGAAGTGAAACATTTTCTTGAGATTCTCAGAGACGATGTTGGTTATGAAAATATCGCGAAAAAAGTGACCAATCCATTAGAGGGGATGAATATTGCTTCTTATTATGGTTGTATGCTTTTACATCCAGACAAAGCAAAAATAGATGACGAAGAAATGCCCACGGTTATGGAAAGCATTGTTCTATCATTAGGAGCTGAGGTAGTCGATTGGCCTTATTTTAAACAATGTTGTGGTTCCTATCACATTGTAGATAGAGATGATATTGTAAATTCTCAAGTTACTAAAATCATCAGAAATGCAAAAAAGACAGGTGCAAATGCCTTGATTGTAGCATGTCCATTGTGTGCATATAATCTTGATAATCAACAATTAGAAATGCAAGGTGTAGAAAAAGACCCCATACCTATTTTTTATTTTACACAACTGATGGCAATTGCAATGGGGTTACCACAAAAAGTAAATCATTTTGAAGATAATCACATAAATCCAGAACCCTTGCTTAAAGAGTTAGGACTACTAGGGAAAAAGAAATAGAGGGTTAATAATGGCAAAAACAAAATTAGAAACAAAAGCAGAAAATAAAACTCAAATGGTAAAAATATACATTATGGGCAGTATGTATGAAGTTCCTTCAGCACTAACCATAATGAAAGCAATAGAGTATGCAGGATTCAAACTAACAAGAGGCAGTGGATGTCGTGCTGGCTTTTGTGGAGCTTGTGCAACCGTATATCGTAAAGAAGGAGATTTCAGAATATACACCGCTTTAGCTTGCCAAACTCAAGTTGAAGAAGGGATGT
>JAUWPI010000044.1 GCA_030611665.1 Candidatus Heimdallarchaeota archaeon | reverse complement strand
TAGCAAAGAAGGGATGCATGTTATTAGTAACGTATTCTTGGTTCACAGAAAGGTCTCCAGCATTATGAAAGTTCATCTATTTATGTAAATTACTATTCTACAATAAAAAAGTAAAAAAAGAAGTGAAAGTAAATTATCTCTTTCGTTTTCTGATGATAATCATTGAGATAAATACTACAGGAAGTAAGCAAATTAGAAGCGAAAATTGACTAAATTCAGGGATAATAATGCCTGGAGGAACATCTCCTAATGGATAACTGTCATTTGCAGCTGCTATCCCATCTAAAGTGTAATTTCCACTTACCCAATCGTTCCAATAATTTCCTTCCATAGTCCAAGGATCATCCCACATGTTGAACAATGAATCATCAAAAGCTTGCGAAGTTCCTCCTAGATTGTTGTTATTGAAAGCATTATGATGAATCCAGTTATACCAAGAATCACCATCTGAATATATTGCATAACCTAAGTTGTCTTCGAAGCAATTATATGAGATATTTGTGTAGTCACAACCATAGAGTAGCATTCCTTCATCAGCACTGTTAGTAATTACATTGTATCTAATGTTTCCAGCGACAGTTCCTTGAAAACGAGTATTATACCAAGAATTGGAGGTTACTGTACAGTGTGATACGTTAAAAACGGTAGCACTCATTAAGAAAATACCAAATTGATTGTTGTTAGCTGTGACATTATAGAGTGAAGTATTAGTTGAAGTAGTGCAATAGAGCCCTCCATATTCCTCATTGTAACTACAGTTGGTATTTTGAATTGTTGTCTCCATTGAATTAACAAGACGAATACTACCAAAGTTATTATTGTCAAAGTTACAATTATCAACTGTAATATTTTCACAACCAACCATAATTAACGCAATACTAGTATCTGCAATAGTTTCATCCTTCACTGTTGTTCCATTACAAAACGCAAGGATAAGCTGTCCATAAACATTTGGAGCTAAAGTTGCTTCACCTAATCCATTTATGTAACCTAAAGGTTTACCGTTTACTGTGTTACCACCTACAGATAATCCATCATAACCCCCTTGACTACTTGCGAAGATACCAAAGCCATCTTTAGTAGCATCATTATCTAAAATTGTTGTAGATGTAGCATAGTTGTTATTTATGCCATACCAGTCATTATTGTATAGAGTATTGTTTGCAACTATATTAGAAGTTGAACTAGTAATTTTAATTCCGTCTCTGTTATTATTGTGTAAATAGTTATTTTCTAAAGTGTTTAAGCTTCCAGAGAGGATGTAAATTCCATTATAATTATTGAGATAACACTCATTATCTGTAATTGTACTTGATACTGAGTTATCCACAAATATGCCTTCATCACCATTGCTGTAAACTTTATTATTGGAAATATTATTGTAATCGCTATTAAATGCTATCCACATACCTTTATCTGAATTTGAATAGAATTTGTTGCCAATATAGGTACTATAACTGCATTGATACGAATATATGCCATTATTCCCGCCAGTACAAGTGTTATTCTCCACATATACGTGGTCTGATCTATCCAACACCATACCGTCACCGCTGTTTTGACAAATATTATCAGTGATATTTGTGTAATCGGTTGTCTCCAATCTTATAGCTCGACCAACACCACTTAAAATATTATTACTAATTTTTACAGAATTCGATTGTGCATTAATAATATAAATCGCACTTCTTGACCCAACAATGTAACAATCTCGTATGATGAAGCTAAAAGTTGTTCCACTTATATAAACTGCATTAGTATCTTCTGTAATTATACTCAATCCTTCAATAATATACGGTGTGCTAGCTGTTCCGTCTCCAGAAGTTGCGTTTCCTGCAAGATCTGAATCATTAGTAATGTATAAAGGATCACTCGTTGTGTAGTTTATATGATTAACAGGAGAAGTCAATATTTCTGAGCTAGAACCAACATTTCTTATAAAAAAGGTAGTTGATAATAGTAGAAATAATGTAATAAAAGCTATTTTTGTTTGTCTAGATATTCTAACATGCATTTTTTTCACAAGATTATGTTGATATGCTTATCATATAAATCTCTTATTCACAAAATTATGCAAGGGGAAGAAAAAAAATATATAAAGAAAGAAAAATTATTTCTTTCTCTTTCTGATGATTGAAACTACAACAAAAACAACAGGAATTAGGAAAACTAAGAAGGTGAATTGACTGAATTCAAACACTCCTGGAGGAATACTACCATACGGATAAGAATCATTTGCCTGTCCAAGTCCATCTATAGTATAATTTCCACTTACCCAATCGTTCCAATAGTTTCCTTCCATGTTCCAAGGATCATCCCACATATTGAGATCTAAGGTGTCATCATAAGCTTGTGAAGTTCCTCCTAAATTGTTGGAAATAAAGGCGTTATGATGTATCCAGTTAAACATGGAACCAGAATCTAGGTAGAGCGCATAACCTATATTGCTTTCAAAGAGGTTATGAGATATGTTTACATAATCTATATTTAAGAAGTGAAGACCTACAGATCCACCATTGGTAAAAGCATTATATAGGATATTTCCAGCGGCTCCATCAAATAATCTGGCATTAGCATATGAGTTTAGATTCATTGTGCTCTCAAGAATTGTAAAATTAGTACTAGAAACAAACTGAATCCCATATTCATTGTTACTTGCTGTGCAGTTTTTTATTACAGTGTCTATTGCTCCACCAGCGAATATCCCAGATTTTGATTGAGTATGGCTACAAAGCGTGTTAATAATTGTGCAGTTCATTGTTCCTTCTAGAGACACACTACCAGCATGATTATAGTTGAAATTGCAATTATCTACAATCACAGAATCGCACCCTATCAAAGATAAAGCATTGTCTGTATCTCTAATTGTTATATCTTTAACAAGTGTACCATCACATCCAACTAGTATTAATTGTCCATAATTATCAGTAGATAATATTATTTCACCCAACGCATAATAGAACCCTAAAGGCTTACCATTAACAATGTTGTCTGTAACAGTTAGTGATGCGTACTCTACTATATTTGACATGGAAATTCGAAAACCATCCTCTAAGAGCGTATTATTTGCTATTAATGTATTTGCAGACCCATCATTAAATATCCCAACTCCTCCGTTAGAATACGCTGTATTATTGGTTACTTCATCATCAAGTGCTGATTGAATGAAAATACCATGGAAATAGTTATCGTGGACCAAATTGAATGAAAATGATGCTCCTGTGTCTAAATACGTGTATATACCTGTATAACCGTTATTGTGGCACTCATTGTCAACCACAGATGCATAAAGTGAGGTGTCTACATAAATGCCATAGTAGGTGTTATATCTACACTTATTTTCTGCTAAATAGCAATAATCCCCCTCATCTATCAATATTCCATATTGTGAGTTATAGCTTAACTCATTCTCTGTGAAATTACTATAATCTGCGAAATTTGCAAAGATACCGATATCGCCGTTGATACAAGTATTATTATTGACAATATATTGATCAGCATACTCCACTTGTACGCCATATTCATTGTTATCACAATAATTATTGGTTATAGAAGCTGTGTCAGAATCAATTATACGTATGCCGGTTCCACTATTATAGACAGTGTTATTGTCTATCTGAGCAGTTTTCCATGCTGCACTATATATGTAAATACCATAACCGTTTGCATCAATAAAACAATCTCTAATTACAAAGTACTCTGTTGTAGAACTGATATATATTCCATAAAGATCAGTTGTGACAATGCTTAGATTTTCAATGACCCAAGGATCACCCTCAGCACCACTCCCACCTGTGCTATTCCCTGCTAAGTCACTGTCATTATCTATATACAATGGATTACTAGTTACATAACCAGAAAGATCATAACCGCTTTCCTGCTCTTTTTGAGCTGTAGATAAGTTATTGTATACTGAAATTGTTGTAAATATCAAAATAACAAGTATAAATGAAGTAATCAAATTTTTCTTCCTTTTAAGATTCATAGTCTCACAAGAATATACACGCACCTACTTCATATAAAATTCTTACCCATTGCATTACGTTTCATAACTGAAAATTATAAATCTAATTTAGTCTTGAAATCCACGTTTTCATATTTCATGATTTTAGTTAAATCTTCGATTATGTCTTCATCAAGAGAAACACCTGGATATTTAGAAAGGAGTTTAGTAACAGTTTCATTTGCTCTATCTCCGATTGTTTTTCTTCCTTTATTTTCCCACTCTTCAGTAGTTGATCGATCTATAATCTTGCTTGGAATATATTGTTCTTCTCTGAACCATTTCAGTGTATGATCATGAGATAAAAGGTGTGTCTTCTCTTCCATATCCTTAATCAAGTCTTTAGCTATAGGTTCGTCTCTTTGAATTATCCCCTTAATGAATTTATGAGTCATCCCACAAATTTCGTTATCTATTACAAGTTTCTGTATACTTTGAGTTGTCTCAAAATCCATCATTCCTGCTCCAGAAATCATATTAACACCCTTTATACCAGCTAACAAAGTTCCCATCCCTGTTTCAAAACCAGTTTGCATATCAAGTATTTTAGCATCTGACATTCCAAGATATGCATGTGTTGGGAGATTGAGAAATTTACCTATCTCTACATAACCTAAATCAAGTATCATTGTGTCTATAGAACCCATCGGAGTCGTTGCCTTTCTCATGTCAAAAGCCGCTGGAGATCCTCCCCAAATTACTGGAGCTCCTGGTGAGACAAGCTGTGTAATTACTAATCCTGCTAATGTTTCAGCAGCGTGTTGGACAATTGCTCCAAGAATGGTCACCGGGGCATTAGCACCAGTCATAGGCATAGAAACAAACTCAGAAGGAATACCATATTTTGCACAATCTATGATACTTTGACATGTTAGGTCACTCCACTTTAATGGAGGGGAAGGACAAGCATCAAATATTGCTAATGGTTTGTCCCTTAACTCCTTCTCTCCTCCTCTGATAGAAACTAGCATATCTTTCATTATCTCAAAAGATTCCTTGATGAATGTACCAGTTACAATTGGTTTATTGGAGTAGATAAGAGAAAGATACATCCGATACCTATCCCCCAAGTCTTCAGGAACATCTGAACAGATGATTGCAGTGCTTTGCGCTTGAATATGTTCTAATTGGTCAACGACCTTGGTAAATTCAATATAATCTTTAGTAACTGGTTTTCTAATTTCGTTTGTTTCTGAATCCAGTACATTTAGAGCTGCTGATCCAGGATCAAAACAAATGTTATTACCACCTAGTTCAGATACTATGTCGCCCTCACGATTGTATAAAGAAATTGACTGAGGAGCTGTCTTAAGTGATTTCTTAACAAGATCTGCTGGAATAAGAGCTCTTTGAGTCTCTGAATCTACATTGATTCCAGCATTACGTAATATTTCCGCTGCTTCTGTATTTTCTACGAAAAAACCAATCTCTTCTAGAATTTCCATTGCTTCAACTATGACTTTTTCCTTAATTTCTTCCTCTAGCACATTAATAACAGGTCTCATTATATGTCCCTTTTCCGTAACTTCACACTTACTTATTCATAGAAGAATAAAAGTGTTATTTGAAGAATTTCAACTATTTTGGTACTTTTTCAGTAGTCTTTTGCTCTCCTATATGCACAATTTACCATATCACAGGTTTCGCAACCTCTTTCTCCTAATTCTTGATCTATTTCTTTTCCTATGTTAATTGCAAAAGAGACTGATTTTATTGGATGCATCATTTTTGAGTCACTCAAAGAAACACCTATTTTCTTCGTATCTACTAAATTGAATATCATCTCTTGACCTTTGTCTAATTCCCATTGACAATAACCAGGACTAAATCTAGAGGTAAACAATTTCTCTGTGATTTCATCCTTTAAGTTTTCTAGAATTATCTTATTAACGTATTCTGCTGTTTTTTCAGCTGCATGAGATGCTATAGAATCAATTATAACTCCCTTAGCTAATTCACCTTTGGAAATGAAATGGGAACCTCTTTCTTCAAGTTCCTTCCCTATTGTACACACCGCTAGAACAGTTCTTTCTGATTTTTTAAAAAGGAAAACTGGCTTTAGTGATATACTCTCAAAGACATCATAAACCCCTTTAGGGTGAATTATCTCCAGAGATTCTATTGTTGTTTCACGAATTTGTTCAAGTAAAAGGTTGGATGCTTTTTGTAGTTTCCTCTGATTTCCTTTCCTACTGCTAAGCAGTCTCAGAATTTCCTTTTCATCAAGTTCAATTTGGATGTTATCAATTAGTTTCACTTTTTCTCCCTCTTGATTTGATTTGATATCTCATTAATGAATTTAGGATTTGAACCACAACATCCTCCAACAATCGTAGCTCCATTTTTTATCATTTGTTGGATGTCACGAGTAAATTCTGCAGGTTTTGATAAATAGATAGTTTTGCCTTCAACTAATTGAGGTTGTCCTGCATTAGGTTTTGCTATTATTGGGAGATCAGTGCTATTTACAATTAGGGGAATAAGATCTATCATCTCTTCGCTACTTATAGTGCAATTTGCGCCTATGGCATCAGCACCTGCTTCTTTTAACACTTTAGAGCATTGTTCAATAGAATTACCCATAATTGTAAAGAACCCCCGTTTGGTTTTTTTATAAGTTATTGATGCAAAAATAGGGATGTTTGAAACTCTCTTGGCAGCTTTAACAGCTATCTCTGCTTCTTTGAGATCTACCATGGTTTCTATAAAAAAGAGGTCTACATAAGCTTCTGCGAGAATCGTTGTTTGCTCAATAAAATTTTCTAATAATTCTTGTTCAGTTATAGAACCAACAGGTGGAAGGAATTTTCCTGATGGACCAATATCTCCTGCAATGTAACCATTCAGGGGACAAATCTCTTTGGCTATTTCTACAGCTCTTGTATTATACTCTTTGACTTTATCTCCATGTCCATGAGCTTCTAATTTTAATCTTGAACCTCCGAAGGTGTTGGTTAGTACGATGTCTGAACCAGCACCAAAATATTCAAAGTGAATTTGTTTTATTTTTTCAGGTTGAGTTATATTCCAGCTTTCTGGTGGTGTTCCTGGTTGTAAACCTAAATCTATAAGTCTTGAACCCATTGCTCCATCTAGAATTACAAAGCGTTCAGCGACTAACTCAAGAATTGGTTTCTTTAAGCTCAGATTTATCCCTCCTCACTCCTCCAATAGTTTTCTGGCTAGTTTGACAGCACTAACAGCATTTTCAGCGCTACCATCTGCTCCTATTTCCTCAACCCATTTTTTAGAAACGGGAGCACCACCGATTAGCACCTTGAACTTATCACGTATATTTCTTTCTTTTAATTGGTCAATAAGCTTCTTTTGACCAACCATGGTCGTAGTTAAAAGAGCTGAAATGCAGATGATTTTTGCTCCTACTTCCTCAGCTTTATCGATAAATTTACCCACAGGAACATCTGCTCCAAGATCAAATACTTCAAAACCTTCAGCTGACATCAAGGCAGCAACAAGTGTTTTACCAATATCATGTATGTCCCCCTCAATTGTTCCGATAATGACTTTACCAAGAGATCTATCTACCTTATCTTCCATTATTTTTGGTTCAAATACTGTCATAGCTCCTTTCATAGCTTCAGCACTACGCATTAGTTCAGGCAAGAAGAAATCTCCTTCTTCAAATAAATCACCAGCTTTTCTTATAGCCAGTGAAAAGGCATCAATTGCAATATTAATATCAATATTTTCTTCAATTGCTTGATTTGCAAGTTTTTCTGCTAACTCTATATTTCCATTAAGAATCGCTTCTTTACAATTCTCTGCAAAACTCATCTGTAGTCAAAATATCTCTGATTTGGAAGATAAAAAAGTTTGCTCTTATTAATGATAAAGAAATATGTGGTCTTTATTCGTGACATACTTTTATTGTCCAATCTATCAAAGGCTGAAGCACTTCTGATAGTTTCTCACCTTTTTCAGATAGAGAATATTCTACTTTTGGTGGAATCTCAGGATGAATATCACGAATTAGAATGCCTTCCTCAGTTAGCTCAATCAAACGAGCTGAAAGAGTTGCATCACTGATTTTGTTCTTTTTCCATCCTCTTTGCAGTAGTTCTCTAAGATTATTGTAACGAACTTTGTTACCATTACTTAAGACATTGATTATTTGAATGCTCCACTTCTTGCCAATAAGATTCAAAACTCTTTGTGCAGGTATGAAGCAAGGAGAACTATTTTGTTCATGATTGCATTTCAATGTGGATGGATTCTCATTGATTTTGTTCATATACTTCACATCGTCAGAGTAACTTCAAAAAATAATAGTGAACCCTTTTATAAAAATACTTTCATATCTGAAGTAATAATACTTCAAAAACTAAAGTAGGTTGAAAGAATGAAAGAAGATTGTAAAGAAAAACATCATAATTGTGGAGAATTTACTGGAAATGAAGCTGAAGAAACCAAGTTAAAACACTTGAAAGAATGCAAAGAAAGTTTACAAAAACAAATAAAGAAAATTGATGAAGCAATATCCAAATTGGAGAATTAGTTTTCCTTTTTCATTTCTTTTATTAACACTCAAATGTTAGTATATTTCCGACTCTAAATGATTTTACTATTTCTTCCCCAAATCTTTTTGTTAGGTACTTTATTGCTCTTTTACCTGTACAGTGACTGAAATATAGTGAAGGTTTATTGTACTTCTTCTCAAGTTTATCAGCAACATAATCCAATTCTTCATCAGTTTTTAGAGCAACTAGATGTGTTCCACCAATTATGGAAATTATTTCATCATCAGGATAGAGCTCTTTTGCTCTTGCACAGATATTTAATATTCCAGCATGACCACATCCACAAATAACAACAATACCTTCTTCTGTTTTTAAAACTAGAGAGAGATCATCAAGAAGTTCATCTTTGACGTATTTCTTATCAAGTTTTATTGTCAGCATATCTATTTTACTAGGTTTTTCCTTCCACTCAGATATTTCCCCAATAGTTTTTAGAACTGGTGTTAAATCATAAGGGTCAGTAATAGGCATGAAGGAGAGCTTTTCTTTCACACCTTCTGGTAACTTTGGAAAACCAAAATTATAAATCCTGTATTTAAAAAAAGCTGCAACCCTAAGAGGTAATTTCGCAACTCTTCTTTTTGCAAATGAGTTGGGGTGCCCAATAATCTCTAATTCGTTCTTTTCTGTTCTAGCGGTAACCAAAGCCTCTATACCATATGTATGATCCCAATGACCATGGCTAAGAACCAATAAATCAATGGAATTAGGATCAATGTTTAACAATCTCATATTATTGATTAATATACTTCCTTTTTCTCCTGTATCAAAAAGAATTTTCTTATCTTCTGTTTCAATTAGAAACGACAAACCATTTGAAGGGATGAAGCCTTCTGTTCCGTCAGTTTCAATATCACAGATGTTGGTTAACTTAACTTGCATAGATATCCAAGGTACACTTTCAATTAATCTTTATATCTTTATCTCACTCACGATTGAGATACATAGTCATAAACAAAATTTATTGCTGGAACATGATTATCAATTTCATATAGATATTTTTCAGAAAATTTCCTTAAACCTTCTAGCTCTAAAGCTCTTCGAAGAACTGCTCTTATCAGTAATTGCTTGAAATGTTTAACATCTTCAAAAGCCGCTATAACTTCATTTCGTGGGAGACAATCACACTCTTCTTTGCACCAACAGATAAGATTATCTGCTGCTAAAACTGCTAGGGAAAAATCTGCTGGTCTCCAGTGCCAAGATAAATCAATGAGTGCTGGAGGTTCTGTTTCATCGAACAAGATGTTACTCGGATCCCCCTGAATTAACTGATTGACAGCTCTAAAGGGTGCTCTTTGCTTGAAAAGATCTTGGATAGCTTTTAGAATACGTTCGTGGCAATTTAATGGTAATTCATCCCAGACCATCTTATCTGCCATAGTCCAAGGGTCCTTTCTATTTTCCTTGAGATGTGGGGGTTTAGGAACGTCTTTTATTTTCTTATGAAAGGCTTCAAGAACACTCCTTTTTTCAGGTAATCCACCTTTGATAAGATTTCCAGAAAGAAAATAATATGCTACCCATCCATCCTCAATGTGTCTGCCATCCTCTGATGTTAGGTACTTCTGTAATCGAAATTTCTTCGATTCTATTGAATTAAGTAGATTAGATAACCAACTAACCTCCTCCTCGCTTGAACCTGGAACATACTTTAGAATTGTATCTCCAGCTCTAAAGCATCTTTTTAAACCACCATTCATTAACCGAACGTCTCTTTTAACCCCGAATTTCTTTAATACTTCCTTTGATGGTTTCAATCCAACTTTAGGTACAAACATGACAAATATCTTGATGTTACTTAGACTAAAAACTTTGTTCCACAATTTAAGCCAGATATTAACTATTCTGAGAAATTATATTCAAAAAAAGAATGGAGGATAGATCCTCACTTTTTATCAACTATTGTTGTTCCAAATGGAGCAAAAGCTAACCCAACCATTTTGAAATGTTGTTTTGCAAAAGGAATACCAATTATAGTTATTGCAAAAACAACACCCACTATTATGTGTGAGATTGCAAGAACCAATCCAAAGATGATGACCCAAAGCAAATTGAGAAGGAATCTTCCTGCACCACCTTGATCGCGCTTAACTTCTCTTCCAAATGGCCAAATAACAAATTCTGCCATTTTGATACATTGAAGACCAAATGGAATTCCAATAATTGTTAAACATAGGATGATTCCACCTATTGCCCATCCTAGCGCTGTTTCAAATCCTCCGAGAATAACCCAGAGAATATTTCCTAGAAAGTTTAATGTTTTACCCATTATTACACACTATCCAAATACGTTTTAGCTATCTTAGTGCTAAATTCTAAACGATGATTATCTCTTCTCTTCTTAAATTTATTCCACAATATCGTCTCGGGACAAAAACCTTTTTATAACTGATTGAACAAAGTAATATTGTCTCGGGACAAAATTAAGTGATACCCATGAATGATAAAAAAAAGAAAAGCCCAGGAAGACCAAGAAAATATGAAACTGACGCAGAACGAAAGAAGGCCTATCGTGAACGGAAGAAAGAATCTCATAGTAAATTGGAAGAACGGGTAAAAAGAATCACAGAATTAAAAGGAAGAATAGATAATATGGAAAGAAAAATGGTAAAATCGACTTACACAGATAAACAAATGCCTGAAGAAATTTCAGAAGTTCATGAGCAAATTAAGGATCGTTCTAGAAAATACAGTCCTTCGGAGCTAATGGATTTAGAAATTCATGAGCTTAAACGGATACAATCAGGTATTCAATCTCGATATCATGGAAGCTATTATAACCCTCTACTTGCGGCACTTGAGAGCGCACTGATGCCTTCTGTCGATAGAGAATTTGATTCCAGAAAACAGAATGCTGATAAAGATATCCCATATGAGATTGTCGTTAGAGAGAAATTAGCTAAAACTGATGATGATGCTACACCAGAAATAGAAACTAAGGTAGCTGATTATATGGAACTTGCGAAAAAGAAAGGTCTAAAGGTTTCAGAAGAGGATCTTTTAGTTAAATCATCTACAATGGAGAAGAAAAACATAGCAAGCCCTAAGCATTGGAAATATCTAAAAGATATGTTTAGAACTGATCAACTATTCGACGTTTTTCAAGAAATGATACTTCTCTACACAGTTGAAGCGGAAATATCTAGACGAGAAAGAGAAGTTTCTCAAGCTAGGGATATTGGAAGACTGGAAAAACGGCTTGAAGAACTTGAGAAAACCATGAATGATGAACAACTACAACACGTTAAGACATCTGTTAGCAAAGCAGAAAAAAAGAGGAAATTGATGAAAAATGAAAAGAAAGAAAATGATGACGAAAACAATAGTAAAAAAACCTAAAAAATGTAAAATAGAGACCAAAGGAGGCATCTAGTTTGTCGGAAGAACTTCATACCAAACCTCTGGTCTTAGATAACGGAACGGGCTTCACTAAAAATGGTTTCGCTGGTGAAGATCAACCAAGAAGTGTTTTTCCAACAATAATTGGTTATCCTAAGAACCCAGTTGTCATGCCTGATGTAGAGGCCTATTTTAGAGAATTCTACATAGGTGAAGAAGCTATGAATATGAGAGGTATTCTCAAACTTCAGTATCCACTAGAACATGGACAAGTGAAAGATTGGGGAGCGATGGAAAACATCTGGCATTATACATTCTATAATGATCTCAGAGTAAATCCAAACGAACATCCAATCATGCTTACAGAACCTCCCTTGAATGATAACAAGAACAAGGAGAAAATGGCTGAGATGATGTTTGAGACGTTCAACGTACCTGCGGTGTATATCTCAATGCAAGCTATATTATCTCTCTATGCATCCGGTCGAACAACAGGAATTGTAATTGATATAGGTGATGGTGTAACCCATATTGTACCAATCTATGAAGGTTTTGCCATATCCCATGCTATTTACCGTGCTGATATTGGAGGTCGGGATATAACCCAATACCTGAAAAGGTTACTCCGTCAACGTGGCTATTCTCTAACAACTAGTGCTGAATTGGAAATTGTTCGAGATATCAAAGAACGTCTCTGTTTTGTAGCATTAGATCCTGAAAAACAATTGCAATTAGCTGAGAAAGTCTCTGGTATGGAAAAAAGTTATACTCTGCCTGATGGAGATATTCTAACTATTGGCTCTGAAAGATTTATGGCTCCTGAGTTACTCTTCAGCCCAGGTGTAATTGGTTCTGAAGAAGCTCCTCTTGATGAACTAATTTACCGAATGGTGCAGAATTGTGATGTAGATCTACGAAGAGATTTATTCTCAAATATTGTTCTTTCAGGTGGAACAACGATGTTTCCAGGGCTTAAAGAGAGGTTGCATAGAGAATTGATAGAGCTTGTTCCAGAAACAACTGAAGTGAAAATAATCGCACCTCCTGAACGTAGATATTCTGTTTGGATTGGCGGAAGTATACTTAGCTCCTTGAAGACTTTCAAGAAACTTTGGGTAACAAAAAAGGAATACAAAGAAATTGGCCCTTCAGCTGTTTATCGTTGTATCTGACCCCATATTTTCCTTTTTTTCAGTGAAATGAATGTAAGATAAGTTCTCTCTTCTTAAAGCCATGAAGATATCCAAATAGCTTTTTCAAAACAAATTATTCCAATATTTTACGTTCATATATGAAACTGAACAAACAAATTTAAGTTTATTTAATAGTTTAGTAATATATATCTTAACCATGGTGATTGTTATGAAAGAAAAATATGCTAAAGTTTGCATTTTATCCCTTATTGTTTTCTTATTGATTTCCTCATCATTTCCTCAAACATACTCAAACATAAATTCAAACGATGGGGATTACGTCAATTTATCATTAGAAGCTTTAATTCTTATTGATTCGGATGATGATTTCATTTCCTATGGTTTCCCAGGGAATGGAACTCTGCAAGCACCTTATAAGATAGAAAACTATGTTATTGAAACAACAAGTGGAAGCGGAATCATACTAATAAACACAACAAAGTACGTTATTATTCAATTTTGTTTCATTAAAGCAGACGAGTATGGAATTTATATTGATTCAGTTGAAAAAGGGAGGATCACACTTTATAATAATACCATTATGAACCATAAAAATAGTGGTGTTGAAATAATCAATTCTCATGGTTTAAACATATCAAACAATATATGTAAAAATAATTTAGACCATGGAATATCCATACGAGAATCAAATAACACTTATATTAATAACAATCTCTGTTATGGTAACTGGAGAGGTATCAATTTGATTCACGCATATGAATCAAATATTGTTGGTAACAATTGCTCAACTAATTATAAGGGGATACATGCATCAAATTCTGATGCATGTCTGTATTTGAACAATACTTGTACAAGAAATACGCATACAGGTATTCAACTTTGGTTTTCCAGCTCGTCCACAGTTACTAATAACAAATACTATATGAATCAAGAGGATGGGCTGTTTATATTTTACTCTGAGGAGTCGAAAATTGAAAATAATACTTTCATTCAAGATGGGTTAGATATCAGAGAAGAAACTACAGATGCTTACTCTTCGTATATTGTTTCTAATAACACAGTAAATGGAAAGCCACTTGGATTTTTTGTCAATCTGAAAGGAACGACTATCGCCGAAGAACATGGCCAACTTATCTTAATTAATTGTGAAAAAGTAGAAGTAAGGAATCAATCGATAAATCAAACTTCTTATGGTATAACTTTAATCTTTTGTACATCTTGCACTGTCAAAGATAATCAAGTATCCTTTTCACAGAAAGGTATTTTAATTAAACTATCAAGTTCTATACACATTCTGAATAACCTATGTACAAATAATCAATATTCAGGAATTCATCTAATAGATTCTCCGATGATAGAAATTCGCAATAATACTTGCACGAATAATACTCATAGTGGAATATATCTTGATGATTCAACAGAAGCCATTATTGATAGCAATTTCTGTTCAGAAAGTATTTATGGAATATGGTTAGGAGTTGCAGATAATTCAACAATAACAAGAAACCTATGTAGTAAAAACTATTTTGATGGACTTTTTGATTGGACTTCCTTATTTTTATCTATTTACAATAATGAATTTAGTTTGAACGATCGTAATGGTATTCAAATGACCTATGGTAGCTATTTCGACATTCAATCCAATCTTTTCTTCAAAAACAAGGAATACGGCATTAAGATAAATGGAGGTTCGTGGTATAATATTATTCATCACAATAACTTTACTGATAATAACCAGCAAGGTGATTCACAAGCGTATGATATTGGAAAAGAAACTCTTTGGTATGAAAAAGAGACAAGAGAGGGCAATTACTGGTCAGATTGGGATGGAAAAGGAAAATATAGTATTGATGGTTCAGCAAACTCTAAAGACCCTTATCCTTTAGACAAGAACTTAAATCCTTTTAGGACTAAGGTACCTTACATAGCTATACCTTCTAGTCTTCTACTAGTTGCTATAGGGGTAATTCTCTATGTTTTTGTTATTCGTAAAAGAAGAAAAAATAATTCTTTATCTAAGTCCTGACAGTTAATACCCTTTAATCATCAAAGTACTGTTTCAAAACAATAGTAATTTGTTCGTTAATTTAATTATAATAATGCTTAGATGAATGCTATTCTAAATCTTGAATTTTTTAACATTTTCTTAATTTTTATTTCGAAGCCTTATAGGAAGAACTTTATTTTCTTATCAACAAAGTTAAAATTATTTTTAATGCTAATTTTCTAAAGTTTCTTAGTATTTTATTACTTAAAATGGGAAATATTAATATATTTTAAATCCATTTGTTATAGTGGGATAGTGAGTATGGAAAATAAAAAAATAACTTCAGGGGACATGATGGAAGATAGTTCAATAATTATCATTAAAAATGCTTTTATAAAATCCATATATATTTTCTACATCTTCAAGAAGAAGGTGATTGGATTACAGTTCATTATGAATTCCATCCAATGGATTTCAACAATTTACAGACAGCGCTTTACTTATGTCATTAAGCTAAATTAAATAGGAAGCTAAATAATGAAAAAGAAAAAAACATCTCTCATTTGCTTGTTCATATTCTTACTTGTTTCTTCTTTCTCTGTCCCTAATATGAATCTAGTTAATAGCACTGATATTCCATCTATTTACTCTTTAATTACGATAGAACTAAACGGTGTGACAAAAGAGGATCTTACTGCTCAACTATTAATTTTCAATGAAACAAGTCAAACATATGAGGATAATGAAATACTAAAAGATGGAATTATTGAGGATTTGAACTGGTTATCTCATCAAACCTCTGATTTAGATGATATTTTAGTCTATAATTTCAATGATACTGTCTTACCTGGTAAAGTAGACTTCTTGTTAGCAAATGTCTCTTATGAGGATAAAAGCGTGTATGAACAACTATCTAATATGATTGACACTGATAATAATCGTTGGTGGTACGTAGAGACAGTAACTCCTGCAATTCTCCCTCCAGATAGTTCTGAGTTTGGTTATGCTTTTGCAGAATATCTAGCACCGCTTGATCTCACAGAATTTTGTACATTTAATGAAAGCCGTTCCACAAGTAACGAGACTATTTTAGACTTCCGATCAAAGGATGGGATTATAGCATCAATTTTCATCAATGATGGTGAAAAATGGATAGAAAACAACGAATTTCATGAAATTCTCATTTCTAGCCTTCTCTCACTAAAAAATATGATATATGAAATCGATAATATTAGCATAAATTGGCCAAAATCAAATTGGCCCGAGGAGGGAGATTTTCCTCTACTTAATCTTTCAGAACCACTGGTTTTTAATGAAACATTTCATTATGTTTCGGAATTTAGAGTATTAGGAGAAATAGATATTAAGATCTATTATAAGCCTGGTCTTACTGAAGATGAAATGAAGATAGTTCATAAAGTCTTGGACACGATTATTGCTAATAATTGGTATGTTAATAATTTCATAGGGCTTGCTTATTGTGGTAATAATGCTGACTTCCCATTTTTAGTATTTGGTCTACCTACGCTTGTTTTTGCATTAGTAATACTGAATAGGAAAAAAAAGATGGTAAAAACTATTGAATTACAATAGATTTCCAGTACTATTCACCTTTTCTTTTTTTAATATGGCATATCCCAAAACTTGTTTAGTGAGAAAGAACTTAACTAAGGGGAAATGTATGTTTTCTGCTCTTTCCCCTATAGGAATTAGGTAGGGAGCATGCATTAATCTAAGACGAATCTCGATAATGATACTTGTAACAAGATTGAAGACTTTCTCGATCTCTGAAACAGTGCTCTCCTCAATCTTCTGGAGAGTGTGTTCGTTAATTTTGTAAGTTCTTATTGCTTCTAGAATGTCTTCCCCTTTAGTGTGTTCTCTAACTAATTCAGCAGTTTTTCTGGAGAACTCTTGATTAACTTTAATTCCAGTTTCATAAGATTCTTTGAAAATTTTATACATTCGAGTTAATTTATCATAATCTTTATGGAATTGAACAAGAAACTTATCAAGAGAATAATATCAACCTCTTCCTCTATTTCCTTTGTAGAATTTGTAAAACTCTTTTCTCTTCTCTCGTCAATGAAACTATCTTTAATAGCTTCATCAGCTATATCTCTCATCTTTCATGTTTTTCTCTTTTTTTCCAAACATTTCAGGAATTTCGTATATCAGCTGTTCTTTTGGAGCACTTATAGCGGTTTTCTGCTAATTTCGTAGCTTAGAGTAAAAGTTATATTCTTTAAGTGTAACAATCATATAGTGATTCTATGTCAGTTTATAGACCAGATGCGTTCATCTGCAACAAATGTGGGCTCAGGTTCAATAATGAAGAAAAAAAGATTTTGAAAGAGCAAGTTGATGGAATTTTCACTACAAAGACAGTTTGTCCAAAATGCCTCTCTGCAGACATTAAAACAACAATTACAGGACATAGAGATCCTGATGATTAATGAAAATGTATTACGACGGTAGTTTCCTTATCTTACCTATTTTATAATTAGAATTAGCTTATTTCTGAGTATGCAACCAGAAACTCTTATAGAAGATATGAACAAAATCTTGGGGAAAATGGATAAGGAATTGAAGGGTTTAAATCGCGAATTAGATAAGATTTTGAGAAAATATCCTCGATATATAGAAGATGAAGAATCGAAATTGAAGTATGCTCTACGTAAGTACAATCACGGAAAATAATAATCCTAAGTTTGTATTTAGCTGAAAACTACCCAATTGATGATTTAAAGTCTATAAATACATCAATATTTTGATTCAGAATTTTGACAAAAGTATTTTTAATACAGTTTTAATGTACTATCATTACCGCGTGTGGTTCACACTATGAAGGATGTAAAAATAATAATTCCAGCAGACAAGTTGGAAATTGTTAAGGAGTTAGATGAGAAACTTGCAATTGTCTTCAATGTGACAATTTTCAAGGAAATCGCAACTCTACATGCTGTTGTAGAAACTCAACAAACATCGATTTTACTTGAAGAATTAAAAGGGTTAGGCGTTGGGACAGTGTATGGAAGTATAGCAGTATCACCTGTTACTCTGTCAATTTCCTCTGACAAAAAGGAAGTTTCTGTAAAAGGTAGAGGTATAAGCACAGATGAAATGATTGCAAATATCAAGGGTCTTGCCTTACTCAATCCTACATTCATAGCTCTTATATTTTTAGCAGGGATTCTTGCATCTTTTGGTTTGATTTACGACAATGTTATTATTATTATCGCGAGTATGATAATTGCTCCCTTGCTTGGTCCGATAGCTCTTACAGTTTTAGGTACTATGACTCCTAAGAATATCTTTTCTAAAAGAGCGATGATTGCTGAGGTAGTGGGGTTAGTTATAATAATAGTAATTGGTTTAATAGTTGGAGCTATTTTTAATTGGACTAATCCTGAGTATATTATAAGTAGTGAACAAATAGCTATCAGAACAAATCCAGGAATTGGCGATATAATATTTGCTATAGCTAGTGGATTAGCGGCAGGTTTGTTCATTATTCGCGGAGAAAGTACCTCAATTGTAGGAGTTGCAGTTGCTGCATCTTTATGCCCACCAGCTGCTAATGTAGGTGTTTTGTTAGCAAGTGTCGCAAATCCAGAATTCCTACAAGCTGAACTGGGATCATAGATATTGCTGATTTTGAACGTGATCTCTATCTATGCATGATGTGCGTTAATATTCTGGACATCTCGATCTTTTGTCAGAGGGTGTTCAGTATCTACTAGACAATTTAGAAAAATCAGTAAAATATACCTTATTCAGATTGTAA
>JAUWPI010000072.1 GCA_030611665.1 Candidatus Heimdallarchaeota archaeon | reverse complement strand
AAATCATTATGTTACAATAGCAAATATCAACTCTCTTTCTCAAACAGTTATTTCAGGGGATGATGAGGGCATAGATGAAGCCATTGAACTAGCAAAAGAAGAAGGGATAACTGCTAAGAAACTAAGAGTATCTACAGCTTTCCATTCCAAGATTGTTGAGAGCGTTGAGAAAGAACTGAGCAAAGTATTAGCAGGATTAACTTATAACACCCCCCACATTCCTGTATTTAGTAATGTAATTGGAAGCAAATATCCATCAGATCCTAAGAAGATACAACAATTACTTCTAGACCAAATATGTTCACCTGTTCAATGGGTAGATGAAATTAAAGAGATTTACAAAGCAGGTGGAAGAGTTTTCGTTGAAGTTGGTCCAAAGAGAGCCCTCCATTCATTTGTTAAAGACATCTTGAAAGATAGAAAGGATGTTCAAGCATTTACAACTTTAAATCCGAATGAGGATGAGATTGAGAATATAAGTAAAACAGTAGAAAAAATAAGAAAAATCTCTCAAGGTGCTTTGTCAGAAACTATTCATGGCATTGAGAAGGGAGACAAACCAGCAGTAACTTATCAATCTCCTACAATTACAAAACCATTAGAATTGGAACAATTAAGCAAAGATCAAGCTTTGCATGATTACCTAAAAATGGGGTATGACCTTTATTCAAGATATGTTGATAAAGATTCTACAAAGGAAGTAAAACGTGAACAGACTATACCAGAATCAATCACTACCCAAGTAAATATCGGTGTTACTGGTGTTGGAATTGGAATGCCAGGAAAGAACAAAAAAGTCTTCGATGATGATAATATAGATGCCGTCCTTTTAGGAGAAAATTTCATAGATTCGGTAGCTGATGAAATTAAACAGGAGATGCTTAATAAGAATATAACTAGATTAATCAAATCAGCTGATGGAAAGGCTACTTTTGAAAGCATAGATAATATGTCACAAGTTATCAATTTAGCAGGACAGAAAGGAGAATTTAATCCTGTGGAAGATTTTGGTTTAAAACCCAAGCTTGTTAGTGCTTTAGATATTTCTTTTCAAATGGCAATATGTGCAGGTTTAGAAGCTCTAAAAGATGCTGGAATACCCTTAGTTAAATCTGAGTTCACCACAACGACTGGAAAAGTGTTAGAAGGAGAATGGGCTCTGCCAGAAGACTTACAAGATGAGACAGGAATAATTTTTGCTTCAGCATTCCCAGGATACGATTATCTAATTAAAGAAATCACTGAACATCTAACATCTAATTCTGAAAAGAGTTTTAGTAGAGAATTTCTATATCGAGTTCTATCAATGGGGCACTCACAGTTTGCTCAATTGATAAAAGCAAAAGGACCAAACACACAGGTAAATGCTGCATGTGCATCAACAACACAAGCGATTGGGATAGCAGAAGATTGGATAAGAACTGGTCGGTGTAACCGTGTAATTGTTATAGCTGCAGATGATGCTTCTAGTGAGAACCTTTTGCCTTGGATTGGTTCAGGTTTCCTAGTTGCTGGTGGAGTTACAACAAAAGATAAGGTTGAGGAAGCTGCAATACCCTTTGGAAAGAACAGACATGGATTAATTATTGGTTCTGCAGCTGCAGGATTAGTGTTAGAAAATGAAAAAGCTTACACAAAACGTGGCGTTAAACCTATCGTTGATCTAATAGGAACTACTTTCGCAAACAGTGCTTTCCACGGATCAAGATTGGATGTCAAACATATCAGTAAAGTATTTGATACATTTGTGAATGACATAGAATCACAACACAATATCACAAGAAAAGAGTTAGCTTCTGAAGGAATGTTTGTCTCTCATGAAACCTATACTCCCGCAAGAGGAGGTAGCGCAGAATCTGAAGTTGAATCTTTAAGGAATATTTTTGGAGCTAATGTAGCTGATTTAGTTATCGTAAATACTAAGGGTTTTACAGGTCATGCCATGGGAGCAGGTATTGAGGAATGTATTGCTATTAAATCAATGGAAAAAGGTATAATACCACCTATCGCAAACTTAAACGAAATTGACCCAAATTTCAAAGATTTAAATTTCTCAAAGGGAATGAAAAAGAGAGCAAAATATGCAATAAGATTAGCTGCTGGATTTGGATCCCAAATCGCTTTTACAGCATTTAGACTTAATACATATGAAGATAGATATGACTTTGATTCATATGGTTCTTGGTTGGCAGAATTAGGTGGTAACTTAGAAGGTTTCTTATATGATGGTAGAGTATTGAAGCTCCGAACAAGCAAGAAGCTGAAAAAACAAAGAAAATTGACACCTACTGTGAAGCTTACTCAAGCTCCATCAAAGTTTTCAGACGTCTTAAGCGATATAATTCAAGTCATAGCTGAAAAAACAGGTTATGAACCCCAACTCATTGAAGCTGACATGCATCTTGAAGAAGATCTAGGTGTAGATACTGTTAAACAAGCAGAAATATTTGGTATTGTAAGGGAAAACTGGGATTTGGATTTTGATGACAATGTAAACTTAGCAGATTTTTCGACACCTAATTCCATTGCAGAATATATTGGAAGAAATACATCTAAGGTGATTCAAGCTTCTGAAGAAGTCACAAAACCAGCTGCTGTTCAAGCTGAAACTTTCCAATCTAAAGTTATCGAGATAGTTGCAACAATAACAGGTTATGAACCGGAAACTATTGACAGCGACATGGATCTTGAGGAAGATTTAGGGATTGATACTATTAAACAGGCTGAAATTTTTGGTGAATTAAGAGATGTTTTAGATTTACCTATAGATGATTCGGTCAACCTAGCAGAACTTAGAACAATTAATGATATATGCGATTACCTTGCTTCTCAAACAAGTGGTGTTGAGAAAGAAACTAGCATTATTAAACAACAAATAGAAGCAAAACCTACAGAAAAGAAGAAGAGTAAAGATGTTGTAAATGTTGAAAAGTTAATTACTGCTCCTGTTCCTTTAAACATGCAAGAAGTCAAAAAAATTAACCTGATTACACGCAGCAATCTGCTTATTGAATTAAAATCAAAATCAGCTCAACCTATAGTTACAGCTTTTGAAAAACGAGGTTTTAACCTTAAAACATTCAATCTTCTTGCTCAGGAACCAAAAGAACTTGAAAATAAGAACTATGATTCTATAATTCTCATTTTGCCAGGACCTAATACTGAACCAGGTTATGTTGATCAAGAGATTTATGAGAAACTTTTCTTACTTTTCCAAGATTTAGATTTGAATTCTGAGCAGATACTGATGGCAATATCTTCAGAAACTTATTTTGGGTTTGACAAGAATTCTTATCCGCTATCAGGAGGTGTTTCTGGATTTATCAAAACTTTAGGACATGAGTTTAACATGAAAGTAAAACATGTTTACTCTGAAAAAATAAGTGAAATTCTTCAAGAAATGGAATATTGGGATGATTACATAGAAATATCTTTCAAAAATAATATTCGTTACACTTTAGTTTCTGCAAATGTTGATGAAAGCAATCTTCAAATGACTTCTATTGAGATTTCAGGCAAAGATGTTGTTTTAGCTACTGGAGGTGGAAGAGGAATTACTTTCAAGTGTTTAGAAGAATTGTGTACAAGATCTAAACCTAAAGTTGCAATTGTTGGCATTGAAGACATATCAAACTATACTGTAGAAATGCTTGATTATACTGAAGAACAGCTGAAAGAGAAACGTCAGAAAATGATTGAAGAACTCAAGGAAAAAGAAGAGAAAGTAACTCCTGTAATGATAGAACGAAACTGGAATAGATTCCTATTTGACTTAGATGTTCTACGAAATATCAAACATCTTGAGAGTCAAGGAATTGAAGTTATCTATTCCAAAGTTGATGTTACAGACAAAAAAGCTGTAGAAGATGCAATATCGAAGATAGAGAAACAACTACAAGCAAAAATTACTCACATCATTCATGGGGCTGGATTAGAGGAATCTAAACAATTCAAGAAAAAGAAATTTGGTCTCTCAAAGCTCATTGTTTCAGTAAAAGTAGAAGGAATATGGAATATACTTAATGCTATTGACAAGAAGAAACTGAAGAGATTGATTTGCTTTACTTCAATCGCAGGTCGATATGGAAATATGGGACAAATTGACTATTCATTTGCTAATGGATATCTCTCCAGATTGTGTTGGAAGTTAAATCAAGAAGGAATTTCTTCCTTAGCTTGTGACTGGTCAGCTTGGGGTAATGTAGGAATGGCTACTCGGGGTTCTATAATGGATATACTTGAATCTCAAGGGATATATCCTATTCCACTTGACAAAGGTACAACTCTTTTTGGAGATCTATTCTTTAGTGGAACTCAACCAGAAGTTGTTGTTTCCTGTGGGCTAGGTCCATTTGAAAAACTAAAACGAACATCAAGTAAAATTGAGATAAGTACCTTGCCAATGATCCAGAATCTTTCATACGAAGATTCGGTTTTCAAAGGAGAGAACACAATCTCTACACTTACAGATCTGTATTTGAATGATCATCAAATCCAGAATGTGCCATTTTTCCCTGGAGTAATGGGTATTGAGATGTTTGCGGAGATGTATACTCTTTCAACATCAAAAACAGCTGATGTATTCAAAGATATAGAATTCAAATCTGCTGTCAAATTGCAGAATATTGATAGTAAGGATGTATTTGTGAAATATAATCTAGTTTCCAAAACACTTCAACTCAACTCTTTGTTTGTTTCTAAAGTGGATAGTTCAAGAAAAAGAGAAATTGAACATTTCGCAACTAGAATAGAAACAAATGCAAAGAAAAATAGAAGTAGGAAGTCAAAGCATATCATCACAGATTCAAGAATTGAACTCTTATCAAAGAATGACATTTATTCGGTATTCTTCCATGGACCAAGCTTTCAAGTATTGGAGAAACTAGAAGAATTATCTAATGAAAAAGCTGTAGCTAAAGTCAATTTACCTGGTCTTAAGTTATTCTCTGTTAAGAAAAAGAAAACTCAAGTAGAACCTTTGATAATTGAAGCTGCTCTCCAAACTGCTGGTTTATATGATTATATCATAAACCAAAGTATTTCACTCCCTTCCACTATAGAAAGACTAGAATTCTTCAGTAAGAAAAAACCTGTATATGTGGTTTCAGAGTTTATCTCAAAAGATAATACTCATAGCTATTTTAACCTTGAAGCAATCGATGAAGAGGGGAAAATAATTCTTAGAATAGAGAAATTAGGCTTGATTCACACACAATTCCCAACAGATGTTTCTGAAGAAGTTATTCAAAAGATAGCTGTAATAAAGGAATATTGGGAGCTGTCTTCCTTACTCAACGATACAAAAGTGAAAATTATACCTATCAAAAATGTAATAGAAAAATTCGCTCAAATACCAGAAAAAATAATCCGTTACATGAAAAGCCAAGAAAAAACAGCTTTTCAGAAAATAAAGAATAACAAACGAAAAATGGAGTATTTAGCAGGATTAATTGCCGCAAAGGAATTATACTCGCAAATTGAGAATAATCCAGAGGTTTTTGATAAAATAGAGATAAGAAAGACAGCTAAAGGACAGCCTTATATCTACAATCTAAAAGACAAAAAGAAATCAGATCAATTCATATCTATATCACATTCCGAGAATTATGCTTTAGCTGCAATAGGCTCAAAACCTTTGGGAATAGATATCGAGAAAATAGAAGATAGGAATGAATCTTTTTACAAGGAAGCTTTCACTGAACGTGAAAGAAGCACCATCTCTAATGATAAAGAATTGGGAACTGTTTATTGGACTATAAAGGAAGCTGTATCAAAAGCTCTTGGAGAGGGATTGAACATTAGTCTTCATGATATAGAAATAACTGAAAATCAAAAGAACAACAACTATGAAGTTATTTTATCTGACAGGCTTGAAACAACTTTCTCCAAAGATCCAGGTTTCTTCCAGATCAACAATCAGAAATCGAAAAACTACTCAATAAGCTTCTGTGAAATAAAAAGAAAGTGAAATAAATGACAAAAGAGTTTCTTCAGATACAATTCAGAAAAGAACTAATTAATGGAATGTTGTATCTTCCTGATTCGAATAAGCCAGCTCCATTAATTTTACATTTGAATGGTATGCCAGGGTTTGAACCAGAAGAAGAAGAAACTAGATTAGGCAATTTTTTTACTTCGAAAAACTATGCATATTTTGCATTTGATTATGTTGGAGTGAGACAAAGTACAGGGTTATTCGAGTATATATATTCTCAAGAAAATATCAATCTTGTACTCTCAAAACTTGTTCATCATCCACGAATAGATCCTTCACGAATAGGATTGTTAGGAGAAAGCTTCGGTGGGGCCATGGGATTAGTACACACTTCAAGAGATGATAGAATCAGATGCTTAGCGATTCGGTCTCCTGTATACGACACTGAAGAAATTCCGAAAATGAAAGTTTTTGATGGATTAGTCCAAATGTGGCGAGCAAATAAGCAGATGCGCTTTCCAAAAATTAATTTGAAAAGAAGTTTTCTATTTCAATCTAGACATTACAATCCAATGAAACAAGCTCCTTATCTCAAATGCCCAGTCAGGATAATTACTGGAGATAGAGACGAGATTGTTCCTGTAGAGAAGATAGAAAAATTGTATAAACAAATACCTGATAAAATTGACAAAGAAATAAAAATCGTTCCAGGAGCGAATCATAAATTTTCAAAAACAAAGGATTTTGAAATTATGAAGAATTATTTCTTACAGTTTTATGAAACCTATTTGTAAAACTATTGTGCTTCAATATCGACAAGAATCTGATCTTGTTTAACAGTTGTATCAACGGTTACATGCACTTTGGATACAACTCCGTCAATTGGGGAGAAAATTCTATTTCTCATTTTCATTGCTTCCAAAATTATTAATTCTTGGTTTTTAGTCACAATATCATTTTCTTCAACCAGTATTTGAACGATTTTTCCAGGAATTGGAGCAGTTATCTTATTGCTTTTTTCCCTTTCTAGAAACTCATCGCCAACTTCGATGTGTATATGGGGTTTAACTTCAATTTTTGCTTCTTCTCCATCAATATAAAATTCCCCATCTTTTACTTCGACTGTAAATGACTTTCTATCGACTATAACCTTGTAAATATTTTGCACTCCAGAGGTGGTTTCTGTTGAATAAATCTCCCCATCAATAGATATTTTACCCTCGCTCAATGCTTCTACTATGTATTCTCTCCCATGATAAATTACTTTCTTCTTCATAATTATTCCTCAGAAATATTAACTAACGATAATTATTCTGTTGTTCGAGTTTACTCTGTTGTTTCCATCGATTGTTCGTTGTTTTTTTCTGTTGGATATGCATTTGGAAAGAATCAATCTTATTCTTATGCTTTTCATAAACAGAATATGCAGCAGCAAGTTTTGCTTTTTCATAATTAGATAAAATTAATTGAATATTGTTCCTCTCAAGGAAATCTGTTGTAAGATCCCTTAAATTAAATTCCTCTGTCTCTAAAATAGCACGGTGGAGACCGATATTGGTAATAATGCCTGTTATGGACAATTCTTTAAGAGCAAGTTGAGAACGCTCTATTGTTTCTTTCCTATTTTCTCCCCAAATAATCAATTTGCCAATCAAGGAATCAAATCTATCAGTAACTTTTGATGATGGAGTTACAAAAGTATCAAATCGAACAAAATTACCTCCCGGAATTTGAAGATCAGTTATCATTCCTGACTGAGGAAAGAAGGAACGTGTAGGATCCTCTGCATTAATTCGATATTCAATAGCATGTCCTCGGAATTCGATTTCTTCTTGCTTATAAGCTAATTTTTCACCTGCAGCGATTCTCAACTGCTGAGTTACAATATCTATACCTGTAATCATTTCTGTGACAGGATGCTCAACTTGAATCCTAGGATTTATTTCATTAAAAAGAACTCCACCATGTTTCCAAAGAAATTCTGCTGTTCCAGCATTAGAATACGAAATATTTCTAGCTAAATTGCAAACTCTCTCTCCAAGACTTTCTCGGAGTTCCTCTGAAAGGAAGGAAGGAGCTTCTTCTATGACTTTTTGATGCATTCTCTGAATTGTACACTCTCTGTCTCCTAAATGAATAGTGTTACCATAATTATCCGCTATGAACTGAATTTCGATGTGTCTTGGGGTAGCTATGTATTTCTCGATGAATACTTCTTTTCTTCCAAAAAACTGTTCTGATATTGTTTGGCAACCCATTAAACTTATCTCAAGTGCTTCAGGGGAATTAACAATCTCCATACCTCTTCCTCCTCCACCAAAAACAGATTTAATGATAATTGGAAACCCAATTTCAGAAACAACTTCTTCAGCTTCTTCAAGAGAATCTACATATCCTTCAGAGCCAGGTATTGTTGGAATTCCTACTTCTTTTGCATATTGTTTAGCTTTTATCTTATTTCCTAGATTTTCTATGATTGTGGATGAAGGTCCGATGAAAATCAAACCATTTTTCTCTACGTTTCTAGCAAATGCTGAACTCTCACTTAGAAAGCCATACCCAGGATGTATAGCATCTGCTCCAGATTTTAAAGCAATTTCTATTATTTTTTGGATATTCAAATAGGTTTCTTGTACTGTGCCATCTCCCAGAGAATAAGCTTCATCTGCCATTTTAACATGTAGAGATGTTGACTCACTATCTATAAAAACCGCAATAGTTTTCATGTTCAAAAGTTTGCAAGATCGAATGATTCGTAAAGCGATTTCTCCTCGATTTGCTATGAGCACAGTAATTGGCATTAAACACTATTCTTCATGGCATTTATATAAAGGCTTTTTTATTTCATAATAAAAGAATATTGTGCAACTCTTTTAGTTATTTAATCAAATAATTTGACAATATGGTAAAAAAATCTATTAGCTAAACACTACATTACTTCGTTTACTAAATAATTCTCCTAATTTTATTTATAATTCCTTTTTGTAGATTAGTAAAGAATAGATTCTTTTATTTTTGCTTCATTTGAGCTGTAAGAATCAAGCTGAGAAGCATGCAATAATCCAATATTTACACATTTAAAAAGAACATCGGGATCTAATAATGAACCAATAGCTTTGATTGAATTGATTATTTTTACTGCTTTTTCCTTTAGCTCCTGTTTTCTTTTAAGTACATATGGGTCCCAAATCATTTCTGGTTGCCCTTCAAGGCACTTTGTAATTACTTGTTTCGCTATCTTACAACTTTCAATAACATTTTCAGGAGTTGCTGCATGATTTGCTTCACTATAACTTACAACATGAATAATTTGAGGATTAAGTTGCATTTGTAGCATTGTAGATTGAGCAAGTTGTCCTTTAGCCATGGATAAATCAATTGGATAACTAAATAATCCCGTTCTTGTTTGAGTATATACAGTAAAATTTGTATCTTGTAAAGATTCGATCAATTCCTTTTGTGCAAGCATTTTTGCTAAGTCGTCTCTCTGATTAGTTTGAGGTGGAGTATTAAACATATATTGTGAAATGAAATATTTTACTCCCAATTCTTTGCATATAATAGCTCCTAAAAATCCTGCAGCAATAGCAACTTCATCAGAAGAGTCTCGCAATGACCAATGATGTGATTCAAGAATCTCAACAGGGATATCTTTCTCTGCATGCCATTTTATTGCCTTTAAATGAGCAACTATAGAAGATTTCAAGTCCATTGGACCTCTTCCATCCATTTGATTAAACCAAAAAATAGGAATTGCAGACCAGGCGTTGTTTATGGTATCAACATAAAGCTGTGCTAATTCGATTAAATCATCTGTTCCAGCATAAGTTCTTAACAAAGGATAATTTCCTGTTTGTGATGCATGATAGAGCATTTCAAAATCTTTTTTTGTTCTTACAGGAACACCTCCAGCACCTTTACCTGGACTCATTCTATCAGGATGGAAAAAATGAGCTTGTGCATTTTGATCAGTTCCTAAAGAAATAACATCCAAACATTTGCTTTCCGCAATTTTACTGATGCCTTTGATGGTTTCTTCTAAAGAAGGTAATCCAAAATGATGTCTTAGTACTGGAAAAGGCGTTTTAAAATCAATCCTTTCAAGGATGTTCTGCGGGGGTACTAAATATTTATCCTCAAACACACTTCCTCTAAGGTAGGCAATTGCTTTTTCCGCATCATCACCTTCAAAATAAATATTAAAAAATCCTTCTTGTTTTTCCTTCTGAATAAGTTCTGGTAATCCCCCTAAAACAAACTCTCTTTTTTCTAATCCTTCTTCTAAAATCCTTTCTTTAATTTGTTTTATAATATTAATACCTGTTTTAGGTGTTAATCTATAACTTAAACCTACTATGTCTGGATTATATTTTCTGATTGCAGCAATGATTTGATCAATACTTACAGCTGGACCCAAGAAAACTGCTTCATAACCTTGATTTTCTGCTAGTTGCAAAAATCTATGAATTCCCGCAATATGAACACAATCTCCTATGCACGCTCCAAGTATTTTTTTCATTTAAGTTTCCCTCTCATAACTAATTGTAATCTTGTAGAGTTTCAATTTCAGATACTCTTCTTAGATCTTCATAAATCGTTGTTGGGTTAAGCCCCAAACTTTGTAGATTCCTTCCTTTTTCTCTAAAATCAACCTTCAATTCTTTAGATGCTAAACTTATCAATGAGTCTATATTATTCGTTTTAACACTAACAGCTTTAGCAAGCTCAGAAAAGGGAACAAGACCGGTTGGAATGTCTTCGGTTAAATACCTCATATTGAGGGTTGTTGGAGCATTTAATCCTCCATAAAATGGATTGTTGTGCAAAGCATCATAAAGATTATCTTCTTGAAGACTATATCTCTCACATAACCATTCCTTTAGCGATTGAACTTCTACCCCAAATTTTCTTGCGATATTCCTTCTCTCATCGTCAACTTGTTCCATTAATTCAACTACTTTTCTAGTAGCCCCTTCTCTATAGAAATCAAATGGCACCTGATTTTTTATTTTCTCTTTATTCAATAAAGCAATTGTTGGATGAAAAACCGCTCCAATGTTACCTAAACTTGTTGTCAAGAAATTGTCTACCGCATAAAATTGAGGAAAATTCTCATTCAACATAGAAATTACATAGGCTGTACGATGATTAGGAAGAACTGATACAGAAATAGAAGTTTTTATCCCCTTTATGTCACTTAACCCAGGATTTTTTATTCTTGTAGCATAAATCAAAGTATTAGCTTCGGCTACATTAATGTCGGAGTCTAGACCATTAGCTAATAAAGTGTTCATAAATTCCAGACTACCAAAAGTTCTTCCTGGATTTAAGACAATTGTTTGACCATCTTTAAGATGAGGTGCTAATACTCTAGCAACATCATAATGACCTGTAGCTGTAGTAACGACCATAATTAATTTAGTTCCAGCTATAGCTTCTTCAATATCAGTTGTTATATGATTTAACTTTCCTTTTGCTTGTATTTCCCCTTGCAATTCAATGGTCTTTTGATCTATTAAAGGGAGAATTCTTTCTGGAGATCTGTTGAATAAGTTTACCTTATTTCCTTTACTTGCAAGAAAACCTGCAATTGCTTGACCTCCACACCCTGCCCCAATAACGGCTATATTCACTTTATCACCCTACTTATGTCAATTAAGTGGGGTGAATTATGATTACTTTTTTTCGTAAAAGGGCCTATATTCCCTTTTAGCTCATTTAGAGCATGAAATAACTTGTTTTTAACCATTTTCTTCAATATCCGTTTACTTTTATGTCTTGTTAAAACTTTCTCTACGCTTTATATACTGCATAAATTTAGTCCATTTTTCACAATTTTATGGAGTACTGGGAGCTCTACGTACAATATTGATTGCTTATTTGTCCTTTTTTTGTCGGTTTTTCAAGAAAATTTGACTAATTCTCTACCAAATAAAAGAGATTTCAATATATAAAACCAAAAAATGTACCATAAGACAATAAATCCATGATTACTCTTTAATTGATGTTATGCTTTCATGAAAAACTGTTTTTTCAGCCCCTAACATCTGTTTCCACCTTTCTAATAAGTCATAAAGTGCCTTATTTGATGAAGAATCAAATGTAAAACTATCTTCTTTTTGAAAGTTAAAATAGCTTATAATCTTCTTTTTTTTATCAAATTTCGCTTCTAATCTACCAATTAATTGATTCTGATAGAGTAGTGGATAAACATAGTAACCCCATTTCCTATCCTTAGGGATTTTATATACTTCCCAAGTATAATCAAAATCAAAAACATGCAAAAGTAATTCTCTGTTCCAAATAAGAGGATCTAAAGGAGCAATAGCTCTCATCTCATTATCTATTTTTCTCTCCAATATTTCTTCCCAGTTTGAAGGGACAGCTATACCTTTCTGACTATCTTCCAAAGTTACAATTTTTGGAGATGTTTCATCATCTTTCAGAAACCAATCTATAGAGAATCTTTTTCGCTTTCCTATTGAAAGTTTATTGCTTTTTGTTAGTTGAACTTTACCTAAATCTACTAAAGGATAAGATTTTTGTTTTGCAAGGAATTTTCGATAACTAATTTCTTCATCTGATAATTGAATCCCGCGGCAAGTCGTATCATCGAAATAATTTTCTGTAAGGCCATAGATTTTTCTCCAGTTGCCATCTCTCTCAACAATTACAGCTTTACCTAGCAACCAAAGCATTTCAAGAGACATTCCAGCTAAATTACTAGTTTTCCAAAAGGTAAATTCTGGCTTTACACTTGCCATCTCACCTAAATCTGCAGCTTTACAAGGTCCATTTGTTAAAATGAATTCTCTTGCTTCATTCAATATTCCTTCGTGCATTTTTTCCATCTTTTCTAAACGAGATTGATAATATTTGTGCATGAACTCCTTTTTCATTTGAGGTAAAAAAAGAGAAAAATACTCTTTTGTAATAGCCATAAGATTAGGAAAGTAGGTTTCGAAAACCTCTTTATTTGGATAAACAACATTTTGAAAATCATTAATCTCGTAATTTTTGATTCTTGAAGAGAAAAAGATGTCATGATTACGTCCAGCAGGATTTAAAGGATCTAGTTGAACCATAACTTGCTGCTTAAAAACATCAGAAATATCTTGTTTACTCTTGCCTTGCCATTGATGAAGATGAGTACCTACAACAGCAAGTTTCCTTAAATCATCCTTAGAAATTTCATTTATTAGAGTATCAGTCATTTGTAAGCAACAAACCTTTTATGAATATTCAGTTTTTAACTGGTATTTTAAATTTTTTTAACTATAAAAATAAGAAAAGAGAAAAAAGGGAAAATTCATTGTGTAGCTATATTGACACACTTAACTTTTATCAAAGGAGTTCTTAGATAACCATCGATAAGCTGGATGTCTTTTCCAATTCCAACGATATTCATTAGAGTTTCGAAGACATTTCCACCAATTGTCACATTTGTTACAGGAGTAGTTATCTCACCGTTTTTGATGAGTTGAGCACCTTTTGCAACACCACTGTAGATGCCATTTTCAGTTTGGAATGAACCAGAGAATCTATCAAAGATAATACCTTTTTTAACGTCTTCAATTAACTCCTCTGTGCTCATACTACCTGGTTTTATGGAAGGAGCATTTGGAAAGATCATAGAAGGCGGACTTACATATCTAGTTCCCCCAAAGCTTCTCCAGCAGTTGCCGGTAGAAACTGCTCTAACTCTACTAGCTCTAAGCTCATCAAATAGAAAGTTTTCAAGTATTCCATCCTTTATTATTGAATTAACTGAAGTGGGTGTTCCTTCATCATCAAAAGATCTAACATTTCTTCCTCCTTGAATATTTAGAGGATCATCTTCAATATTTAAGGAATCTACAGCTACTTTATCAGCAAGTTTGTCTTTCCACATTGATCTGTTTTGTTGGACATTATCTGCACTAATTGAGCTTCCAATTACAATCATTAGTGGATTGAAAATTGCTCCTTCTTGGAAAATGACAGTGTCGGAATCAATGGATTTTGGAACAATAGGGTCAATATTTCTTACTGCTTTCTTGATTAATTTATCGGTAAATTCACTGTAATCTACTGTTCCAGGGTCTTTTGTATAGAAAGTTTCTACAACGAAAGAACCGATTTTATCTCCATCTCTAGCTGCACAGAAGAAACTTCCAGAATAAGAATTAGATTTCTCAAAAGCATCTATGCCAAGACTATTAACAATTCCTTGCCAATCCTCATCGATTCTAATACTACTAAGATTGAGATTTATATCAGCAGAAGCTTGCTTGATTGGTTCTAAGATTAGTTTAACATTTGCTACTATCTCTTCAGTTCCTAGATTAGATATCTCATTGGAAAATAACCCGTCAATTACAGAATATTTGCTAGGTGATGGAAATCTAATTCCTTCTTTTTTAGGTGCTATCTTAGCGATCCCTATAGCATCTTCAACGCATTTAATTAGAGAATTAAGATCAATCTTGTTAGTATAAGAGAAACCTTCTGCGCTGTTCTTCAGCACTCTAATACCAAAACCTAATTCATCCACATCTCGTTCGTTGGCTATAGATTTACCTTCAGCCATAATCTCAAGTTTTCTCCTCTTGTTAAAGAAAACTTCAGAAGCTTCAATATCTTTTGACATAGCATAGTCATTAGCTTTATGAGCTAAATCTAGAAGAAATTCTTTTGTAAGTTCTTGTTGAGTCATTTTATTTACCTCCAGCAAGCATCGCTTTTAACGCAACATAAGGACCACCAGCATCAACTTTAGCGGGTTGTTCCTTACCACAAAAACCAGCACCAAGGTTAATCTCAAAATCTTTACCAACACCAAGTATGTTACTAAGAACTTCAAATGCATTTCCAGTAACAACAGGATTTTGGAATAATTCCTCGGTTAATTCACC
>JAUWPI010000039.1 GCA_030611665.1 Candidatus Heimdallarchaeota archaeon | reverse complement strand
CTCTCGAGGGTGTAGATGTTGTTTACCATGCAGCAGGTGAGGCTAGAGAAAATGTACCCGATGATCTCTATTATATTGTTAATCAATTAGGTACAAGAAATCTGCTTGAAGCATTTGTAAAAGAAGGTGGTAAGAAGTTTTTACATGTTAGCACTGTTGGTGTTTTTGGTTATCAAACCTACAAAGAACCTATAAAGGAAGATTACCCTAAGAAAGGTTCTAATCCCTATCATCTTAGTAAGTGGTTTGCTGAAAAAGAAGTTTTCAAACAAGCAAAAGAACACAATTTTTTTGCTAGTGCTGTTCGTCCTCCTTATATCGTCGGTCCAAGAGATAGACAAATGGCCCCCAAACTTTTCGGTTTCTTACTCAATGATAAAAAAATACCCTTAATCAAGGGTGGGAAAGCTCTTCTCTCTTTCGTCCATCACCGCGATGTAGCTCAAGCTCTTATTGCTTGTAGTAAAGAGGAAAAAGCAAATGGAGAGGCGTTTAACATTGCAGGTTCATCCTCTTCAGTAAAAGAGATCTTCGAAATGATTGGACAGATTTGTAATAAAGAACCCATTTTTCTAAAAATAGGTTTTGGAACAGCATATGCTCTAGGAATACTAAGTGAGTTTATAGCTAAGATAACCAAATCCAAACCAAAAATCACAAGAAGAAGAGTCCATCAGTTTTCAACAACTAGAACATATGATATCTCAAAACTAGAGCAAATTGTAGGTTTTAAGCCCAAATTTGGACTCAAGGAAATGTTTGAGGATGCTTACAGTTGGATGAAAGAGGAAAAAATGGTTTAATTAACCGAGTAATAACAAGCAAACCTTTTCGAATCATTAGGAATGTTGTTGCAATAGTGGTCACCCTATCCCTCCTAGCTTATCTCATCTATTACGTAAACCCTAAAACATTTGCAGAAACGATTATACAAATCGATTCTTGGATATTACTCGTAGCACTTCTTATCTCAGTCCTCATGATTCTTATCAAGGTTATTCGTTGGCAGTATATTCTCAGGAAGCTAGATATTAACATCAATTTTTGGAAGACTCTTCAGCTTACATTCATAGGTTCTTTTGGTGCTTCTGTAACTCCAGCAAAAATTGGTGATGTTCTTAGAGCTTTTTATCTTTCAAAATGGACTGATGCGAAAGAATCATCTAGCGTTTTCAGTGTAATCCTTGATCGAGTAATGGACTTGATAAGTATAGGCGTTTTCAGCATCATTGCTCTACCTTTCTATTTTGTTGGATTAGAGAGTATTATCAAATGGGGGATTGCAGGAGGGTTAGCAATTGTTGCCATTGTTGTCTTTTTTATGTTTAATAAAGGGATAATCAAGAAAATTATTCTTCTGCTTGTGAGATTAAGGAGAAAGAAAAGTATTGAAGGAGAAGAAAATGAACCAAAAGCAATAAAGTATGTTGAGGACTATTATTCCCATCTTAGTTGCTTTAATTTACAAGACTATTCAGTCCTTTCGTTTCTTTCTTTTAGTTTCTGGATTCTGTTAGGAACTCAAGTGAGTTTACTTGTCTTTTCTTTGAGTACAACAGCAATGAGTCTTCAAAACACTCTAACAATAATTGGCATTATGGCTATAGCAGCTATCGTTTCTTTGCTACCAATTAGCTTGAGTGGTATTGGAATCAGGGATTTTACAATTACTTTCTTAATATACTATAGTTTATTGATACAATCAGAATATGCCTTTAGCGCTTCAATCATCCAAACAGTATTCAACATGTTAATACCTGCACTGGTCGGGGGGATATTTGTGCTTATTCTAAGAAGGAATAAGAAATGAAACAATGTGCTATGTTTTCTTTTGTTCAATTTTCCTTCGCTTATTTTCATGCACTTTCTTTATGCTATAAAGTGAAGAAGCAGTTGTTTTTTGTCTTACAATGAGTTCAGCGAGAAAACCTGTAAAAAGAAACTGAAATCCTGCAACACCAAGGAGAATTGTTAGAAAAAGCAGTGGTCTTGTACCTATATCTTCACCATAAGCATATTTTACGACTAATAGATATATTCCAGAAGCAAGGGCGAATAGTATTGATAAGAGCCCCATGCTTGAGAATAAGCGCATGGGACGACGTCCATATCTGAAGAGGAACCGAAAAGTAATAAGATCTGAGAACCCTGTGATTATTCTCTTAATCCCATATTTTGATTTCCCGCTATGCCTATTACGATGATTAACTTTTACTTCAGCAAATTTGAAACCTCCATTGAGTAGTATAGCTGGAATATATCTGTGATCTCCTCCAAGTAGAACAATTTCTGATATAGCTTCTTTTCGATAAACACGAAGCATACAATCGCTGTCATGCAGATTAACTTTATTGAATGCGCGATTAAGTTTGTTGTAAATCCAAGAAGGTAGTTTTTTTAAAAGAAAAGAATCTTTTCTATTATATCTCCACCCACATACAACATCTATGTCCTCTGTTAGCTTCTCAAGGAGATGTGGAATGTTCTGTGGATCATCTTGCCCGTCTCCATCAAGTGTTATGATAATATCTCCTTCTGTTAATCTGAAACCTGCGACAAGTGCTGCACTTTTTTCAAATCGTTTCCGTAACTGTATGACCCTCAAATTCCTCTCTCCTTCTTCTAACAATGAAAGGAGATTTGCAAGTGTGTTATCAGTTGATCCATCGTCAACGAAGATTATTTCATACTTTTGTGAAAGCGAAGAGAGAACTTCTTTCAATTCAGTATGTAGCGGAATGACATTTCCTTCTTCATTGTAAACAGGAATGACTACAGAAATCATAAGGGTAGAGTATTTTAATATCTATAAATCAAAAATCTTTTCCTATACATTCATTACATAATCGTAACTACTGGAAAAATTCAATTCATAAAAAACAAAAATGGTGGACCGATCGGGACTTGAACCCGAGGCCTCTTCGGTGCAAGCGAAGCGTTCTGCCAGCTGAACTATCGGCCCTTTGTAATCAATTAGATTGTGTTCTTATCTTGAGTTTTTTAAACTTTCGATACAAAAAGAAAAGTCCTGCAATACCTTGGTGTTTTTCCTAAATATATAATTTTTATTTGGAAAATCGACCAAATTCGGATTTTATATATATAGTGCTGGTATTACATTCACCGACAAAATACCCATCTCAAAGTTCCGACAAAAATCCCGTTTCTCGCGATATTTTTCTTTAGAGCGTGAAAAACCCCCTCCCCATGGTTTCCAATGGAAATTGAGGTTTTCTCGAACTAGGGCCCCCAGTGCCTAAGAATCGGGACATCATCATGTTTGTGCTTCATTAATCAAATTTCTACTGGAACAATATTATAACTATCGAATATATTAGATGGTTTTATAAGTAAATATTATCTCTGTATAAATAGGAAAAACTCGTAAGGTAAGTGACGAAAATGGTAACAATTAGCGAAGCACAAAGAAAACTACTCGAACTCATTAACAGCCGAAACAGTGTAAAACAACTAGATGTAATGAATGTTCCAAAAACCCCAAGTAGGATTATGGGAGAAAAAATGCTAAATGCTTTTGCAAGTCAAATCTTAGATGATTGTGAAGGATTAGAATGTGATCCAACAATTGAAGATGAACTAGTCGAAAGTCTTTTGAGCACTTTAGCCCTCGCGGGCATTGTCGGTATAGATTTAGAACATAAGCTTCTGGAGATTTTGGGATTAATGGAAATAGTTACAGCTGATAGCTCCTAATCACTTACCTGTTTTTCCTAACTTCATTATGAGGTTAGTTAAAGGGAAGGGAATTCGAATTCAACTCGACAAACTGATTAACAGCCTACTAAAAATCTTTTAAGTTATTGATAAGCAATATACTGCTGAATGACTTGAGGTGTCTACGAAGTTAACATGAAAATTATTTTCACCTATTATTTCCTTCAAATCATCAGGATTAATGAATTCCCTTATATTTACATAAACTTCTCTTTCTATCAATTTATATTCTCGTGTTAGTCTGGTGTATGAGGAATAAGTGATTGCTTGCATCCCATAGTCCTTTTTAACTGCTGGAAATTGATAATGTTCTCCAGCGATAATGTCCTTGCCTAGCTCAATTAGTAGTTCACCGCTATGATTCCCCATTGAATTTCTTGAATTGAACTTGTTGTCGGTTGCTTTTGGTTTGTAGGTTGAAAAAATCCATAATCCTTTAGGATTCAAGCGTTTCCTAACAGCAGGGAATAACTCTTTCAACAATGAGATAGGAAAACTGGGAAAGGTATTCATTGGTAAAACTATAACATCAAATTGCTTTTGATACACATTGCTGTTTTTTAAGAAATCATCAAAAAGAACATTGCAGTTTTCTAGCAGAGGGTGTTTTTTTGAATAAGCTTGGAAGTATTTCTCACAATGTTTGCAAATTTCAATTCCAAACAATTTTGCCTTATTGGCTTGTTTTTCATTTTCTACAGCAATCTTGTTTAGAACACGTCCATATGCTGTACCAATTTCCAATATTGTTTCTGGCTTGTAATCAAATATGAATTGGATCTCAGGATCATCTCTTTTCGCATGATTTTTCCTTCTTCTCCAGAAAACATCTGCCCAAGTCTCTGATGAGTGTAAATCGTCCCTTATGTCTGAACTTGTTTCATTTTTCATTAAAAATCCATAGTCATGCAGTTTCTCTAGTTCAGATTCGATTTCATCTTTAGAATGCATATAATTTCAATAATTGAAATATTATATTAAGTAATCCTATCTTAAACTCTGTTTTTCATGAAGTCTCTTCAATAACAATATTTGACCTATGTGCATGGTCTCATGTTCCAGAATATGAAATAGTACCCATTCTATACTAAATTTGTCTGAATTAGATTCAATGATGATATCTAAATCATCATCAGAAAACTTGGTTAATCTTTGGAAAATCTCTTCTCTTACTTCTTTCAATTGATTTAGATAAAACAGTTTTTTCTTCCCTTTCATTTGAGGGATGTCTACATCAGATCTCAAAGCGAATGCATGTTTAAACTTTTCATAATCCATCTCTAAACCATCTATATCTTCAAACACCCAACTCCATTCTATAGCTGCGATATGAAGCAGAAGTGTTCCAATTGTTTCAAAGTTTCTTTCATCTGGAGTGAAATCCAGCATTTCTTCATATAAATCGCCTATTATACTTAGTAATCTTTCTCTAACTTCTTGTAGCATAGAATACCAATGGGAAACTCTAGGAGTCAGCTCCACATAATTTTTCAATTTTTTAGTATCCATGTTTGAGGTCTCCACAAGGAACATCTCTGTACCAGATAATTATTGTTTTGCAATGATACACTTTTTCCTAACTAAAAGATAAAAATATAAACAAAAATAGATTTCTTTGTTTCGATATTATGATTGGTTTAAAACGTGGTGTTGTAAAGTTAAGTAAGTATGATCCCGAGTGGAAAACTCTTTTTGAGGAAGAATCAAACAAACTTCTTACAGTAGCTAGTGATTATCTCGAAGACGTTCAACATATAGGAAGCACCGCAATACCTGGAATTGTTTCGAAACCAATTATCGATATTCTTGCTGCAATTAACTCACTGTCCAACATATCTAAAATTATAAAACCATTAGAACAACTAGATTACATTCATCGTGGTGAGCAAGGAATTCCTAATAGACATCTTTTTGTTAAAGGGGGAGAGGATTATCGAACTCACCATCTTCATGTAGTTGAAAAAGAACATTCAGAATGGCCTAAACATATTTTGTTTAGAGATTATCTCAGAAGTCATCCCCTGGAAGCACAAGAGTATTCGAAGTTGAAGCAGGACTTGCTGAAGAAATATGAATTTGATAGGGAACAATACACGGATAGTAAATCAGATTTCATTAAAAAAATACTCGAAAAAGCTAAACAAGATCTTTCAATATAATCTTCCCCCTAACGGGACATCGCTGTCGGGCTTGATTAGAACACATTCACCTGATTCGTCTGGAACACCTACTACTAAAACTTCAGACATAACAGGACCTATCTGTCTTGGGGGGAAGTTTACAACACAAAGGACATATCTATCTAGAAGCTCCTCTTTTGTGTAATTAGAAACAAGCTGTGCACTAGATTTTTTTAAACCTATCTTCTCACCAAACTCTATTTGTAGTTTGTAAGATGGTTTTCTTGCTTCAGGAAAATCTTCAACTATCGGGGTCATCAGTTTCAGATTAAAGATGATATTGCCTATATTACTGACGAGTTTTTAGGATTGAAACTTCTAAATATCAGCGATCACACAAACCCTAATCTAATCTCCCAGATCAATGATGGAGGAACTGTTGGCGACCTCTTTATTGTTGATAATCTTATTTACGTTACTGACTTGACTGAAGGACTTGAAATACTCGAAATAAATGGTTTAGATAGATTAAGAGAAGCATCAGGATATAGTTTCCTTATTGTTATTCCAGCTTTCGTAGTGTTATTTAGTTTCAAACGGATAAGAAAAAAATCTAATTTACCAAACTAAAATAGAAAAATGTTTATGGAGCCTCGGAGGGGAATTGAACCCCCGACTAATTGATTACAAGTCAATCACTCTGCCGCTGAGTTACCGAGGCTACTCTGCAAAGAGTTTTGAGCCTAAGCATATAAAAAATATTTTGATTGTAACTAATTTGTTTTACGTGACTATTAATCACATAGAAAAATCTTATCTTCTGTTTTAATCCTTCCAACGCTTAGGTATGGTCTTACTGAAACAATTTGGATATTATCTACCATCGTCTCACCAATAACCACTTCTCTATATTTATGTTCAACTTGATCTATCACATCTTTTGCTTCTTCTGTATTAATTTTGACAATAGAAACGTGAGGTATATATTCAGGAAAACGTTTTTCTAGAAAAGGAAATTCTTCTAACATTCTATAATAAATACTCCGTAGAATTCGGTTTTTATCAAAAACTTGTGCATAAATTATTCGTTCAAAACAGTTTAGTCCCTTAATCTTCAACTCAAAGGGTGTGAAATCAAGAACAATATCTTCCATTTTCTGTTTAATTTTGTTGTAATCAACTTGATCTTTCCAGCCAAATTCACCAAGAGTAGTGTGAAAATAGGTTGGATGAAAAAATTCTTGTCTTGAATCAATAATTTCAATATCTGCCTGTATTTCTTGAATTTTCTTCCACAGACTAGAATCAACTTTAACAACACTAGCAAGGAAAGGTGGATTCGTTCTTTCATTTACCTTTTTACCAAGCCAAAGATAGTTTTTTTCAATAGGAGGGATTAAGCCTTCTCTAATAATTTGGCTATATTTGTTCCAATTCCTCTTATAAACATCAACTTGGTACATAAAGAATTACCTTGAAATGATTGATAATAAATTAATATAACCCTTCTTAAGAATGTTGCCAGAGAAAAGATTAACTATTATTCTGATTTCTTTTGTGATTAGATTTAATAACGAATAATACTTAGTGTTCTAAGATGAAAAAAATGTTCAAATATCTTCCATTTGTCTGTTTCATCATCTCAATTATTCTTTCTTTTCCTTTGCTTTATCCTTACGCAGCTATTTCTGAATATACAATATATACCCGAATGACAGAAATAGTTCTTCCCCCAGAATTGGTAGATAAAGAATATGCCCTTGATTGGACATTCTTTGAATTCGAATATGCTTTTGAGATAATCAATCCTTCTGGTAGAATTTTATATATTATGAGCCACAATACTAATCTTATTTTTACATGTGGAAATCTCTCATTTGAGAGTGAACAATACATTGGTGATATATGGGGTCCAAGTGCATTATGTCCTGCTTTCACTAATCACACTATTGATCCTGGAATTACTGAAGGGAAATCAATAATTCACCTCTCTGTGAATGATACTTTAGAAGCTCTTCCTAATGGTAATTTCACCGTTTGGATGATTCTTGATGATTCTGAAGAAAGACATAATTACATTAACTTTACATCAGAAATTGCGGTAAATGGATCGAATATTCAAATAACTCATAATGGAGCTAATGAAACATTTACTTTTCCTGAAGAACCTACTCCAACATCTAATTTGCCTTATTCCAACTTAGCTACTCTATTAATTGGATTATTGGTTATTATTCTTATTAAAAAACGTAAAAGATCAAATTATTCTTTACCACCATGATTGTTTTACTTACTCTCAATCAATCTAATGTAAATTTTATTGGTTGATCTGCTTTTTCTTGCTTTTTCATTAACAGACATCCTGCTTGTAGTGTTCTGATATTAATGATAAATATATTATCTATTTATGCCGCACTTATAATAGTATACAAAAAAAAAAAGTTTTACAATAAAATCTAAATGTGATTTAATTTATGAAACACAAGAAAAACATAACAAGTAAAATAAGAGAAGAAAAAAAGGTTTAAAAACACAAGCGCTGTAAAAAACGCGAAAGAAAGTTGCCGCTGTAGCTCAGTCCGGTGGAGCAATTGACTGTTAATCAATCGGTCGTAGGTTCAAATCCTACTAGCGGCGCCATTTTCTTAATTTTCCTTGTTTTTACCGACTTTATATATCAAACTGCGTATTAACTAATGAAGCTTCTTGACTCTCGAACCTACTTCAACACCTGATCAACCATTGATCATTCGAACCTATCAAATGGGGATTAGGTTTCATGGTTCTAAAGAGGAGAGAAGAGTACTTGAAAAAGAAGCCAACCAACGAGTCAAAGGATTACAAGTTCGTCAAGATGATATTCTTCAAGACAAAAACGCAATCAACGCTGCCATGGGAATATCAAGATTATTTCCTAATCAATGGCGTGGTTTAACTGTTCGTGCTATACAACAAACGACAAAGAATTATTCCAACATCGCTGATAGTGCATACTATTGGCTTACTATAGCATCAAAGGGTGCTGTAAATAGAGAAAAGAAAGCAATGGAACTCTTTAAATTACTTCAACAGTGGAATGATCAAGCTATTGAATGGCTTATTTTTGGTCGTAGTCCTAGAGTTGAAAACACTCTTATACATAGATGGAAGGCTAAACGTATTTACGTAATAAATTTCTTAACAAGTACTAGATGGCAGCTAGACAAATTCTGCCATTCTTCTTTGAAATTCAATTCAACACTCCCCTCCATTACTCAACAAGCAGTAGAACAGAGCATTCAGATTTATCATAAGCTTAAGCATCAAGAATATTCTTCTAAGAACATTTCAAAAACTGCTAAAACTTTTCTAAACGCTTTGAATCTTCTTAACAGTAATAGAAAAGTTGTTGCACCGTATCTTACTTCTTGGATAAACATCTCTCAAACATCACGTTGGAAAAGCTTGAAAAAACTGAGCAGAACCATAGTTGAAGCGCTTGGTATGAAAAAACGAAGACTTTTTTCTGCTTTACGAAGTATGATTGTTTTCGCACTCTCTCCTCACATAGGAAAGAATGTCTCTAAAATTATTCAGAAAACAAACCCTGAACAGTTAATTCCCTCTCCATTCATGAAGAGAAATAAAGGTAGAATACCGATTATATTACTAATGAATAAAGATCATCTGATTTTAAGACCAGGCAATTCTGTGCAAATGACTGAACTTGCCCAAAAAGAGGGTAAATTTGATCTGGGATTCATATTGCAGGGATTTCCGCGCATTAATGGAACTTTGATTTTTTCATCTAAAGTCCGAACGTATCTTCAACGAGGAGCTAAAATCAAAGTTTTAGTTGTTAGAAGTAGTTCAGCCCCTAGCTATAAACTACGTGTTTCAGTGGTATTGGAAGGATCCTCAAACGTTTTTATGTCTACACAATTGATTGCTAACCTATCTAAAAAAATCAAAGTAAGAAAGTCATGTTCTCTTGGTATAGATGTTAACCGTTTAGGTGAGCATATGATATCTTTTTCAACAAAAGTAAATCTTCCTGACCGTCTCTGCTTACTGGTTGAACGATATGAAACTTTGAGTAATGATGTGATTCCCAAACTAAGCTATAGCTTAAATATAAAAGGCAAACTCAAGAATTCCACCGACTATGTGAAAAATAGTGGAGAATTAGCACGAGTATATCAGAAAAGAAAAAGCCTTCTTAAAGAAATTAAGGGATTTATACCTCATTTCATTGCTGCGGTAATAGTTAAGAGCAATTGTAGAACCCTCTCTATTGAAAACTTAAATTCTGATCCAAGAGGTACAAGGGGAGCTTTAGCAAAAGCAATATACAACATGCCTGATGAAACGAACCTTTTTGAGAAAGCTGTTAATTTAGCTTCTCATGTTTTAAAGGCTAAGGTTAAGTTAATTCAAGTAGACCCCCGAAATACAAGTAAGTTCCACAATGGTTGTGGAGGGACAATTCAGCGTTCAACAAAATCTTATGATATTGCTCAGTGTAAGAAATGTGGTAAAACAGTTAACACTCACATAAATGCCGCAAGAAATATTAGAGATAAAGGAGAGAAAAATTCAAATTTAACAATCGTCCCCTTTCCGCATACGAGGGGCATGGATAGTATATCCACCAAGAGTACCTAAATCTAAGATCTAGGACCTTCATAGTATTGCGACGGTAGGATTCGAACACAGCGGCACCATTTTCGTAATATTTTTTTATTACTAACTAGTTCTTTTTCTCTTAAATGTGGTTATCACAACAGTTAACATCACAATACTAAGTAAGTAACTGATAGAAAAGGATGTGTCTGTTGGGGTCCCGTTTGTAGGAGTGATTTCATTATTGAAAGTCAAGGAATAAATATTCAGAGAAGTTAAATTGAAGAAGTCAGTAACAATTATTTTTAATTCATGAACTCCGTTGGAATATTTAGTTGTATCAATCGAAATAGTTAACAAACCAGTAAAATCACCTATATTGTTTTCATCAAAAGATAATATTTCCTCTCCGTCCAAGTAAACAAAAATACTAGTTAAATTGGATATTGACCGCCATACTTCAAAGTTTCCTTGAACTTGACCTGAATGAGTTCCACCTACAAAATTCGCATAAATAATTGGCCTAACTGTAGGAGGATTAATGGCTCTGTAGAAATAGAATAATATTGTATTTGCACCATTTGGTAGAGTGGAATTGATATCTAATCTGACCCTATTTACGGTGAAATTTTCACTTAATGGATTTATAAGGATACTAAGAGTACTAGTGTCGATCCAAGTTATATTTGTTGGTCCTAGATCATAAATTATGTATGAAGGTCCAACATATGCTTCATAGCTTGCATTTATGGTGAAAGTATCATTTATTTCATTTATTTTGAATTGTAATAAAACTGGATCATCGTGTTTATAACATGGGGTTGGATGATTAGATGCAGCAATATAACTATCCCAATTATTTAGAAAAATTGAATCGTATGAAAAGTCTGCATTTACAATTGGGTAAAAACTAAAGATAACTGTCTCAATGATTTCAGAACTGTTAAAGGAGGCTACTCCAGTTATGTTATACCTTCCTCTTCTGGTTAGAGGCAAGATCGTATTATTTTGAATGTCAGAGATTACTGAATCATTTAAGTAAAATGTTAAGGATGCAGATAGTTCTGATAAAAAATAACTTAAAGTTATGTTTTCATCATAAATCGAATTATTTTCGGGAGAAATAAAATAGAAACTGAAATCATTATTTATTGTATTTACTCCTACTTGTTTGACTCCACTATACGCTTCATTACTACATGTAATAAGTGTAGATGCGAAAAATAAAATAGCAATTAACCACACAATTTTTTTCTTATGTTGTACAACCATTCTATCTAAAAGTAAACGCTTTTTTTTATATAAACTTACTTAAACGATTTCAGGTTCATAAGATTCTAGAACTGATAAAAGGATTTTCTCTTTTTTCAGACCCTATATCGGTCATTTCTCCATGTCCAGGATAAACAACTGTTTCTTCTGGTAAAGTAAATAAATTTCTAACTGATTTTTCTAATTCTGAAAACGATCCTCCATAGAAATCTGTTCTTCCTACACCTCTGTGAAATAGAACATCACCTGATATTAATCTATCTTCAAAGTAAAAACAAATACTACCTGGTGTATGTCCTGGAGATAGAATTGTTCTAATCTTTAGCTCCCCAAGCTCAAAGCTTTGATTATCTTCAATATAAACATCAAATTTTCCTAAAGAAGAGGGATCAAATTGGAAAATTCTTGCAAATTTTCCCATATTTTCCAGCACATCAAGTTCTTTTTCATTACATGCTAGTTGTGCGTCTGGGAATAACTCTCTTACTTCCTTTACACCCAGTACATGATCAAAATGCAAGTGAGTACAGAACAGATATTTTACTGTAAGATTTTCATTTTTTATAGTTTTAAGATGTTTTCCTATCTCTCCTGCAACGTCAAAGAGCGCAGCTTCCTTTGATTCTTTATCATAAAGCAAATAGCAATTTGTTTTCAAAGGTCCAGTGATCTCTAGCTCTATCTGATAATTACTCATTGAGTGCATTCATTATCTATATTTTTAAGCTCTTCGTAAAGGAATAAAGATAAAATTATAAAGGGCTGAAATCACTCTTTTCTGAAAATGAGGAAAGCCTATCTATTTTTTGTTATGAATATTTTCATCATATTAGAAGTTATATCAGCTTATGCTGTGCAAGATAGTACTGTTACTAATAACTCACCATGGATAATCTTTCTAATATTATCTGCAGGGGCTTTTTTATATGCAATTATTGCCCATAAGGTGAAGAAAGTAGATTAAAAAGTTAAAATGATATCTTTTTTAATCACCATAGTTACGTTAACATATATTTCAATGCTGATAGTAGGAACATCATATGAGCAAGAAAAGATCAAAAAAGGATTTTGAAATCAAAATTGTTGATGCCCCTGAAATCTCAGATGCATTTGAATCAGAAGGGGATGAAGAGGTAATAGAAGAAATTGTAGAGATTCCAGCAGTTGATGTTCTAGAAGAAGAACAAGGGGAATCTGAAATTGCTGATGAGACTAAAGGATTACTTGAATTACAGAGAATTTTGCTTGAATTTGAATCTACAACAAGAAACAAAGATAGAGCTAATTTAATCGATAAATTGACTGATTATCTTAGGTATAAAGAAACTGTTTCTGCTTTGAAAGATATTGCAATAAATGATAAATATCCTCTCTGTAGAGCAAAAGCTGTGTCTTTTCTTTCTGAATTTATGAGGGATAAAAAAGTAAAGGATCTTGTAATAAGAAAATTACGAGATAGTTCACAAACTGTCAGACTCTGGGCTGTTTGGTCATTAAGGGGTATTATTGAGGAAGAGGATGTTCAAGAAGTTCTTATTCGGCAACTGAGACATTATGAAAAATCTAAAAGGATAAAGCTATGGTTAGTTAGATCATTAAGCGATAAGATAGAAAATCCTAGTGTCATTGATATTTTTCTACAGTCTTTGAAGAAAAGACCAGGTAAAGAGATGAGAAAACTTATCCTTTACTACATTTTGCAAATTCAAGGCAACCAAGACATTTCTTATTTTTTGTCAACTTATGTTCATGAAGAAAATGACAAAGAAATTAGATTAGAAATTGTTAAAAAACTTCTAGAAATGGATAATTCTGATTCTATATACGCACTTCAAAAGCTAAAAAGAAACGAAAGAAATCAAGAAATTATTACTTTGTTAACATAGTTACAGCAAGTAGATTCATTACTAGTTTTCAATTCTTAGCTGATAATTCAAATTAAATCCTACATGAATAGTGAATAATCACTTAGATTCTAGTAATTCAATTTCCTCTTTTTTTTCTTGGGGATAGAAGTTATTCTTACCTCTCATAAAGGATATTATTAAACTTATGAAGGCTATGCTAGAAAATATAATGAAAGCGATTTTTGTACTCTTTAGAAACTGTTCACTATAATTTGGTGCTCCTAGTGTTGAATCACCAAGAATGATTGTAAATAAGAGTGTGACAATCCCAATGCTCATTGTTTGACCTATAGTTCGCATGGTACCAACTAGAGCTGAAGCTACACCATAAGTTTCCTTTGGAACTGAGCTCATAATAGAATTGGCATTTGGTGATGAAAATAGACCAAATCCTATACCACCACAAAGTAAGCTCATAATAATAAGAACCAATGGAGAATTTACTTCAAGAAAGATAAGTAAAACAAGACCGATCGTCCCAATGCTAATGCCCAAGGTTGTTATGATTCTGTGATCTATTACATCTGAAAGAGTACCACCTATAGGAGATAAAATTGCCTGAATTCCAGGACGAGCTAACAATATCAATCCAGCAATTGAAGCTGAATAACCTTGAATATTCTGTAAAAACAAGCTTAGGAGAAACGTAGTTGCAGCTGAAGCAGTGTAGTACGTGAAAGCTGCTAAATTAGCAAATGTGAAAAATCTATTTTTCTGAAATAACCGAAACTGTAGGATAGGATAATCAATTCTCCATTCCCACCATATAAAAACGATTAACGTTGCTATTGAACACCCTATTAAGATATAACTATAAAGGTCTGGAATAGATCGAAAACCATAGAGAAGCATGAATAAAGTAGACATGTAAAGGATTGTTCCAACCCAGTCAAACTTCTCCTTCTTTTCACTTTTCCATTCACCTTTTAGAAGAGTCATCACCAATATAGCAAGCACTGCACCAATTGGTACAACTATGAAAAATATCCATCTCCATCCAAGAGAGTCTGTTATGAATCCTCCCAATGATGGTCCAGCAGTTAAACCTAAGTAAACAGAACCAATATTTATTCCAAAAGCTAAGCCTTTTCGTTCAGGGGGGAAAACTGATGTGAGGATTGCTGTTCCTGTGGCGAAAATAAGTGCACCACCTATTCCTTGAATAAATCTCATTATCATTATTCCATTTGTAGTGTCCATGAACCCCAGAACAAGTGCAGACGATGAAAAAATCAGCAGTCCAATGAAATAGATTTTCTTTCTTCCATGATTATCTGCTATTTTACCAAAGGGTATTTGGAGCATAGCGGTTGCAAGTATGTATATAGTCATTATCCAACTGAGATTTGCATCAGTAATGCTCAATTCAGCTGCCATTGAAGGAGCAGCAAGTGTAAAAGCTGAACCACTAAATGCAGAAATGAATGATGATATTGAAATAATAATTAGAGCAACGACACGATCAAGGTTTTTAGTAGTAGAATCTGGTTGAGTAGACATAATTGGTAGCTCAGTTGCAGTTTTTTGAGAAAGTGAATTAAGATATATTAAAATCCTTCTAAAAATCAATTACAGCAAATTAAATCAAAATCTTTTTATAAAATTCAGTTACACTTATGCATTGTTACAACTTAGCTTGGAAAAGTGAAGTAAAATGAGTGAAAGCGCAGCTTCCGACATTTCTTCAACATCACAAGAGGGTGTAAAATTAACTAAAGATGCACCTTCAAGAAGAGATAGAAGTTTCGATCTTACTGGTGTGATAGTAATAATTGGCTTGACATTTTTCCATGGAGCAATGCCTTACGCGGGAATGTTTTATGTTCCTGAAATCAACATCAATGCTATTTTTGTGATTTTTATGGGAGTTTTTGTTCTTTGGGCAATGCCTTTACTCTTCTATAATGCAGGAAGAGCAACTTGGTATAATCTAGGTAAAAGGAATGTCAAAGAGTTTGTTTGGGAAAGAACAAAAAGACTGCTAATCCCTTTTGTTGTAGGAGTAGTACTGTTTTCTCCATTATTACCATGGATAGCTTTCAGTAATATATCGGTAAACCGATATGAAACCTTGTTCGACTGGAAAACTTATTTCACTACACTTTACCCTTTGGTGTTTGATATTCCACTCATTTTTCAAAACTTTCCCTTTATCTTCTCGTACATTCTAAATCCGTTTAGATTCAAGTTTTTTCATATCGCTCACTTATGGTTTCTTTATTCACTCTTTGTAATTGCGATATTTTTGCTCCCTATATTAATTCTTATTAGAAAAAAGAAGAATAGTAAAACTTTAAGAAAAATATCGAGATTTCTTCAAATACCTGGAATGATTTTCTTACCAGCAATACCAATATCACTAATTGAGTTGTTTACAAATGCTCCCCTAGCTGTAAGATATGGGAGTTGGTGTGGATATTCTTTTGCATTATTCTTTTTGTTTGGATATCTCTTTTCAACAGATAAAAAATACAAGGAAGTCCTAAGAAAACATTGGGTAGTAGCCCTCATTATAAGTATAGTATTGTTTGAAATCTTTCTAGTAGTTCTATTACGTAGTTATTTGGGACTAATGGCATTTGAATTTTCTATTGCAGATATTCTCATTTCAAACCCACAAGGATTACTTAAGTTCGCCCATTTTATGAAAGGTTTGTCTAGTTGGTTCTGGTTGATTACAATGCTAGGTGTGCTGGATAAAATGACAAGAAAGTCAAAGAAAGTTATAGAGAAAAAAACCATGGAAAGCACAATAACACAAAAAGAACAAAAGAGAAGAGAATTTAAAACAAAACTCTTCAAGTATTTACATAGAGCACAATTACCGTACTATATCATACATTTTCCTGTTCTTGCCCTAGTAGCATTCGTTATTGTTCCACTTAACATACCTGTTCTAATAGAGTATCTGATATTATGTATAATTACTCTGCTTATATCACTAGGAATCTATGATATTGCAATAAGAAGAACTTCAGTAACGAGATTTCTTTTTGGTGTTAAAGAAGAGCTAAAAGATACTGACAAATTACATGGGAAGAAAGTTAAGAAAATACAAAAGTAAGTTCTATAGAGAATTATTAGAACTCTTTAAACTTAAGAATAACCCATTTATGCCAAATGTTTTTATAGATTCAGATTCTTTAAATTTTATATTGTCAAATTTTAACAAGTAGGTTGTGTTATGTCAAAAAACGCTGAAGATATAGATGAGGAAATCACAATTAGAAAGTCAAATTTGAAGAAACAAAGAAATGTTGATGTTTTTGGTGTGTTCATTGTTTTTGGCCTTAGTTTTTTCCATGCTTCAATGTTCTATGCGACAGATTTGCCAGTAGAACCTATTAACGAACAAACTACCATTGTTCTACCCATTATTATGGGAGTTTTCATGCTATTTGCAATGCCGATACTCTTTATCAGTGCGGGAAGATCTACATGGTTTAATTTGGAAAAAAGAAATGCAAAACAATTCCTTTGGGAACGAACAAAAAGATTACTTATCCCTTTTATTGTTTCTATGGTTCTCTTCATGCCACTGTTGAGTTGGATGATGTACAGTGTATGGCATACGGGTACAATAATGCCAGTAGAAGATTATACTTACATTACTGATTGGAATTTCTTCTTTACAATCTTTGTCCCGGATTTCTTTAAATCTATGATAGAAACCATACAATGGGGAGGTTTTCCATTTATTCTGCCTTTTTTCATTAGAGTGAATTTATATGGAAATTACGTGCAACTTGAAGATCGTGGTTATTTCCAAATGGGTCATTTGTGGTTCCTGTACTTATTATTCCTTATGGCTCTCTTCTTACTCCCTCTCTTAATTCTTATACGAAGACCAAAGAGCGAACAACCGTTAGATAAGATTGTGAAATTTTTTGAGAAACCAGCAACTATATTTCTGTTAGCTATACCAATTATGCTATTTGAAATGCTATTGGCGGGAAAGCTAGATATACTATACAGCTACGGATCATGGATAAGTTATACATTTGTTATCCTCTTTCTGTATGGTTTTCTTATAGCGGGTAACAAAAGATACAAAGAAATTTTCAGGAAGAATTGGAAAATAGGATTAGGTGTTGGCGGTGTACTAAGTATTGCTGCAATGATTCTTGCCTATATTAGGATTTTTCTAGAGATGGTTGAGATAAGATATTATTATAGAGGGACTAGAGCTTTAGCTACATGGTTTCTGATTGTTGGAATGATTGGATTAGGGGAGCATCTAGCAAAGAAATCAAAAGACAAGAAAACAGATGAATCCAAAGGAGAGAAATTAAAAACAGATAATAATGAAAAAATGTCAAAAGAAGAAAAACCAAAATCAGAATTTAAGAAGAAATTATTCAAATATTTAAGTAGGGCTCAATTACCATTTTATATAATTCATTTCCCAATCCTAGCGGGTTTAGCCTACGTAATTGTACCTTTGAATATTCCTTGGTTCCTCGAATATCTTATACTGGTTTTACTAACAATAATTGTAACCATGGTAATATACGATTTGATTAGAAGAACGATAATTACGCGATTTCTTTTTGGTATAAAAGAAAAAGAAGAGGATATTGAGAAAAAGAGAAAGAAAAGAAAAGAGAGAAAAGCAAGAAAAGCAGAAAATATAACTTAAACTACTTGAAATAGAAGGGAGAAAAATTCTTTTTTTTTCAAGACCTAAATCCTTTATTCTCTCCGTAATAGAGATAAAAACAAGCAGACATCAGTTTTCACAATTACTTTATATACATGTTTACAATATGTAATTCAACATAAAACATACTTGAAAAAAGCTAATTTAAGGTGAAAAAAATGGAGATCTTGAAAGGATTTGGAAAATTAATATCAGGTTTAATAGTGTTTTGTATTTCCGCAGCATGGTTTGTATTTACTATATGGGGTATAGTTACATGGGAAGCAGATGCAGGTCTTGTTACTAATAGAATAACCGTTATACTACTTTACATACCGCTATTTATTGGAATGTTCATAATATTCATTATAGTTAATGTCATAGCATCATCTTCAATGAAAGGAAAGAAGAAGAAGAAAGAAGAAAAAGACGACTTTAGCTGGGTTCCTGGAGCATTTAAGAAGAAATTCAGTAAAACCGTAGTGAAAGAAATCGGTAAATCCATGGAGAAAGAAGTGGATAAAGGCGAAGGAGACTTTAGCTGGGTTACTGATGAAATGAAAGAGAAATTCTTTAAGTTCATAGTGGATGCAAAAGGTAAAAAGAGCTAAGAAAATGAGAAAAAATTTGTTTGTGTAAATTCACCATTTAGATTTTTAGCTCATTTAATTTTTCTTTAGTTGGGATACCATTTGAATCCCATCCTCTTAATTTATAATATTCAGCTTTCGCTTGTTCAAGAACCTTCTCGGATACTATTTGACCTTTAGCTGGTCCTTCTGGCATTACTTCACTTGAGAATCTTTTTGGTAAAACATCATCTTGAGCAGTAATGCCTTCGCGTACATTGAACATTCGAGTTGTATTCCAAATTCTTTCTCCTGAACTTAAATAACTGTCAACTGTATAAGAGAAACCAGTTGCAGAGTTTAACATCTCTATCATCTCAGGGACATCAAAAGGTAAGAAATCACAAACAACAAGAGAGAAGCATGCTGCTCTTTCATCTTGAGATTCTTTAACAAATTTAGGAACACCATCCATTGAAAAACGGGTTAAATCTCCGCAAAGCTCAGCAGAAGGTGTCCAGCACCTTTGATGACATGCACCTCGATCAGCTGTGGAATAAGCTAATGCCATACCAAAAGAACCTCTTGGTTCGATACCAGCTAGTTCTAGTCCTTTAACTTGTATAGCAAAATCACTTGAATCATTACCTAGTCTTTCCGCTGCTGCTTTTGATCCTTTAGAGAAGAGTTCTCCAATTCCATCTTTATGAGCAATCAATTGTAACATCTGTAAGACTGCTTCATCATTACCAAACACAAGATTCTCTACACTGTCTTGTTTCAGTATTTTCTTTTCAATACACTCCATTGCAAAACTGATTGTCGCTCCAGAAGTAATAGTATCAATTCCCAAATCATCACAAAGTTGACTTGATTTTGCAACAGCGGCTAAATCTGATATTCCACAATTTGATCCTAGAAGTGCAGTTGTTTCATATTCAGGTCCTTCAACATCTAAACCAGCATATTTACCTTTATCAAACTTGTTTGCTTTTCCACAAGCTATAAACATCCATAACATGCTCTGTGTGCGTAAGTGTTTTCCTCAATCATTTTTTCTCCAGAGATAGCTTCAGCAGATTCGAAGACACCGGATTGATAATT